>CANEZP010000013.1 GCA_947444305.1 Pseudobdellovibrionaceae bacterium | reverse complement strand
GAAGCGCGATCAGCCCCCCGAGCGAGTGTCCCGCAAGCGCTACGTCTTTTTTCAAGTTGAGTGAATCAAGCAAATCGAGTTGATCTTGCGCGAGTTCTTCGAGGCTGACCTTCTGACCGGAAGGCCAAGCTTCGTTCTCTCCGCAGCCGCGCCAATCACTCAGGATTACCGAACCGGGACCGGTAGCGCCGTTCTTTTGTAACTCTTCGATCATCGGGTGCCACCAGCGGTGAGACCCGAGATTGCCGTGCAAGAACAAAGTGTCTTGTTTAGAAAGGTTTGAGTACCGCTCGTAGAATAGATGCACAAAGTCCTGCTTTCTTCAGCGGAATAACCACGTCGCCGTGGACCGCCTGCGCCTTCGCCGGATCACCTTCGAAAACCGCGCCGCCCGCAATAGCCGGGTTGGCGGTAACGATTTCGTAAGTCCAGCTCGCGGCCATCTCGGGCCGTTCGGTCGGGATCTTATGTTTGGTTTTCTGTAATTTCAAGAAGCTCGCGGCTTTGTCTTTCAGGGCTTCCCAAAATAGCGCGAGACGCTCGGGTTTGACGAAGTCATCCGACATGGCGCCGACCAGATGCAGCTTATCTTCGGGTAAGTCGGCGATTTGCCCTAAGGCCTGAAAGTTGAGTGCGCCCTGCACCATGCGGTACGTGGCCTCAAGTTTGTGGCGGTTCTCAAGCAGGACGGGCTCGGCGAGAGGATAAGTGGTGTAGATCAATACCCGCAGGTAATGATCATATAATTCCTGTTTGGTGCGTGGATCGAACGGGAACATATTGCGATGCTGCGTGATCCAAGAATTGATGATGACGTCCTGATCGGTCAGACGTTCAATGAACGGCGCCATCGCTATGCCGACGTTAAAATCCTCAGGGTACTTAGCGAGGTAAGCGATCGCGACCCCGCCGCCGTAAGACAAACCTACGATCGCGGTCGGACCGTCGATGCCGAGCTTCATGCGCAAAGCCCGCAAATCTTCGACTTGCTCATCGATCGTGATGTTCTCGCGAATGGGCGCGTACTCAAGCAGCGTTCGGCCCATGCCACGCATGTCGTAAAGAACGATGCCGAGGCCTGGGTCAATGTCGGTCAGGGCGTCGACAAACTTTTTCCAGTCGCGCGTAGACCAGGTAAGGCCGTTCGCCATGTAGATGGTTTGTTTGCCGGGTTCGGCGAGTCGTTGCTCCACGTAAAGCTTTTGCCCGGGGCGGATTTCTACCATTCCTTTTTGCCAATTCGAGTGGCGGGTAAGGGCGGGCGCGGATAGCGGGACCAGTGACACCGTGGCCAGCGTCAGCAGACACAATATGAGCGAACGCATATTAGAGTACCACTCCGCCATCTACGCTCAAGACCGTGCCGTTGACGTAAGAAGCCGCATCGCTCGCCAAGTACATGCACGCGTTGGCGATGTCGGAAGTTTCACCCATGCGGGCGACCGGGACTTTAGCGGTCAATTGTTCAAGCACTTCTTTGGGCATCGCTTCGGTCATCTTGGTGCGAATGAAGCCGGGCGCGATGGCGTTACAGGTGAAGCCTTTGCGGCCGAATTCTTTGGCCCAGGTTTTTGTCATGCCGACGACGCCGGCTTTAGCGGCGGCATAATTCGTTTGCCCGAAGTTTCCGTAAAGGGCGACGACGCTCGCCATGTTGATGATGCGTTTAGGCTGCGCGGGATCAAACTTCGCGAACACGGCTTTCGTGACGTTGTAAATGCCCGTGAGATTGGTTTGGATGACTTGATCGAAATCGCCGTCGTTCATCTTCGCGAAGCTTTTATCTCGTGTAATACCCGCATTGTTTACTAGAATATGTAAAGGTTCTTTTAAGGATTCGGCCAAGGCCTGGCAACTTGCGCGATCGGTAACGTCAAGCCGTGCGAACTTAGCGTTCGGGAAAGTTTTGAGTTCGGCCTCCGCCGCGGCGAGTGCTTCGGCCGAGTAGTCGGCGATGATCACCTTCGCTCCGCTTTGCAGAAAACGTTTAGCAATCTCGAAGCCGATGCCTTGCGCGCCGCCGGTGATTAGAGCATTTCTACTAGAAAAATCGAATTGAAGTTGGTTTTGTGCCATTGATTCACCCCCATGAATTTCTAAAGGTGATAGCGCAAACGGGGCGCGATAGGTAAGCGCATGGCGTTACCCGGCGCAACAAAAAGAATAAGCCCTCTTTACTGCGCATCGTAAATCAAAGTAAACCAATCCATATCCTAACACGAGCGGGGGAAATCGTGACAAAGGCAAATCAACGGGCCGTGATCCGCGGCACCGGTATGTACGCACCTGAGCGCATCGTCCACAACGAAGAATTCAATAAAATGTACGGGCGCGATGTCGACACTTTCCTGCGCGAGAAGCGCAACATATTTCAGCGCCGTTACATGGATAAAGATCAAGCGACTTCGGACCTCGCCGTTCCGGCCTGCGAACAAGCGATGAAGAACGCGGGTATTACCGCCGATCAGGTCGACTTGATTATCGTTTCAACCGACACGCCCGATTATCTCAGCCCTTCGACGGCGGCGGTCGTGCAATATAAGCTCGGCGCTAAAAATTCGGCGGCCTTCGATATCAATTCGGCTTGCGCCGGCTTCGTCACGGCGCTCGATATGGCTTCGAAATATATCGTGGCCGATGCGCAATACCGCAACATCCTGGTCGTGGGTGCCTACGGTATGTCTAAGTACATCAATTACGAAGATCACCGGATCGCGACGCTATTCGCGGATGGTGCGGGCGCGGTCGTCGTTCAACCTTCCGAAAGCGATGCGGGGATTTTAGCGTCGACCCTTTACGCCGACGGGCAGTACCACGACTTCATGGGGGTCTACGCCGGCGGGACGAAGACGCCGGTTACGCACGACGTGATCGAGAATCGTGGACATCTTCTTAACTTCGCAAAAAAGATCCCGATCGAAACGAACGGTACGCATTGGCCGCGGTTAACGAATATTTTGCTCGACCGTATTAAAAAGAGGCCCGACCAGATCGAGCATTTCTTCCTTACGCAAATAAATATTCAATCCATTTACGAAGCTTTAGATAATCTAGGTTTACCCCACACGAAATCGCATAACGTCATGGACCGTTACGGCTACACCGGCAGCGCTTGCGTGCCGATGGCGCTTCACGATGCCGTCGCCCAACGTAAGCTAAAAAAAGGCGATCTCGTTTTCATGCTCGGATCGGGCGGTGGACTTTCGATGGCCGCGCTGGCCATGGAATGGGGCTATGATACATAACTCTTCTTCGCCCGAACTGGATTGGCTGAAACGATGGGCGATGTACTCGCCCAACTCCGTAGCCGTTCAGAGTGGTGAAGACGGCCGGGCGTTTACGTACCGGGAACTCTACGCACGTTCATGCCGGGTCGCGAAGGCGTTGCGCGACCGCTTCGAAATCAAGCCCGGGGACCGTGTCGCGGCCATCGTGCAGAATGAACTCGACTACATAACGTTGTTCTTCGCAACCCAACGTTTGAGCGCGATTCTAGTTCCGGTCAATTTCCGTTTCACGCGCAGCGAAGTCGAGCACATCTGCCGCGACAGCGGCGCTAAATTAATTATTTTCGAGCGCGTGTTCTGGTCTTCGATCGAAGCGCTTACGAGCGACGTGCAGGTCTGGAATTTTGACGGCCCCGATTCACTTATCGAAACGGCGAGCCGCAAAGCCTTTAAAGACATCACGTTCACCGCCGGCTTCGAAGATCCCTGCATGATCCTTTATACGTCGGGCACAACGGGATTTCCTAAGGGTGCCGTTTTGTCGTACCGGATGATTTATTGGAACTCGGTCAACACCGGGCTCCGGTTGAACCTGACCCAGGGTGACGTCGTGCTTACGTTCTTACCGTTGTTTCACACCGGGGGTTGGAACGTCCTTACGACACCTTGCCTTCACCGAGGCGCGCGCATCATTTTGTTGAAAAAGTTCGATCCTGATCTTGTGCTTGCGCTAACCTCTCGTGAAAAAGTGAGCGTTCTTTTCGGCGTACCGACCACGATGGAATTTCTCGCGCGTGCGCCGGCTTTCAACGATACCGATCTTTCCTCACTCCGCTACGCCATCGTCGGCGGGGAGCCGATGCCGCTGCCTTTGATCGAAATATGGGAATCACGCGGCGTGCCCGTGCGGCAAGGCTACGGTTTGACGGAGTTTGGTCCGAACGTCTTTTCTTTGAACGAGGCCGACAGCCGCCGCAAAGCCGGCTCGATCGGCTTCCCAAATTTTTACATCGACGCGAAAGTCGTGAACGAGCAGGGCACGGAAGTGGCCGCTAACGAAGTCGGCGAATTGGTCTTGAAGGGCCCCGTCACGATGAGCGGGTATTGGCAAAACGAAAAGGCGACAAACGAAACGATTAAAAAGGGTTGGCTTCACACAGGGGATTTAGTGAGGCGCGACGAGGAGGGGTATTACTATGTGGTTGGACGCAAAAAAGAAATGTTCATCAGCGGTGGTGAAAATGTCTACCCGGCTGAAATCGAAAAAGTTCTTCGCGCACTTCCCGGAATTCGTGAAGCGGCCGTCGTCGGTATTCCACATCAAAAGTGGGGAGAGTGCGGCAAGGCTTTCGTTTCACTCGAAGACGGACAAGACCTCTCCGTAGATCAGATGCGCGAATTCTGCCTCGGGCACCTGGCTAAATTTAAGGTGCCGATGCAGTACGTGATCATGAAGGACCTACCCAAAACCGATAGCGGGAAGATCGCTAAAAAAATGCTGACCTAGTTCTTGTCGTCGGCGGGTTTTCGTCCGCCGGGAACTTGCGCGAGCGTCAGATCTAAAGCCTTTAGCGAGAAGGCGGCATTGACCACCGATCCGCTGCGTATGCGGGTCTTGAGGCGTGCGTTCGGTCTTCCGTGGTTGACCATGTGCTTAATCAGCGTTTGCGGATCGAGCATTCGCGCATCCTGCGCCAGAAGTAAAACCGCGACGCCCGTTGCGAACGCGGTCGCTTGCGAAGTGCCGGTCATGTATCCATACTGACCGTTCGGTAGCGTCGAATAAATATTCTTTCCCGGGGCCGCGATGTCGACCGTCGCGATTCCGAAGTTGCTCATGTCCATGAGCATTCCGCCGCGATCGATCGCGCCGACAGATAAAATATTCGGTAAGTCATAATCGGCCGGGTAGAAGTGAAAGAAATCCGAATTGGTGGCCTCGTTACCGGCCGCGGCGATGACGAGCACTCCTTGCTCGCCGGCCCAGCGTAGGGCCGCTTCCTCCTCGGCACTCTTCAAAACTCCGCCGCCCGAGTAATTGATTACGTTCGCGCCCATCTTGACCGCGTAACGTATCGCCCGGATCGTGTTCGCTAGATTATCTAGCCCCGTGCTCTTGGCGTCGTAATATTTTAAAATCATGAGGCTCACATCCGGGGCGACGCCGCTCAAGGGTAATCCATCACCCGTTGATGCGCCGATGATGCCCGCGATGTGGGTCCCATGCCCGTGTTCATCCATGACGTCTTGCGAGTTGTCCGCGAAATTCCAGCCGTAGACGTCGTCGACAAATCCGTTGTCGTCGTCGTCGATGCCGTTGCCCGCGATCTCTTCCGGATTTCTCCAGATATTACGTTTAAGATTCGGGTGCAGAATATCGCAGCCGGTGTCGATGATCGCTACCACGATCTTCTTATCACCGGTTTGTTTGCGCCAAGCCTGCGCAAGATCGAGGGTTTGCAGTCCCCAGTTGAGTGAGAGCTTGGGGTCATCCGTGACCACATCGTCCGGCGCAATCGAGATTTGCGTCGGTGCAGAGTCCTTCTGCGTTCGCTCTACTTTCTTTATTTCCTTTTTCAAATACGCGTACGTGCTGAGCGTGGCGAAGGCCACGGTGAATGAGACGAGGATTTCCTTCATCCCTTTCATGATTCCTCCTTCTTGGTGGAACTTAAGAGTTGCTTTAAGGTAGAGCAAAGCCGGCGCCAGCTTTAAACGCTTCCCGGCGGCGATGATGTTGACACTGTCTATTCATTCGACCGTTTAAACCTCACACCCGAAAATCCCACGACACGTGTCGCATCATGCGTGCGAAGAGGAGTAAAGTTACACCCGTATCAAATTGAGATTTTTAGTGATTGGACGGCGGAAGCGTCGGGGGTTGAGAAGGAAGGGCTAACCCGCTCGATCGAGCGGGTCGGCAGGTGAAGACGAATCAGTAATAAACGGTAACGGCGCGGTCGTTGGCGTCGGCGTGGGGCTTCGTACCCTTCACGATATCGCCGAAGATCGCGAGCTTCAACTGCATCTCGCCGAGCAAAGAGGCGAGTACGGCCAAACGCTCGTGCAACCAGCCGAACGGGGTGCCGTCCGCGCTATTGTTCTTGTTGTCGCGCAGCCATTGTTGCAAATCACTTTGTTCCCAGCCGTCTTTCTTCGTCTTCATGATCTCGATCATTTCGTCGTAATCTTGAGGACGGAACATCAGGCGTGAAGATTCCAAGCGGCCACGAATGTAGACGGGGTCGCCGTTGAGCGTGCCTTCGCCTTCCGCGTACGCTTCGTAAAACGGAATCGGTTGATTCAAGTTCTGCAAGTGCGGCGAAGCGAAAAAGCTCATCTCAAGCCCAAGTTTAGGGGAGGAAACATCGGCGCGGCTAGGGAAGAAGCCGGCGCGGCCCGACGAGTAATCCATCATGATCTCACGGCCTTTGTTCTGAACGAAACCGGAAGGTAACCATTGATAATCGTTCGCGGCGAGCAGGCCCGATTCGATGCCGTTGTGCATGTAGAGCATGCCCGAGTAATCGACTTTTGCGTCACGGACGTCAGGGTTGCGGTTCCACTGATTCCATAAGTGAAAGAACGACCATTCTTTCGTGCGCTTATTCTGCAGATGGAAAGCGGACCAAGCGTGCGAGTACTTAAGCGCTTGCGCGTATTTAAGCATGCCGGTCAAATCACCCATGATGTTCGTACCGAAAGATTCGGTCGCCCATTGGCGATCTAAGAACGAGAGACCCGCAACTTCTTTGCCGTTGCGGAAGCCCACGGTAACCAACATCGGTTCCGAGAACGAGTACGTGTCGGTCTGCGCGAGGAAGGTCATGCGGCCGTCGGCCGAAGACAATACGGGCCAGATCGCGTAATAAACGAGATCCATATATTGGCCGTTCTTTTCGCTGACCTTAAGAATTGATTTTTTCGGCTTGAAGCCCGGCGCGATTTTCAAACCGGGGAACAGCGCGAGTGCGTCGTTAAGGACTTGATCGTCCTTAGCCGTCATGGGCGCAGCCTTTACGACGTCACTGATGACGCCGGCTTTGAACTGCAGATCGAGGCTAGCGGTACGTGTGCGGAACGTGCCGTTGTGCTTCGGTAAATATATAGTGTCCGTTGCGAAGGACTTTCCTTCGTTATTCAGCGTCTCGGTGCGGGTCGAACTGCGGAAGGTCATCGAACCCATCGCCTTTTCTTCGCTGCGTGCGTAGTAATACATGTAGCCTACGCCTTTTTCGGATAAAGCTTTTTGGCCGCTTTTGTAAACGACTTCGTTTAAGTGGCCCATCCAAGTCCACGCTTCCGCTTTCGAAGAAGGGTGATTGCCGTCCCAGCTCGTCTCGTAGGCGAAGGCGGCGGTTGAGTATAAAAACATGGTGTATATAAGTATGATTTGTTTCATGCCTTGATTATCGGCACGAGACCTGGACTTTTAGAGGTCCAGTTTTTAACTAAAGACTAGTTCTAGGCGACGCGTGTCAAAGCGGCGGGCGCAATCGTCGCGCGATTTCGTCCAGTGTTCTTAGAATTGTATAAAGCTAAGTCAGCGCGTTTTACCCAAGACAAAACTTCTTCATGTTTCGTCAATTGCGCGATTCCGATCGAGACGGTGAATCGGATCTGATTATCCTCTTGAACGTAAACTTCGGCGCGAATTTTCGCCATTAATTCTTCGGCCTTCTTCATTGCCTGCTCGCTGGTGTAATCCGGCAGAATAATGGCGAACTCTTCGCCACCGATTCGGGCGACGAGATCACCGTCGCGCGAGAACACACCTTTGAGGGTTCCGACCAATTCTTTGAGTACGAAATCACCGACGGGGTGCCCGTAGGTGTCGTTGATTTTCTTGAAATGATCGATGTCCACTAATATTAGAGAGCACTGTTGGCCGGAAGCTTGGAGCAATTTAGCGAACTGTTCGCAGTATTCATCGAAGGTCTTACGGTTGTAAGCGTTCGTTAAATGATCGGTACGGGCCGCCGATGAGGCTTCGCCGAGCTGTTTCTTAACCTTGGTCAAATTCTTACGGATCGACTTCATTCGCGTCTGGCGGCGCTTGTCTTTTTTGAATTGCTTTTCGATATACGAATCGATGAACTTGCGCGAGCGGTTCTTTAGATCGTCGATCGAATTGCTTTCGACGGCCTCTTTCAACTCGTCGAGGCTTTGCTTCATTTCGGAATCTTCTTTTTCTTCTTGGCCGACGTCTTCCGCTAACTGATCAACGAAGTCCCAGATGATCGTACGGAAGTCTTCAAACGTTTTTTGAAAGTAGGTCGTTTCATCGATTCGGTAAGCCGAGAAAAATTGGCGTAGGCGAAATAAAACACGTTCTGAATTCTTATCGCGCGGGGAGATCAGCTCTTTCGCAAATTCATCGAGCATGTCACGGGTTTTGCGAACGGGGTGACCTTCGATTTCCATCAGGTGCTTGTTGTAAGTGTCGAGAATAAAAAGCATGGTGGCGCGGTCTTCACCTAACGAGGTGACTTTCTTAGTGCCGGGCTCGCCGGTACCTTCCGCCGCGCCGTTTTTATCCCATTCGAAATCGAACTGCTCGATGAGCTTTTCCATCCACTTTTTCATATATTGTTATTTCGGGATAATGGCGTCTAGATTACACGGGCAAAAGTCTAGTAAGCACGCGGGTTTTATAAAGACGGACCTACGGGCAGCCGAAGAGTATCGTATGAGAAAACGTATTCTACGACGACTGCTGTTCTTGACCGTGATGTGCCCGCCGATGGTGGCCTTCACCAAGATCAACGATGACGCAAAGACCACGACGCTTAAGCGCGTCGGTCAGCGCATCGTTATTCACGGATCTCCGTCTTATTTGGATCCAAACCCCAGCCTTTAAGAATTTCTTTTTCGTCCGTGGCCGATTTGGTCTTTTTGAACTTTGCCGCCGACTGGCCTTTCACTCGGCGTTCGCATTCGGCCCAGGTCTTGTGCCTAAAAACGATGCCCCCGTGATAACTTAAATACGAAAATGCCGGTTCTTTTTTCTTTTGCTGCTCCGCTGTTTTCATTGGCGGTAACTCGAGACTGTCGGGCAGATCGTGGATCGCCAGCGGGTATTCGAGCAGTGGGCCGTCGAATAAATTTATTTTGCGGCCCTTCGCGAACGCGACCGAAATTTCGTCGCAGCGTTCGTTGCCGGGCACGCCGGTATGACCGCGGACGTAACGCCAATGGATCACGGTGGGTTTTAGCCTCGCGACTTGTCGTGAGAGTTCCTCCCACAAGTCGCGGTTCGAAACTTCTTTGCCCTCGGCATTTTTCCAGCCGCGGTTGCGCCAACCCCAGATCCATTGCGTGATCCCACGGATGACGTAGGTGGAATCGGTGAACATCTCGATCTCACTGTTCACGGGCGCTTCGAGCGCGGCGAGTCCGCGCAGGGCACCGACCATTTCCATACGGTTGTTCGTCGTTTCGGGGTTGCCCCCGCCGAGTTCGCGCACGCGGCCCTCGGGGTAGACGATGACCGTGCCCCAGCCGCCGGGCCCGGGGTTTCCGGTGCACGCACCGTCGCTGAAGATCATGATTGAGTCGAATGAAGTTGGCATCTGGACCCAACCCTAGCAAACTTCAAGGATGTGGCGCAAACTCCTGTTTTTCTCGATGCTTTATTTTGTTCAAGGGGCCGCGTTGGCCTACATCGTCAATTTTCAAAAGCCTTATCTCGCCGCAAACGGCGTCAGTAAAGAAGCACTTGGATTATTTACGGGTCTATTGTTGATCCCGTTCATCGTGAAGGTGGGCTTGGGTTACGTCAGTGATCGCTTCCCCGTGGGGCGTTGGGGATCGCGCAAACCGTACATGGTGATCGGGTTAACTTTGTTCGCGTCGGCGTTTTTCGCTACGTCGTTCGTTGATCCCGGGAAAAACTTTTTTGCTTACGCATCGCTGGTGTGGCTGGCTTCGCTCGGTCTTGCGTGGTTCGACACTTGCGCCGACGGTTGGGCGGTCGATACCTCGGCCGGGCATGAGCACGGGTCGGTGCAGGCCTCGATGATCGCGGGCAAATCGCTCGGGCTCGTGACGATGTCGGCGCTCTTTGGATTCTTGGCCATGCGCCACGGGTTCGGAATTATCTTTCAGTTGATCGCGGGACTCGCGGCCGTGGTTTTGGCGATCGTGTTGTTCGTTCCTCACTCTGCGCCCGTTAAGAAAAGCGGAGCACTGGTCAAGGGTTGGGCCTCGCTGCTCAAGGATTACTACGTATTCTTCGCGCTCTTCGCGGTCGTCTACGCAACCGCTTCGTTCGGCACCGACGGTTTGCTCACGCTTCACTTAAGCGAGACCACCGGTGCATCTTCCGTTGAAGTCGGTTTCTTCGGCATGTGGCGGGGTGGGGGAGCGCTGCTCGGGGCCGTGCTTTTTGCTTTGCTTAATCCACGCTTGGGCAACAAACCGACGCAATTTCTCGCCTTGTTCATGCTCGGTCTTGGTTGCGGTATTCCGCTGCTAGGCTGGCCGGCGCCGGTCGCCGCGCTAGTTTGGGGCGCGGCGTGGGGCTTTCAAGAAACGGCCTTCGTGACGTTGGCCATGCGTTTCGCCGAGGGCCGCTGGGCCGCGACGTTGTTCGCGGGCGCCATGATCTTCTCGAACATCGGTAATTCTTTGGGAGAGGGGCTTGGCGCGCCGTTAGTTCCGCGCATCGGCTTCGAAGGCGTGTTTCTGATGTTCGCGGCCCTCGCTTGGATGAGCGCCGCGTTTATCCCGAAGATTTATAAGCCGCTCAAAGATTAAGCGGATTAAAGATCGAGCAGATTACAGATTAAGCAGATTAAAGAAGCTGCATGTCCGATAATGAAGTCGGCGAGGGCATATCAACCTGAATGCCGTACTTCTGCTCACCGGGTTCGTAGGTTCTGGCGCGTAGGGCGTGAACCTTTTGGGCGCAATCAGCTTTCGCCAAGAACTGCAGAGAAACTTCCGGGCTATCGGAAGTTTTGATCCCCATCATTTCGCGCGGCTCCTTAGTGATCCAAACGGTCTGACTTCCGTTCTTGATCGCGCCGCAAGTCACCTTAACGACCTCGATTTGATTTTTGATCGTAAGTTCAACAAGCCCCGAAATGGTCGTCCCGACCCTAGCTTTACCGGTCGCGTCGATCTGAATACGCGCCTGCGACTCCTGCGCAAATCCTGAAGAACAAATAGTCATCATGAAAAAAAGAACGGCTAACGTACGCACAACTACCCCTCAAATATTTGATTTGTGATCTGCGACCAGAACATTGCACGGACCACGCCAAAATATTTCAGTTGAGGAGAGAACTAACCAAAAAAAGACTAAGCCGGTTTCTGTGCGCAACTTTGAGAGCAGGTCTACGCCCGCGACTGTAAACTCCTCAACCACGAGCCGCCGCGCAATCCCTGGCGCACCATTGACCTTAGCCCCATTGCTCCAGTTGAAAATGCATTTGATGAACCTGATCATGGTGAAACGAACAAAGCGTTGTGAGGTTCTCGGGTTCGTTCCCACCCCCATGCGCGACCTCAATAATGTGATGAATTTGAATCCACTGATCCGAGCCACAACGTTTACCGTTTATACCCAAATGAGTACACCGCCCAGAATCCCGCTCGAACACCGCGTGCTTCTGCGCCGCGGTCAACGGAACGCGCTTCCGAACTCTGTGCGCGCAGAGCTCTTCGGGTTTAGTCGATGGACCATCCGGTTGTCGTATCTCTTTAACGTTCGTGCTTTCGGGTTCTTTCTCTGCTTTTTGCATCTCTGCTTTATGTTCCCGGGCCTTGCGACCTTGGGCCCGCTCCGCTTTCCGCACAGGATCGTGCTTACGCAAATATTCTTCCAGAGCCGCTTCAAGCGCAGACCCTACACCTTGCGGCTGATTTTTCTGCGCGCGCAGAGCTTCGACGCGTTTTAGCTTTTCCAAAAACGCAACCGACACATGCGCCGAGATCTCAACGCACTCTTCCGAAATGAATTTGACCCGCTCACATCTGCTCCGCGGATTGCGCCGCCCCAACTCTCGTTCAAGCTCGCGACTCGAATGCGTTTGGGCGAAACGAATAAGCTCAGCCGCATTCTCAGGCTTAAGCGTAGAAACCATCCGATTCAAAACAAAAACCGAAAGCCCGGAAGTTAGAATCTCAGGCACCTCCCGCGATTTGCGAGCCACCGCGATGAAACTGTAAGCGACCGCATCGGTAAATCCGAGTATCTCAACGGCGTAAGCATGAATACTCGATTTATCCAAAGCCTTATGCGTTTTACTCCGCTCGACGTCCTTAAGGATCTGCACAAACTCAAGTTCGAATTTGTGATAACGAATTTTCGCGGCTAACGCACACTCATGAATCCATTTTTGTTCAGCATTCATCTTAAACTCCTTGCGATGGCGTGAAGCTAACATGGGTTTTAAAATCGACGTTTTGAGGTTGGTGCATCCTATTCATAGTTCATTGTTAAAGCTACGGATCGGGCCATTGCGGTGAATTGATTTACAATCATAATTTGCAAATCAGATTTTGAAAATGAAACGTGTCAGCGCTTCATTGGTGAGTTGCTAACATCGTCAAATTATATTTATGTTGGATAAAAAAATGTTAAAAGTTTCTGCGCGCGCAGAGCTTTCGATATGCTGGTTTAAATTCTGCGCGCGCAGAGTTGGTGGCTTCGATGGCCTCATCTTCTAGTCGCATAGATTTTCCGTCCTTGAGAGTGGCTTCTTGCGGCCGTCCGCGGCCGCAAGAGTTATATATTTGGGAGGATTTCTTTGGAAGAAGGAAAAGAAGGAAAGAAGGAGGAAGATTTATTTGGCATGGACGATGTGCGTCCCTCCGAATCTTTCCCAAAAATTCTATCTCTTCATTTCATTCCCTCTCCGCCCGGACGGCGGAGAGGCGGCACTCGCACGGATGGACAGGTTCACGCGCCAATGCGATGGGCGTTCACCGGTGAGGTCCCCGCGTAAACTCAAGCTTCACGCAAAACAAAAAAAGGGGAGCCACCGGCTCCCCTTGAACGAACGAATTCTTTAAAACGAAAATTAACGGAAATCGCTGCCGAGCGAACGCTCTTCGAGAGCCGACGCGCGGGATTCAACAGAGGCTACTTTGTTCGACAAAGCGCGGTTCTGCTGGCTCAGGCGGCGTTGTTTGCCGCGTGAGTTTTTGATGTCTTTTTGGGCGCGGGCTAGGCGGGCGTTGGCTGACTTCAATTTGTTGTTGAGGTCGCGCTGTTCGCGTTCCGACGAAGAGATTTCTGACTTCATCGAAGATTGTAGCTCTTGGGCGCCTTGCAATTTGTTTTGCGCTTGTTGAGTGCGGGCGCGCAAAGCTTCCAATTGACCCTTCAATTGATTGCGTTGCGATTCGAACTTCTTGGCGATCGCTTGAGTTTCTTGCGCACGTTTGTGAGTTTGCGCGAAACGCTCGGAAGCGGAGTCGATGCGAGTCGACAACGACTTGCTCTCGGCCTGAAGTCTTTGGATTTGGCGTTCCAAATCTTTAGTGTTGCGCTCGTTTTGCGCGGTTTCTTTTTTCTGAGCTTCGTCGATCTTCTTTTGATCGAAAACTTCCATTTCCTCAGCTTCGGCTTCGGCGCTCAGATCCTCTGAACGATCGGCAAAAGCGTGGAAAGGTGACAAGGCTACGGCGATTACTAAAATCCATTTATTCATTTTGTACCCCACGTACTGTAAGAATCCATTCGACACGGTCCTTTGAGCAACCGGGGTGCCAGCGCGGGACTCGCTTTAATCGCTCGCCAAGCCGCGGGAGGGCCGTGAAAAGTCACTCCGCGACGAGAAGCGCCTGTCTTTGCTTGTTTTTGCGACCGCTTCGGCTAGATTCGTGGCAATGAAAAAAGCCTTCA
This sequence comes from Pseudobdellovibrionaceae bacterium, assembly GCA_947444305.1. GTDB lineage: Bacteria > Bdellovibrionota > Bdellovibrionia > Bdellovibrionales > UBA1609 > JALHOQ01. The sequence continues at coordinate 124,443 of CANEZP010000013.1, read as the reverse complement.
AATCCATCCTCGATGTCTTGTCGTACCCGCGGGGTTTTGTCGGAACCACGGTCGGATTGCTGCACACTTTCGTGATGTCCTTCGTGGTTTTGTTCGTCGCGGGCGTGATCCGTTCACGCAAAGTGATCGACTGGGTGATCATATATATGTGGTCGTTGCCGCTCGTTCGGTTGGCCGGCGTCAAAGTCGATGTTCGTGGCGCCGAAACCGTCGGGCAGCAAAAGAAGGGCTTTCTTATCCTGTTTAATCACAGCAGCCTGGTGGATATACCGGTTCTGTACGCTTACTTTCCGCGGAGCTTTCGCTTCGGTGCCAAGATCGAGCTGTTTAGAATTCCGTTGTTCGGTAAGGCGATGGAGCTTTGCGGAGTTCTGCCGATCGATCGCCGCAATCGCAACAAAGTCATGAAGGTTTACGAAAGCGCCATTGCTCGCGTTGAAAACGGAGAGGCTTTTGCGTTAGCCCCGGAAGGCACGCGGCAAAAAATGGCCGAGCTCGGTAAATTCAAGCGTGGTCCGTTTGAGTTCGCGATCAACGCGCAGATGGACATCGTGCCGGTCATCTTGGCCGGCGCTTACGACACTTTACCGAAGGATGGTTTTTTGTTGGGTGCGGGACGCTGGCGCAACAACATCATTATGCAAATCTTGCCGCGCGTACCGACCGCGGGCATCGCGATCGAACAGGTTGAATCGTTGGTTGAAAAAGTACGGGACCAGATGGCTCCGGTGTACCGTCAGCTCTCAGCGGAGCTCGAAGGTTTCTGAAGCCAGCACATCTTCGTTAAGAAGACGAGTTCGGTATGCGCCGTCACGCCCGTCGTGCGCTTAAGCAGACTTTCCATCTTGTCTTTGCTGTAGTTGGCGTAGAACGGTTCATGGTAAATCTTAGGAAAACGCTCGAGCGCCCAATTCAGTTCAGGGTCGTCATCTTTTTGCAATGAATCCGCAAAAATCAAAACGCCGCCCGGTTTCAAGACGCGAAACGCTTCGGCCACGAGTTTCTCGCGTTCTTCGCGCGGCATCTCGTGCAACTGAAAAACGCTGAACACGGCTTCGAACGTTCCGTCTTTGTAGTCCAATTGCGTGCCGTCACCTTGCGCGAAATCGACGTTGTCGAACTCGCGAAGATTTTCTTGCGCTACTTTTAAGTACGAAGCGCTGAGGTCAAGCGCGGTCAAACGCGCCTTCGGGAACGTCGCTAAGACCGAGCGGGTTGCCGAGCCGGCCCCGCAACCGATTTCAAGCCAACGGCCCGCACCGGTCGTGTCGCGCTTTAAGACCGGCAAAATACACCGGCGCATCGCGCCCGCCGTGCCGCTGAAGAGGATCTCAACTTGGTGATCATAACGGCGTGCCGAAGCTTCGCTAAAGTAGCCGTCGGTTTGGAAATGGAAATTGCGCGCGTAGTATTCGGGCATTCCGCTCGCGGTTTGCGCGGCTTTACCTTTGAAGTCTTTGTTCTTGTTGTTACGCATGCGCCAAGCGACCCGGAGACCGTCGCCCATGACTTCAATAAAAGAGCGTGCGTGGCGCAACGGATTTTCGATTTGAATGGCGCTTAACGGATAGATGCCTTGTTCGATGTTGTTCGCCTCACGCTCGTGAAGGGCGACGACTTGTGGCCATAGAGTTTTGAGCTGTTCGGGCGTCGGTTTATCGAGATCGGCGGGGCCGATGAAGCGGTTGAGTAACTGCACGGGTAAGTTTTCGAGGAAGTATACGCCACTGCGTGCGATCGAGGCATTTTTAACTAAACGTCCGAGCATTATGAATCACCTTTGAGTTTGTTCCACGCATTTTTTACCCCGGCACCGAACTCGGTGAAAGCCCCCTTAACGCGCGTGCCCCAGTCTTTTCCCTTAGCTTCGGTTTTTTCGCCGATGTCGTCGGTGGCTTTTTCGGTCTTAGCTTGGATCGCCTTCCATTCGTTCTTCGCTTCGGTCCCGAGCTTTTCGCCCTTTGCTTTAGCTTGATCGATTTTCTTGCCGACGGTTTGCAGGCTTTTTTCGAACGTGTTGTCTTCGGTCGAAGCTACGGCCGAGAAAAAGAATAGGGACGTAAGGATGAGTAGTATGCGCATGCGGACCTCCAACGAAGAAAAATAGCGGACTCCCGCTTATTTATCAACTTCGCAGGTGCTGCATTTACCGCCGCCGCCACCGCCGGTGCATTCGGGGCGCCCGCAAGCGATTTGCTTTAAAGATGAATGCGGAACACGTACCGTGCCGCCGAGACTTTGCTCTAGATAGGATAGGTCTTGCAATAACTGACGGCGAACTTCATCGCGGCTGAGATCCGCATCGCGGGCCGGGGCCACTTCGAGCCCGGGGTAGAAATAATTGAGATGCGCCATCCAGGAGGAAATGATTCGCAAGTCTTGACCGGCGTTCGAAGCCTTTGTCGGTAAAGTTGCGAAAGCCAAGTTTCCCCAAACCAGCATCGCAACCATTACAACTCGCAAAACATTCGTCATGAGACTCCGTCCTGGAGGGCGCTCTCCCCCTCGTTACCCGCGATTCACTAATACAAATTCGGGGCCAGCGTATTTGCCCAAGCTTTGGTCAACTTCGGTGTCGACTTGACCCTGAACAGAATCAAAATTTGCTTATCTCTGGTGTCAGACGGTATGACTTCAGCACGGTTGGACAAAATGATCCCGGTTTATCGGGAGTTTTCTGGGGGGAGAACGCATGAAGTTCGCAACGCGGTCGGTACAAGGCTTTCGTCTGGGTTTAGTTGCATTAGGATTCGCCGTTTTCGGAGTGGGCGATCTCGCAAGGGCGGCCGACGAATCTGTAGAATCAAAAACCAAAATTAAAATTGAAGAGGCGATTGAGAATAAAAAGTTTCGCGAAGACGGACGCATCACCGATATTGAACTTAAGGCGCAAGCCGGTTCGCTTTCTAGATACAGTTTAAAATTTGATCTCAGTTATTCGGGTCCACCGGTTGATAATTTGAGCGATCCTCAGATGCCTAATCCCGACAATCGCCCGCGCCCGAACCGTACCTCGCTCGGCGGGCTCATGGGACTGCGCTACCGGATTACCTCGGCCGACGCGATTAATCTTTCGACGGGCGCACGCTGGTTTACGCCGTATCACCAAGTTGCGGGCGAAAGGGTTGAGAAACGTCCAACCGATAAGAACTACGAAATCTCCAATCCGCAAATCAGTTACGATCGCACCTACGCCGCCGGTCCGACGCAGATGCGTTCGAGCGTGAAGGCCACGTTCATCACTTCAGACTTTTACCGCGAGCAGGCCGAGAACTCTTCGGTAGGCTTAAGTCAGGGCGTGAAGTGGACGGTGATGCAAAGCCGGTTCATCGTGGGCAACGTCTTTGATTTCGATTATTATTTTTTCGACCGTGAATTTCGCCGCGGGGATGCGGGCAATATCTCGAGTTATAACTTTTCGCTCATTCCGAGTTTAGAATATAAGCTGCTCGACAATTTGAATCTGCGCGCTTCGAGCGCTTGGTCGTTCTCGCAATTGCGCCGGGCCGACAACGATTGGGATTGGGAGTCGTTGCAACCGTCGGCACGCGCCGGTCTTGGTTGGGCGATCACGAGGGATATCTATTTTTCGCCTTACGTGAGCTTCTTTACCATGCAACCCGCGATCCGCACTACTTCGGCCAGCTTTAGCACGGTCTTTTCGATCTTTTGATTTAGTTTTAGAAAAACGAACCAATCGAACGTATTTATCAATATTTGTAATGTTTGTCCCCGCGGCGCGCGGCGGGGTATCCTTTCGCTGATCTTCTATTCAAGAACATTTCGGTAAAGGGTGATTGATGAACGAGCTGCTGCGCCCGGAAGAAAATAGATCCTATTTACAAGACCGCGAGATTCTTCGGAACAGCTATAGCCGGCGCGATCTGCGGCGAACACCGGCTAAAAAAGGCGTGATCGGGCAATACGCACAAGATTTTGAAATTTGGAGCGACAGCTGGCGCGACACTTTCAGTAACGCACGCCTGGGCTCAGACGTCGTCGCCGGTTTGACGGTTGCCGCGGTGGCATTACCTCTAAACGTTGCGCTCGCGGTGGCTTGCGGATTGCCGGCTTCGGCGGGTTTGATCGCGGGTGCCGTCGGCGGCGCGATCGCGGCGATTTTTGGCGGCGCACCTTTGCAGGTTACGGGTCCCGCGGCCGCGCTCAATATTTTAGTATTCGCGTTGGTGAGCAAATTCGGCATGGCGGGGGCCGCCGCCGGCGCCATCGCGGTGGGCGTGTTTCAACTTATTTTCTTTGCCGCGCGCGCGGGCTCTTTGGCGCGCTTCGTACCCGAATCGGTTCTCGGGGGCTTCGTCACCGGCGTGGGTTTGAAACTGCTCGATCAGCAAATCCCCATGCTTTTGGACGTTGATCACCAGGTCAGTGAATTGTTTTTTAGTCTCGCGGCGCCGGTTTGGTTGAGCGACGTGAATTGGTTCGCGGTGCTCGCGGGTTTATTCGTCATTCTCTTTATGTTGGGGCTTGCGCGCTACAAAAAGTTTCCCGCCGCGATCGTCGGCTTAACTTTAGCCACCGCAATCTCCACCTACCTGAACTGGGATGTACATCGCGTCGGCGCGGTACCCGCCACTTTACCCGTGTTTTCGCTCCCCGAACTTTCGTTGATGCAGTGGTTGAATCTGTTTGTGGCGTGCATTCCGCTCGCAATTTTAGCTACGGCCGAATCGCTTTTGTCCGCGCAAGCGGTCGATCGGATGATGCCGAATGAAAAGCCACACGCGCCCAACCTCGAAACACTTGGGCAGGGGCTTGCGAACCTCGGCGCGGGTTTTTTCGGGGGCCTGACGGTCTCGGGCGTAATCGTGCGGTCGAGCGTGAACGTTCAATCGGGTGGCCGCTCGCGGCTCTCGTCGCTCACTCACGCGACCATTTTGTTGGTCGCACCATTGTTCGCGGCGGTTTGGATCGGCTCGATTCCGGTCGCGGCGTTGGCCGGGCTGTTGTGCTTGATCGGTTTTCGCCTCATCGATTTCGAAACGATGAAACATTTGTTGCTGGAAAACCGCGTGCAGTTTCTGGCTTTCGTGCTGGCGGCGGCCGGCGTGGTCAGCGGTCACTTGAGCTTAGGATTGATCGCGGCGGGCGTGATTTCCGCCTTGGATATTTGGTGGAAGAAGCGAGTTTCGTTGCAACGCCAAGCCCGTCAAGCGAGCAAAACCGGCGCGGCGTTAGCGCCCGGGATCCGCGCGCATCTACCGGCCAGCCGCATCGATCATTTCCAAAAACCAACGCCGGCGATGTTCGCGGCCCCCGAGGAAGATTGGCAAACGCACGTCGAAAGTGATCCGATCGTGCACCCCACGGCCTTCGTGCACCCGAACGCTTCGGTAATCGGGCACGTCGTGCTCGGGCCGCGCGTTCACGTGGCGAGCGAAGCCGCGCTCCGTGCCGACGAAGGCACGCCGTTCTTCGTCGGCTCCGACACCAACATTCAAGACGGTGTGGTCTTACACGCGCTGAAATCTCAGTGGGTGCAAGTTGGTGAGAAGAAGTGGGCCATCTACGTTGGGGAGCGGGTTTCGCTCGCGCATCAAGCGCTGATTCACGGGCCGTGCTTCATCGGTGACGACACGTTCGTAGGTTTCAAAGCGGTCGTGCACAACGCGGTTATCGGTTCGCATTGCTCGGTAGGTATCGGCGCGATCGTCGTAGGTGTCGAAATCCCCGACGGCAAGTTCGTGCCGCCGGGTTCGCTGGTCGATAGCCAAGAAAAAGCTCAGGCGTTGCCGCCGGCCGAAGCGCATCATCACCATTTTAACGAAGACGTCGTCGGCGTGAATTTAGGACTAGCCTCGGCGTACAAAGGTGACGGGACTTACATTCCGAAACCACGATTAGAAGTTTTAAAGTTTTAACCAAAAGGGGTCGTTGTTTATGGAAATCATTTTAGGGGTGTCGGCCGCGATCGGCGTGGCCCTCATCGTCTTGTTTCTAAAATCGGTTTACCGGGTCGAAGAGGGCCACGCCGCCGCCGTCACCAGTTTCGGCCGGCCGCGAATCGATTCGCAAGGTAAGCTCGAGGTAACGGGCCCCGGGCTTAACTCCAAAAAACCTTGGGAAAAGGTCCATCAATTCTCCATCATGGAACGCAGCCTTTCCATCCGCGAGGAAAAGCGGGAAGTTGAGATCCTCACGCGCGACGGAACCTTGTTGCGAATGAATCCGCAGATCCGCTTCCAATTTCGTAAAGAGTTATTTCCGGCGTTCATTTTCGGCATGCGGCATCCGACTTCCCATATTCGCGAACTGTTCCGCAGTCTTTTGAGTACGCAAGTTTCGAAATTTGGTCAGCCGGATTCCGAAGAGGGTTCTTACGCCGAGATTCGCCGTAATCAATCCGAACTTCATTCGCAGCTCAAAGCGAAATTCGTGCAAAGCGGACTCGATCAAAAGTACGGCGTACTTTTCAAAGCCGCCGAAATCACCGAGATCTTACCGCCCGCGGATCTCGCGCAGGCTTTGAACTCGGTGCAAAAAATCGAGGCCGAAAACACAACTTTGCTCAATCGTTTTCGTGCCGATTGTGAACAGCGGATCGCGGCGGCCGAACACGCGGTGCAAATCGCGACTCTAAAGGGCGAAGCGGTCGAAACCGAAATCGACATTTTAGGCCGCGCGGTTTCTGAGATGCAGGACAACGGTGTTTTGGAAGCCTACCTTCAGCGTCGTCGTGACGAAGTGACCTCGAATTCGAAAACTCTCTACTTCAAGGCTTAGGTGACGCACATGGAAGATTTCAACCAGTATATTTTTATCGGTGCCTTCGGCGGGACGATCGCGTTCTTGTTGGTGACCTATTTCGTTATTCGCCGGGCTTCGGTCATCCTCGAGCCCGAAGAATCGGCGCTGCTCTTAGCGTTCGGGCGCTGCATCGAGCAGCTGAATGAACCCGGCTACCATTTCCGACCCGCCTTGTGGATTCCCGGTTACCGAGTCATCCGCGTGACCCGACGTCTGGACCACCAATTGATCCGGGACGTGCACGTCAACGACGCCGCCGGAACCACGCTACGTTTAGACGTGTGGATGGATTTCAAAGTGACCGACGCGCACAAAAGCGTTTTCGCGGTTGAGGACTGGCACGAAGCCATGACCCAGCTCGTGCCGCACGCGATGATGAATCAAGCCGGCAAAGTCAGACTTGAAAATTTGCTCGCCGATCGTGAAAGCGTTGCGCTTGCCGTGCTGCAAGAGATCCGCGAAGATTCATCGCAATGGGGGATATCGGTCGAGTCTTTGTACATCCAAGATGTGCGAGTGCTTTCCGAAATTTCCCGCCAGCTTTTCAATCGCGTCGCCGCGCAGATCGAAATGAAGAAAGCGCGGATCGAGGAACAAGGCCGTATCGACGTGCAGACGCTCGAAGCGGAAACCGAAGTGCGCGTATCCAAACTCCAAGCGCAGGCGAAGTCGGTGCACCCGCTCGCCGTGTCGCGCGCTTACGCCACCATGGACAAGAAAGAAGGCGTGCTTACCGGTTTCCAAGAGTTGCACCATTTATCGCTGTTGCCCCCGGGGCGAGTGATCTCGTTCGTGGGATTCGGTAAAGGTGAAGTCCGGGCCTTAGATACGATGATGATTCCCGCCGACGGCGGTACAAACGTGAGTATCGAGCGAACGAAGCCCCATTGAGGTTTTGATCGATCCTTTGAGGCCGGGCATGGCATCCGTCAGCCCGGTCAAAATGAATTGCACGGCGATTGCCGCCAACACTAGACCCATCATCCGTGACATGACGTTGATGCCCGTAGCGCCGAACAGCCGAGCGAAGCGTGAAGCCTGCCTCAACAAGATAAACGAGACGAGCATCGTCGCGCCGATCGAAACGAAGATGAGCGCTTGGTCCATCCCGGGCTTCGCTTTTTCCATCAGAATGAAAACCGAGATCATGGAGCCGGGACCGCTGAGCAGGGGAATGCCGAGCGGGAAAATGGCGATGTCGTCTTTCATCGCGCCCTCTTGACGCTCTTCATCGGTGGCGCGGCTGCCGGACTCACGCGCGTTCAACATGTCGACCGCGACCATGAACAAAAGAATCCCGCCGGCGATCTTCAAAGCGGGGAGCGTTATGCCCAGAAACTGAAAGAGGATCCCGCCGATAGCCGCGCACACCGCGAGAACAATCGTGGCCAGCACGCAGGCGCGGTAGGCCGTCGACTGGCGCTTCTCGATAGAGTCACCCGCCGTCATGGCTAAGAAGGGGCCGACGGCGCCGAGCGGATTAACGATCGTGAAAATGGCCGGGAACGCGACTAAAAAATAATTGAACATAGCTTATGACTTTAACCAGACACGGTGAGGATCATCAAGGCTGCCGGTAAAATGCGGCTAAAATAAGGTTGTCCAAACTCATTTTGGCACTGAAACAAGTTGCTCGCGGAGGTCAAAAGATCAAGAATTACCGCCATGGCTCTTAACCGAATCCTCAAGATCGAAAAAATCCTGGGCACCGAACTGCGCGATCAGGATTTGTCGTTTCTCACGGCCGAATTTCCGTTGTCGGAAATCAAGCTGCTCAAAGAGTATTCGGCGATCGATTCGGCGACGATGAACAAAGCCGGCGTCACGGCAATGCAAGATCACGTGGCCGCGTTTCTCGATGATCTCGGTTTCAAGATCGAGCTGATCCAGGGCGAAGACCGCTTCGGCAAACTGCTGGTGGCCGAGCGGCCCGGCCGCACTAAGAAGTTCATTTCCTTGATCACCCATAGCGATACCGTTTTGGCGAATTACCGCGAATTCAAGATCGAGCTCGCCGAGGAAAAAGCTTTCGGGTCGGGCGTTATCGACAACAAAGGCGGTTTGATCGTCGGTCTCAGCGGTCTTTCGCGTTTTCTTAAAAGCTTTCCGAAGACCGAATATTCATTGCGATTTATCTGTTCGCCTAACGAAGAGATCGGCTCCGTCGGCTTCAACGAAATTTTTCGTGAACTCGGCGCCGACACTTCCGTAGCGTTCGGTCTTGAGCCCGCGCTCGACAACGGCTCGATTATCCACCAACGCCGTGGCAATCGCTGGTACGACGTTGAAATCAAAGGCCGTGAGGCGCACGCGGGCCGAAGCTACGGCGAGCACGCCAACGCCGCCCACGATGCCGCACGCAAGATCGTGAAGCTGGCCAAGCTTACGAACTACAAAAAAGAATTAAGCGTGAACGTCGGCCATATCGAAGGCGGCAAGAACCGGCACAACATCATTTGCGGTTCCGCGAAGATTAAACTCGATACGCGTTTTCCGTCGATGGAAGCGCGCGATAAACTTCATCGCAAGATCGAAAAGATCTTGGCGCGGCCCCTGGAGGTCTCGGTCAGCGGGAAGTTTCGTACCGAGACGACCTACCAAGTCGTCGACGATTGCCCGCCGTTTTCGCTAACCAAGCCGTCACGGCGCATGGCCGCGCAGTACGCTTCGTTGGTCGGCCGGCTCGAAAATCGAAAAGTGAAATCGGAGCCCGCGGGCGGGGCGGGTGACGTGAATTACCTCTCGCGGCCGGGTAATTTCGTTTTAGACGGATTGGGCCCCGTGGGCGGCGAGATGCATACGCACCATGAATACGTACGCATACCCACCTTAGAGACTCGCTCTAAGGCTTTGGCGGGCTACCTTCACTATTTGCAGAAAAAGAATTTAGATTAGTTCGCGGTTTCAAGCAGGAACGAATTGAATGCACGCCATTGCTTCAAGGCCGCGCGGAATTCAATCTGCGCCATGCGGATCTGGAATTTTAATTCCTTCAGCTTATCGAGCGAGATCGTCGCGTAGGACGAAGCCAATTTGCGATACTCTTCGCGCAGTTGTTCAAAGCGGGCGTGTGCGCTCTCGACCCGGCCTTTGAGATTGTCGAGCTGAACTTGAAACTGACCTTGCCATTGGTTGTTCAAACGATTTTTTAAACGCTTCTCGTCCATGGCCAGCTGCATGCGCATGATCTCGGACCAAGGCGTGCGGCGTAGGGAATGGGCGCCGCCGAGTAAACGAAAACCTTGGATCATCCACTTGGTCGGATCCCAATGATACCAGCGAACGCCGTTGCGGTAATCGCTGGCGAAGATGTGGTGAAAGTTATGATAGCCTTCGCCGAACGTGGCGACCGCCATCAAGAAAGAATCACGCGCGGTGTTCGTGTCGGTGTAGCCTTGCTTGCCGAAGTAGTGGCACCACGAATTGATAAAGAACGTCATGTGGTGAACGACGACGATGCGCAAAAAACCCGCGACGGCCAAGCCACCGAGCAACGAGCCGCAAAAATATCCGAGTACCGCGGGCAGAACAAAGCCCATCAGTATCGCAAGCGAGACGTAATGCTTATCTTGGAACATCACGATCTTATCTTTTTCGAGATCGCGGCCGTAAGGTTTCAAGTCGGCGGTTGAAGGATCGTTAATGAGCATCCAACCGAAGTGCGCCCACAAAAATCCTTTGTTGATCGAGTACGGATCTTGATCGGTATCGACGAAGCGGTGATGCACGCGGTGATCACGCGCCCATACCCAAATTGAATTCTGAAAAGCGGCCGCGCCGAACAAAGCCCAAAACCATTTGAGCCAGGGCCGTGCTTCGTAAGTGCGATGAGAGAAGTAACGGTGATACCCGCCCGTGATGCTGCCCACGGTGAGAACGTAGAACACGATCGCCAGCCCCCAGATGGACCACTGAAAACCGTCGAGGTAGATGTGAAGTGCGGTGAGGACGACGGCGGCAATCGGTGACAGAGTGAGAAAGAGAAGGCCGGTCCAATTGATCGTTTTATCTTTGTACGGTGAGGGCTTCGGGGCCTGAGTCATTTGTGTTACTCCGATGCTGTAATCCACATCAGAGTAACACAAAGTGATTTTTTATCTAGTCGCGACTCGCGAGCTCTTTGATCTTTTTCAACTCGTCGTCCATGAACGACTCGCCGGCAGGACCGCTGTTCTTGCGGATCTTCGAGATCAAAACTTTTGCTTGGTCAAAACGTTGGTGTTCCATAAGGAGCTTCACGTAATTGTTTACTACCGTGATTTGCAAAGTCTCGGGACGTGCGGCTAGGATCGCGTCGAAGTACGAAACGGCTTCGTCGACCTGTCCGGTTGCGGCCAAGGCTTTAGCATAGCTGTAGCTCACTTCGATATCTTGAGCGACACCCGACTGGAACAAAGGATAGTAGCTACGCGCGGCTTCCGCGAACTTCGAACGTTTCATCTGGAAGTCGCCGGTGCGCTTCGAAAGCTGAACGTCTTTCTTCGCGGTTTCGATGTACGAAGCTTCAACGCAATCCCATTTTTTAAGATCCATGCACATCGCGGCCTTCGCTTCGTAATCCGAAGGTGAAGCCATGCCGATCGTTTCTTTCAACGTGATCGGCAAAATGCCTAGCGAGTGTTGATCCCAATTCATCAACTGGATGAACGCGGCGACAACGAAGATCGCTAATCCGCTAAACGCAAAGATGATTTGCTTTTCGTATTGTTTCGTCACGAGCTCATCGTTCGACGAAGTGAAACCGCAGTGATTGCACACCAACGGCTTAATATTTTTTCTCTCGGCAGAAAGATCCAGCTTGCACTGAGGGCAAGCTCCGAATTCCAACATCATGACACAACTCCTTATGCGTTCAATTTCTTCAATTACGTTTCGATCTAAAAGCAATGTGGGGACCGGCGCTAAGTCTCCGTAACCAGGTCCGCGAGTGCCCATCGTCGTGAAATAAAGGGAAAAGCGGTGACGATTCTCGGCTCTCATAAAAAGGGAACTGCCTCCCCGGGGTTCCCTTTGGGATCCGGGTGAGTCGCAGATGAAAGTTAGGTGGTTTTTGTTTGATGAGCGACCATGGGTCAGCCCGTTTTAAAGAAACGCCCGCCTTCCCTTTCACAAGAAGGCGAGCGCGGCAGGAGGGCCGAAAAGTCCATCCTGGACTTCGCGGTTATGGGTTGGTTCATTCGTGAAGCGTCATGCTTCGCTCGATCACTAGAGCAAGCGATGTTCCCGTTTTCGGGACCAGCGAGACTTTCAAAAGTTTTTGTTACAATTTCAGCGTGACGAATTACGTCTATTAGTTTGAAAAAATTCACCGGCTGAAGTTCAATGTGGCCGTGAACAAAAAAAACGAACTTAGAATTGTCGCTGACGAACTTGTGTACGCTTTGCGAAGAAAATTCCGCGTGGGTGTTGCTCGTGACCATTTGCGGAAGGTGCGACCGACAATTGTCTTTTTCGCGCTGATTTTTTCGTGCGCGATCATCGCTCCGCAAAAAGTTTTTGCCGGTTTCGATGCGTACGGCGGAGGAATTTTTCGTTCGTACCCGCTTTCGGGCGTCGCTGAAGGCGAAGCGGGCTACGGAGTTTTGCTTCGTGGCGATGCGAACTCTCCGTTTTCATCCTACACGCGCTTGAAATTGTACGGCTCCTCCGCGGTGATCTACAATTCGCTCGACGCCGCGGTCGAATTGTTCCCGCTGGCCATCGCGGGCGTGCGCGCCGGCGGTGAAGCCATCCAGAACGACACCGAGTACAGCGCGCACGAATGCGGCAAGTACGAATGCGTGGGCCGGTATTATCGTACATATATAGAGGGCGAACTAAATCTCGGCGCCGGCCCGGTGTTCGTGCAGGGACGCTGGCGCCGCGAGCGTTGGACGCAGAAAAATCCCGGGGACGGTGATTTCATCGATCCCACCTCGGCCGTGCTGATCAAAAGCAACGGCGATAGCCAAACCGTTTACTTCGGGATCGCGGGCGTGAATTTAAACCCTAAGTGGAGCGTGCTGGGCATCGTTCGCTATTCCGAGAACGATCAACTTGGTGGGTGGTCGCGCTTTCCGTACGGGATGCTCCGCTATAAAGACGGCCCGCTCACGGTCGCGCTGGGCGGGGGCATGTTCGAATCAAGTTTAAAAAGGGAGAGCTTCTCGACGGTCATGACCCTTCGCTGGGACTTCAGCCCGAGCTTAGCGGTCAGGTAGAAGCCGGCGGGAAGTGCCGGCGTTTCAAATTCACTTACCTTCGCGAACGCCGCTGCCGTCGCCCTTGCCGCCGGCTTTGTCGTAGGGATTCGTGCTTTTGATTTGGGCGCGGTACGAATTCAAGGTTTTCTCTTCCTCGGGATCCTTCGTCACTTTTGTCTTCAGGCTATTTTCCATATTGATAACCATTTGATCGCAGAGCTTATACGCGTCCAACTCGCGGGCGGCGAACAAGTTTCCGCCGAGTCCCTTACTTCCGGGCATGGGGCCGGGATTCGCCATTTTTTCTTTTGCGCGGGCGACGAGCTGCTGACGGCCGTAAGCGATGACGGCAGAGGAAGACTCATCACTATTGACCTCGGGACCGGGGCTGTTCAACTGAGCGCCGTTGCGGCGGGCGGCGGTAATCGCACGGCGATCGGCGGTCATCGATTGGGTAACGTTGCCTTGCGAATCAAAGGTGACCTTCGGGGTCATCTCAACGTCGCTTCCGCAATTTCCGGCGTTGGCGGCGCCTCTCGCAAAACACTGACCTTTTTGATTCGCTAACGGCAGTACGTACTCGCCACCCTCGGCTTTCAAGTTGCTTTGTTTCACCGTGTAGCTCGTGCGGTTAGCGCTGCTGCCGACGTCACGTAAAACTTGAACACGAACGACGTCGCCGTTCTTCTCAACGTTTACCAAACTGTTGTAACAGTAATTGACCCCGTCTTGCGTAGACGAGGGTGAACCCTTCTCGCCCGCATCGATAGATCCGTAGAAGCGAGGGTTAGATTTTTCAGTCTGAAGTTTAGAGCAGGCATAGGCTACTTTCATCGCGGGGCTTTTAATTTGGCAGCCTGCGGGCATATCTTGTTGGTTCATTTTCAATTCGCCTTCGAAGCTACCGGATAGGGCGATCGCCCGCTGCTGATCATCCGGAGTCTGGGCCAAGGCCGCTTGAACAGTGAACAAAGAAACGACGACGCATAGACGCAAAAACATAAATCCCCCTCTATCTATTTATTATTGTGGCCTGAGCGGCAGTCCAGTGCAACACGACTAAGGGATAGTCGTTGTCTTGGAGGAGCGGACCTACTAGGTTCACGCCCATGGCAACAATCAAAGATCTGTATTTCTATCCGATCAAGAGCTTCCGTGGGCTTCGTACCAACGAACTTTACATGGACAAAATGGGCCCGCGTTTAGATCGCCAGTGGATGCTGGTCGATAAAGAGAATCGCTCGATTACCCAGCGCACGATGCCTCACTTGGCCAAGATCGGCCTGCGCATGGCTGACGAAATCGAGATCGAGTTATCCACGCCCGAGCTCGGCACTTCTGAGTTCGCGCTTGAAGAGCGTGAAGGCGATGAGTTCCAGGTGCAGATCTTTAAGGATCAAGTGCCCGCTTTCGAAGTCAGCGGCGAAGTGTCGGATTGGTTGTCGGAGGCCGTCGGTCAAAAAGTTCGTCTGGTACGTTTGAGCGATACGGCGAAACGTTCGTTTAGCGAAGAGTTTCCCGACGGGACGGTTCGCTTCGTTGATGCTAAACCTGTTTTGGTTATTTCGACCGGTTCGATGAAGGGGCTTGAAGATCGTTTGAAGACCCATATGTCGATCGCGCGCTTTCGCCCGAACATCGTGGTCGATCAAGTCTTGGCGCACGCCGAAGACAATTGGAACGGCTTCAAAGTCGGCTCGCTCGAGTTCAAAGCCGTTTCGGCCTGCAATCGCTGCAAGCTGACCACCGTGCACCCGTTGACGGGCGACATGGGTGAAGAACCGCTTCAGACTTTGAGCACCTACCGCCAACAAGAAAACGGCATCACCTTCGGTTACTACTACGCGAACATGGGCACGGGCCGCGTGCGCTCGGGTGATAATTTAAATTTGATCTAAGTGTGAGGGGAGCGCGACGCATCTTCAATGCGCTTGCGAAGCATGAGGTCGGCGCTTCTCCAAACCGGTAAAGCTCGGCTTAGAAATGCTAAACTCGGCGTGATGGTTCGGCTTAACGTGCGTAGTGGATTCGTTCAGCTAAGCCTAGCCATACAGCGCGACCGTTGCCGGCTTCACCTTCTTAACGCATCTCTTCTTTTCTGGAATTTAAACAGCGCGATAATTCGGGTTTCGGATTACGCACCATTTCCTGTCTGGAAAGGAAATGGTGCGACATGAATTTACCCGCGCCGGCGCGGGTGGATTAGCTCTGACGGGCGCGCTTGTCGACGGCGAGCGCGGCTTCGCGCATGACTTCGCTTAGGGTCGGATGCGCGTGGAAAGAGCGGGCCAAGTCTTCGCTCGAACCGCCGAATTCCATCGCGACGACCGCTTCGGCGATCATATCGGAAGCGCGGGGACCGAGGATGTGCACCCCCAGCAAACGATCGGTGGAGGCATCGGCCAAGACCTTAACCATGCCGTCGGTCGTACCGATCGCCTTCGCGCGCGCGTTGGCCGCGAAGTTGAACGAGCCGGCTTTGTACGCAACGCCCTTGGCTTTCAATTCTTCTTCCGTAGCGCCGACCGAAGCCAGTTCGGGCCAGGTGTAGACCACGCCGGGCACGGTCTCGTAATTCACGTGACCGACGCCGGTGCCGATGAATTCGGCCACGGCCACGCCTTCTTCTTCGGCTTTGTGCGCGAGCATCCAGCCGGGAACAAGGTCGCCGATCGCGAAGACGTTCGGATGTTTGGTTTGCAAATGTTCATTCACCATGACGAAGCCGCGTTTGTCTTTTTCGATGCCGAGCTCTTCTAAGCCAAGGCCGTCGGAGTAAGGTCGGCGGCCGGTCGCGACCAGCACGACGTCACCTTCGATTTGTTTAGCGGCGTTATTGTCTTTCATGTCTTCGTAAGTCAGCTGCACGGCGTACTTCGAAGATTTCGAACCGGTGACTTTGACTTGGAACATGAACTCCATGCCTTGCTTGGCGAGGACCGATTCCATGCGTTTGGTCATTTGCGAATCCATGTTCGAAACCAAACGATCCGCGTATTCTAGAACGGTGACCTTCGCGCCGAGGCGTAGCCACACCGAACCAAGCTCGAGCCCGATGACGCCGCCGCCGACCACCAACAAGTGCTTGGGCACTTCGGGCAGCGACAAGGCTTCGGTCGACGAGATGATGCGTTTGCCGTCGTAGGGGACGGAAGGAAGTTCGTTTACCACGCTGCCGGTGGCGAGCATGATGTTCTTGGCCTCAAGTACTTGCTTCGAGCCGTCGGCCATCGTGACTTCGACTTGGGTAGGTGAAAGCAATTTCCCTTTGCCGTTGTAGTGCGCGATCTTATTTTTCTTCATCAGGAAGGCGACGCCGCCGGTAAGATCGCTAACGATCTTGCTCTTGCGCGCCATCATCGCGGGCAAATTCAATTTTACGCCGCTCACGTCGATACCGTGAGTTTTGAAATCGTGATTTGCCATCGCGAAGTGTTCGCTGGAATCGAGCAACGCTTTCGAGGGAATGCAGCCTACGTTGAGACACGTTCCACCGAGCGTTTTGTCCTTCTCGATGATCGCCGTCTTAAGCCCGAGCTGCGAAGCGCGGATCGCGCCCGTGTAGCCGCCGGGGCCGGCGCCGATCACGATGAAGTCAAAAGTTTCCGAAGGCGCAGCATTGTCTTTGGCCATTTATATCTCCAGGAGTAAGCGCGAAGGGTCTTCGATGCAGTCTTTTACGCGAACGAGGAAGCTGACGCTTTCGCCGCCGTCGACGATGCGGTGATCGTAAGAAAGGGCGACGTACATCATCGGGCGAATCACCACTTGGCCTTTGACGGCGATGGGGCGTTCTTCGATTTTGTGCATGCCTAAAATTCCGCTTTGCGGGGGATTCAAGATCGGCGTCGACATAAGTGAACCGTAGGTCCCGCCGTTCGAGATCGTGAACGTACCGCCGCTCAAGTCGTCGATCGAAATTTTTCCGTCGCGGGCTTTCTGCGCGTAGTTTTTGATCGTCATTTCGATTTCGGCCAAAGACATATGCTCGGCGTGTTTCAAGACGGGGACCATGAGGCCCTTCTCGGTACCGACGGCAACGCCGATGTTGTTGTAGTTGTGATAAACGATATCGCTGCCGTCGATGAACGCGTTCACTTTCGGGTAAGCGCGCAACGCTTCGACCACGGCTTTGACGAAGAAGCCCATGAAACCAAGGCCGATGCCGAACTTCTTCTCGAACTTCTCTTTGTACTTCGTCCGCAAAGCCATGACTTCGGTCATGTCGATTTCGTTGAAGGTGGTAAGGATCGCCGCGGTCGATTGCGCTTCGACCAGTCTTTGCGCAATGCGCTTGCGAATGGTCGTCATCGGTTCGCGGGTGATCTCTTCGCTCATCCCCGTTTTCGCGGCCGGCGCTTTGAACGGGGCGGGCGAGATGCTCGCGCCGGCCGGGGCTTGAGCGGCGGGAGCGGGTGTAGGCGAGGCAGAGGCGGAAGCGCCACCACCGGCATCGGCATTCATGGCGTCGCTTTTCGTTAAGCGGCCGCCGCGGCCCGAGCCGCTGATATTTTCAGGATTCAAATTATTTTCGCTAACGATGCGGCGAACGGCCGGGCTCATCGTGTTCGTGCGCGAAAGTCCGCCTGCCGTCGTCGCGGCTTTGGCGGGCTCGCCCGCAGGAGCTGCAGATTTCGCGGGCTCGCCCGCCGAAGCTTTAGCGGCGGCGGGAGCGGGCGCGGCCTCGGCGGCAGGCGCGGCGGCCGCTTTGCCGTCGGTGTCGATTTCACCGATGACCGAGCCGATCTGCACGACGTCACCGGCTTTCGCTTTCATGCTGAGCGTGCCGGCCGATTCGGCGACGACTTCTACGCTCGCCTTATCGGTTTCTAGAACCATGATCACTTCGCCTTGCTTAACGAAGTCTCCGGCTTTTTTTGTCCAGTTGGCAATCGTGCCTTCGGTGATGGACTCGCCGACCGTCGGAACTTTAATTTGTGTCTTCGCCACGTTGTGCTCCTAGCTCTTAAAAACCGCGTCGATGATCGCGGCTTGTTCTTTTTGATGTTGATAGGGTGAACCAACCGCGGGGCTGGCCCGTTCGGTTCGTCCGATGTATTCGACGCGCAAATTCTTTTTGCCGACTTCCGAAAGTAAATCTTCAAGTCGCGGCAACATATTCGAGTAAGCCCCCATGTTGCGCGGCTCTTCTTGCGCCCAAATTACTTTTTTGAGCTTAGGCATGCCGCTGAGGAAAGGCGTCAATTGCACACGCGGGAAGGGGTAAAATTGCTCGATGCGCACGAGCGCGATGTGTTCGGTATTCTTGTACTTAGCGGCTTCTTTGCCGCCTTCTTTGTTCACGCTAGGCTCGCGGGCGGCGTCGAGATCGTAGTAGAGTTTGCCGGAACACAAGACGAGCGTCTCGACATCCTTCATGTTCTGCACTTTGGGATCGCCGATGACTTCTTGGAAAACGCCGTCGGTGAAGTCTTTCCAAGTGGAAACAACCTTTGGGTGGCGAAGCAAAGATTTGGGCGACATGATAATCAACGGTTTGCGGAAGTCGCGTTTCACTTGGCGGCGCATGGCGTGGAATAAGTTAGCGGGCGTCGAAAGATTGCAGACCTGCATGTTCGCTTGCGCGCACAATTGAAGGAAGCGTTCGAGTCTGGCCGAGGAGTGCTCGGGTCCTTGACCTTCGTAGCCGTGGGGTAACAGCAACACTAAACCGGTACCGCGCATCCACTTTTCTTCGCCTGAGCTTAAGAATTGATCGATCACGATCTGTGCGCCGTTGGCGAAATCTCCGAACTGCGCTTCCCAAATGGTAAGGTAAGTGGGGTCCGAACACGAGTTTCCGTATTCAAAGCCGACGCAGGCCATCTCGGAAAGAAGCGAGTTATAAATAACAAACTCACCTTTGTCGGGATTCAACGTGGATAGGGGCGTGTACTCGGAATCGTCCGTCGTATCGAAATACACGGCTTGACGATGGGTAAACGTGCCGCGTTTACAATCTTGACCGCTAACGCGGACGGGGGTGCCTTCAACGCATAGTGAACCGTAGCTGAGCAATTCGCCCATCGCCCAGTCGAGCGAACCTTTGGTCACCATGTCTTTGCGCGCCTGCAGCAGTTTGCTCAACTTGGGGTGCAGATGAAAGTCTTTGGGCTCGGTGGTGAGTACGTTGGCCACTTTCTCTAAGGTCTTCATCGGAACTTTGGTGTCGACGCTTTTGTCGAAGTCCTCGAGTTTACCGCGGCGAAAACCTTCCCACTGACCGGCGAACGCATTGGGTTTGACGACCGGGCGGTTCTTGCGGGTGTTGTCCAAAGCATTTTGCAAGTTCTGGATTTTTTCTTCGTAGAAAGCTTCGCCTTCTTCTTTGGTCATGGTGCCGTTCGCGGCGAGCTGCTCAAGATAAATTTTCATGAGCGTCGGATGCGCTTTGATGTGATCGTACATAACCGGCTGAGTGAACGCGGGTTCGTCGCCTTCGTTGTGACCGTAACGGCGATAGCAGATTTGATCGATCACGATGTCCTCGCCGAATTCTTGGCGGAAGCGCAACGCGATGTCCATGGCGCGAACGCAAGCTTCGGCGTCGTCACCGTTAACCAACAGAACGGGTGCCTTGATGGTTTTCGCGACGTCGGACGAGTAAGTCGTCGAGCGTGCATCTTTGGGTGAAGTCGTAAACCCGACTTGGTTATTTACGATAATGTGGATCGTGCCGCCGACGGTGTAGCCGGGGAGCTTCGACATCTGTAAGGTTTCGGCTACGACGCCCTGGCCGACGAAGGCCGCGTCCCCGTGGATCAGGATCGGCAAAACTTTTTTGCGTTCTTTGGTGTCGAGGCGGCGGCGTTGTTTCGCGCGCGCCATCCCCATGACGACGGGGTTAACGACTTCCAAGTGCGAAGGGTTGAACGCGAGCGAAATGTGGCAGGGACCGTTCGTCGTTTGCCGGTCGGTCGAAAAACCCATGTGGTACTTCACGTCACCGTCGTAGTCGGTGTTTTCAAAGGCGGTTCCGTCAAACTCCGAAAAGATAATCGGCAAGCCTTTGTCCATGAAGTTGGCCAAAACGTTGATGCGCCCGCGGTGAGCCATGCCGACGACGATTTCTTCTAAGCCTAAGGCGGTACCTTTCGAAACGCCGCGTTCAAGCATGGGGATCAAAGCGTCGCCGCCCTCGATGGAAAAGCGCTTCGTGCCCACGTAGCGGGTGTGGATGAATTTTTCGAGACTCTCGGTGCGCGCAAGCTGTTTGAAGATCTCGCGGCGATCGTCTTTCGAAAGATTAAGCGGAGCGGGACTTTTTTCAAATTCTTTGCGGAACCAATCGCGCACCGTGGGCACGCACTCGGCCACTTGGGTCGTGAGGGTCTGGCAGTAGGCGTTTTCAAGAAAGGCAATGATGTCGCGAAGTTTACCGCCGCCGCCCATGCCCAACAAGTTGCCGACCGAAAACGAATGGTCGAGGTCGGCTTGGCTGAGTCCGTAACGGGCGAGTTCAAAACTTTCACCATGAGGTGGATTAAGGTCTAGGGGATCGAGTTTGGCTTTGAGATGGCCGTAGTCGCGATAGTGCTCGATCAGATTGTAAACGCCGAGCTCTTTCTCGGAGAAGGTGCTTTGTCCCGGCATCTTCTGCGCGAATTCGACACCCTCGAAGAAGAGCTTCCACTGCGGTTCTAACGCGTCGGGATTTTCGAGAAACGTTTGGTAAAGGTTTTCGATGAATTCTAAATTTGAACGGTTAAGCGAACTGATACGTTCCAATCGTGCACTCCATTTGAATTAGGCAACCCCTTATTTATATCAAGAAGAGTGCGGGTGGGTCAGTGACTAATCGAAAGGTCTGCCTTTTAAATGCGATGCATAATTGATCAATCTCAGACGAGAGTCGGTGATATCTTCGCGTCGATACTTCTATACTGGGCCTAGCCGAGGAAATCTGGTTGAAAAATCTTAAGCGCGCATTGTTTATCATTCCCGTTCTGGTTCTTCTCACCGCCGTTGGTCTGCTTGCCGCGTTCAACGCGGGGCTCTTTCACGATTACGTGGAAAAAGAAGTTCGCGCGGCCATGGGGCCCGACGCTAGCGTGCACCTCGGCCCGATGAATCTACTTTATCGCTGGCCTCCACTTCTGCGTATCGGACCTAGCGTCGTCGATTTGCCCGCGGCAAATGTGCAATGGCAAAATTTAGAAGCCGAGATTTTAAAAGTCCGCGCGCCCTACGCCGTATCGTTGAGTTTGAATCAGCCGCAGATTATTCTTAAACCGCCCCCGAAAAATCCGCCCCCGAGCGCCACGTCCGCGGGGAACGGCGGTGCCAAAGGCAAACCGGTTCAGCTTTCGTTGAAGATTCAAACGATCGACGGCGAAATAAAAAGCGACTACGCCGACCTTAAAAAAATCAACATGCGGTTCGAGCAAAAGCTCTTGATGAAAACGCCGGCTTCCGTGCACCTTAGCGCAGCCCTTAAAGTAAAACTTTTGCCGGTCGATCTTCCGCTGCAAGTCGACACAGACAAGCTGACGTTTAGCGAGCAAGCGGTGAAAACCTCGGATCTCACGTTAAGTCTCGGCGGATTGAATTCGGCCGTTCAAGGCACAAGTTTACTCGACGAAGGCCGCCATCGCTGGGTGATTGAGATTTCCGCGAAGGATCTCGCGCAACTTCCGCAGCCGCCGATGGCGAACGTGCCCGCTAAAAATTGGCGTGGCGAAGTACAACTTAAAGCTGAAGTGAATAAAGATGGGCCTGATAAAACGTGGACGGCCGACGGCAGCTTTCTGGCCAAGAACGTCGGCGCGGACGTCGCCTTAAAGCAGGACAAGCTCTCGGTGAGCGGCCCTTTCCAACTCGACGCCGAAGGCAAATTTACTTACGCGAACGATCGGCCCGGGCTGCCTAATCTGAAAGCAGCGGCCGATTTCACGAA
Organism: Pseudobdellovibrionaceae bacterium; assembly: GCA_947444305.1. Taxonomy (GTDB): domain Bacteria; phylum Bdellovibrionota; class Bdellovibrionia; order Bdellovibrionales; family UBA1609; genus JALHOQ01. Next base: position 102,600 of record CANEZP010000013.1, on the reverse strand, counting down.
GGCCGCGGTGCTTTACGATGAAATGTTAAACAAGCCTGCCGGCGTGCCGATGAAAGTTTCGGTCCTCGCGGGCGGTGATCCGCAAAAGCTAAACTTGCAAGAGTTGCTCTTTGAATTCTGGAATTTCGCCGGAAAAGTGAGCGGCAGCGTCGACCTCAAAGCGCCGTACCCCGGTGATCTGCAGTTCGTTTTAACGCCCGCTAACCTCGCCGGTAGCGAAAAGCTTTTGCTCCCTTTGCGTGCATCGCCCGTGCAGGGTGAGCTCGGCGCCGCCGGCTCTATTCACGGTCCGCTAGGTGAGCCGATGAAAGCACGTATCTTAGTCGATTCGCTGGGCCTCAAAAGATTCTCGGGCGTTCTAAATTTCGAACGCGAAGGATTAGCTAAGATTCGAGGGCCGGTGTCGGCCGATGTGCAAGGCAAGGGTGAATTTGCGGATGGTCAGATCAAGTCCGCCGAAGGACGGGGATTCGCCGATCTAAGCGCCGCGGCGCTCGTCGCCGGTCCGTTGAGAAAAGAAGAAAAGGGAATATTTAAAGTACGTTTCGGTGTGCGCAACTCGGGCAATTCCGTACTCATCGACGAAATGAATTTGACGAGTTTCGTCGGCAACCTAGTGCTTAAAGGTAAAGTGGACTTGGCAGCCCAGCCGGTGGTCGATCTCAATATAGAAGCAAATCCACTTTCGCTTTCCGAATTAAGAATCGCGATGCCGTCATTGCGCGACACCATTCCTAAAGGTGCGGCAAGCGGCCGCTTTCAATTGCGCGGGAAGGTCGAGGCGACCAAGCCGTGGAACGATTGGGCCGTGGCCGCGAACGGGAGCGTCGACGTGAAGATTCCCGAATACAAAATGATTTCTGCGCCGGCGGCCGCGCCGGCTTCGCCTACCCCCGCACCTATCGGCAGCGTGGTCAGCGATTCGTTCTTGCCCGACGGAGCGCTGACCCGGTCCGCTCGCGTGAACGTGAAGGTGCGGGTCGACCAGTTCACGAAAGACGCGCTCGTTGCAAAGGGCATAGACGTCAACGGCCTCTACGGCGGCGGCAAATTCACCGGCGCGGTGAACGTCGGCCAGGTTTTCGGGGGCAGTGTTCAGCTTAAAGATTTGACGGTACCCATGCTCGTGCCTAAGCCGAAAATTTTGGGCAACCTCAACTGGGTTAATCTTGTGATCGAAGATGCGATCGCGTTCGCAAAACCGGAATACAAAGGCTTCGCGACCGGGCGGACGGCGGGTGTGGCGGAATTCTCAACCGTTATGCCTCAGCAGCCCGACTTCATGAATCAGCTTCGTGTGCGTGGTGACGTCAACGCCCAGCCGGTTGTTTTTAATTCGGTTAAGGTCGGGGAGTTAGTCAACGCCCAGCTCGCGAAGGTGCCGCAGCTGAATTTGAAACCTATGAAGGTAGATCCTCTTCGCGGGCGCGCCAAAGCTCAGTTCGATTTGCACGGCGGGGTCGTCGACCTCGCAAACTTCGAAGGCGTAGATCTCGACAACAGCGAAATTCAGATGAAAGGTAAGGTCATTCTTGCCTCCATGGAAGGTGACTTTGCGGGCACTTTCTTTTGGAACGATCCGCCGGTCAAAGGTTGTGCCCTCGAAGGCAATTCCGATGCGAAGGGGAGAATGGTCGTACCCGTGGCGATCAAAGGCAATCTCATGCAGCCTGGCTTCAGTTTGTTAAGTGACGTCATCGGTAAGCTCGCCGTAAAGACCGCCGAGTGCGAGGGTAAAAAACTGATCGACAAGGTGAAGGCCGACGGAAAACAAAAGCTCGAGAAAGAGCTGAAGAAGACGCTTAAAGGTTTGCTCGGTAACTAAAATCCGATTTGACCTTACGCCGCGCCTCCTTCATCTTCGTACTGATGTTGAAGGATGCCGAATTTTACCAAACCCACTTGGACAGAGTCAGCCGCAGCTTTGCGTTCTGTATAAGGCAATTGCCCGATCCGCTGCGCTCGTGGGTGGGCCTAAGTTACCTGTTATGCCGCATTCTCGATACCGTCGAAGATTCTCCCTGGCTTTCAAAACCGGAACAAAAAAGAGCGTTCGCGTTGTTCGATCAAGCGTTGCTGCACGTTGAGCGTTGCGATGCCCTTCAGGGTTGGTCGGCCATGTTCTCGATGGACATCAACTCTCACGAACGCGCGCTGCTCGACGACGCGGCGGTTATCTTGCGCGATTTACATAAGCTTCCTCCCGAAGTTCGCGAGCTGGTGACCGAGTTGGTCAATAGTATGTCGATGGGAATGCAACACTTTGCCGAGGTGAATGAGCCCGGCACCCTTCGCCTTCGCAGCTTAAATGAAGTAAATCAATATTGTTTTTTTGTAGCGGGCCTCGTGGGCGAGCTTTTGGCCAAACTCCTCGCGAAAGTTGATCCGTTGTTTCCCGTGGATCAAGCAAGCGTGCTACGCGCGCACCACTTCGGTTTGTTCTTACAGAAAGTGAATCTTCTGAAAGATCAGGTCACCGACGAAACGGCGGGCCGCCACTTATTGCCCTCACGCCCGGAAGTTGAAGCGAGCGCCGAAAGCAACGCGGTTCAAGCCTTTGAGTTTTTACTGTCGTTGCCGGCCGGGCAGCTCGAGTTCCGCCGTTTTTGTGCATGGTCACTTTTCCTAGGTCTCGAGGCGGTCAATGCATCCCGGGCTTCGCTGACGGCGCGCAAAGTTCTAAAGGTTCCTCGAACGAAGGCCAACGAAATCATCGCCGCGGTAGAAGAGGGGCTCGCCGACGACGGTGCGCTCACGGCCTTGGCCAACGACGCCTTCGCCCGGCTCGGTTGGACACGCGGGCCGAAAACTCCAGCGAGTGGATCGGCGCTTCCGGCGTGGCTGCTTTCGTTTTATCGCGGGAAGTTGCAGCCCCAGAACCTCCTCAAGCTTGGCCTGGCGAATTTGCCGGTAACTTGAAACTGAATTGACAATCGTTATCAGTTACTCGTAGTCTGCCGTCTACTTCCGGAGATGAAGATGGAAATCACTACGACCGCACCGATTCTGACCAAGGGCCGCAACCCCGTCGAACCCGAAAAACTGATTCGCCGCGAACCCGTCGATCCTTCGGCGTTCAAGCGCATGATCCGGCAGATGGGTTTGAAGGTCACTCAGCAGCGAATGGCAATTTTAGAATCGTTGTCGGCCGGCCGGGCCCACGTGACCGCGCAAGAAGTGTTCGAAATGGTGAACGCGAAATATCCCGAGATCGGCTTCGCCACCGTTTATAGATTTTTGCGCAAGATGGCCGAGCAAAGCATGGTCACCGAAGTGCGCATGGGTGGCTTGCCCGCCAGGTATGAGTTAACGCCCCGTCGACATCATGATCATTTAACGTGTGTTCAGTGCTCCCAAATCGTGGAGTTTGAAAGTCCGCAAATCGAGACCTTGCAAGAGATGGTGGCGAAGGAGCATAATTTCCGCCTAACCCATCACGTTCTTGAGCTGTACGGGATATGTCCACGCTGTCAGACGGAGTAAGCATTGTCGAGTGTTCAGACCGAACGCAAATCATCTAAGAAGAAGAAAGTTATCCCGGCTAAGGCGGGGGATGCGCCACCCAAGCCGGTTATGATCAAACGTAATCCCATCGAGGGGATTACGGTTCGTGGCGCCCGCGAACACAACTTAAAGAACATCGATATTTTCATCCCGCGCGACCGCATCACCGTGATCACGGGCTTAAGCGGTTCGGGTAAATCTTCGCTCGCGTTCGACACCATCTTTGCCGAAGGCCAACGCCGCTTCGTCGAATCTTTGAGCACGTACGCGCGCCAATTTTTGCTGCAACTTAAAAAGCCCGATGTCGATTCGATCGAAGGTTTGTCGCCGGCGATTGCGATCGATCAAAAATCGATTTCGACCAATCCGCGCTCGACGGTCGGTACGGTGACGGAAGTTTACGATTACTTACGTCTGCTCTACGCGCGCGTCGGCGTGCCGCATTGCCCGAATCACCACGTGCCGCTCGAGTCGCAAACGCCGCAAGAAATTATCGACATGGTCTCGGGAATGAAGCCCGGCACCAAGTACATGGTTTTATCTCCGGTCGCCCGCGGTAAAAAAGGCGAGTTCATGGCCGAATTCCAGAAATGGATGAAGAAAGGTTTCACCCGCGCGCGCGTCGACGGCACTTGGGTAGATCTTGAAAAGGCCACGAAGTTATCAAAAAATAAATCTCACGACATCGACTTGATGATCGACCGTTTGGTCGTTGATCCCAAGTTCGGCGGTCGGTTGAAAGAAAGCGTTAATCTCGCGCTCAGCCTCGCGCAAGGTTTGGTGAAGATCGAAAACTCGGATACCGGTAAAGACGCCGGTAAGATCGAGACCTTCTCGATTCACCGCAGCTGCCCCGAGTGCGGTCACACCGTGCCCGATCTTGAGCCGCGTTTGTTCAGCTTCAATAACCCGCGCGGTGCGTGCGTGACTTGCAACGGACTCGGCACTCTCGATTTTCAGGAAGTGCAGGCCGAAGTTTCCGCTTACGCCGGGCCCGGCGAAGGCCGGCGCAATCTCACCACGACAAAGTATTATTATAAGAACAAAAAAGTTCAGGCCGACGCTGATGACGAAGATGAAGAAGACGGCGTCGACGAATATAAAATTCGCGTTTGCCCCGACTGCAAAGGTTCGCGTCTGAACGAAGACGCGCGCAATGTTTTGATGCAGGGGCAAAACATCACCGATTTGTCGAATATGGCGGCCTCCGATTTTCTGAAATGGATGTCGAGTTTGAATCTCGGCCCCAAACAACAAATGATCGGTGAAAAAATCTTGCAGCAGATTTCGAGCCGCATGACCTACCTCGAGCGCGTCGGCGCCGGGTATTTAAGTTTGTCACGGCCCACGCGAACGCTCTCCGGTGGTGAAGCGCAGCGTATCCGGCTGGCGACGCAAGTCGGGTCGGGCCTCGTCGGAATTTTGTACGTGCTCGATGAACCTTCGATCGGTTTGCACCCGCGGGATCACCACCGTTTGCTCGAAATGATTCAAGAGATTCGCGACCGCGGCAATACCGTTCTCATGGTCGAACACGATGAGGAAACGATTCGACTGGCCGATCATTTGATCGACATGGGCCCGCGTGCGGGCCGTCTCGGCGGCAGCGTGATGGCGCAGGGGCATCCGCAAAACATGATCCACGACGACAATTCGCTCACCGGGCAATATTTGTCGGGCAAGAAAAAGATCGCCGTTCCCAAAGAACGCCGTCCGGGCACGGGTAAATTCATTAAGCTCGAAGGCGCGACGGGCAATAACCTGCACGACGTCACGCTCGAAATCCCGCTCGGCACTTTGACCGCCGTCACGGGTGTTTCGGGTTCGGGTAAATCAACTTTGATTATCGATACTCTTTATCGTCATCTCGCGCGCGAATTTAACGACTCGTCTTTGCAGCCGGCACCGTTCAAAAAAATCAGCGGCACCGAAAATATCGACAAGATCATCGAGATCAACCAAAAGCCGATCGGGCGCACGCCGCGCTCGGTACCGGCGACTTACGTCGGTTTGTTCCCGATGATCCGCGATCTTTACTCGGCTTTGCCCGAAGCGAAAGTGCGCGGCTTTAAACCGGGCCACTTCAGTTTCAACGTCAAAGGTGGCCGCTGCGAAACGTGCCGCGGGGGCGGGCAGGTGCGGGTCGAAATGCACTTTCTCTCCGACGTTTTTGTGAAATGCGAAGTTTGCCAAGGGCGCCGCTACAATCGCGAATTGCTTAACGTAAAGTTTAAAGAAAAGTCGATCGCCGACGTTCTTGAGATGACCGTCGAAGAGGCGCTCGAGTTTTTTAAGAACAACCGGCACATCGCGCGCAAGCTCGATACGCTTCATCGCGTAGGCTTGGATTACATTAGCCTCGGGCAAAGTTCGACGACCTTGTCGGGCGGTGAAGCGCAGCGGGTGAAGTTGTCGCGTGAACTGTCGAAACGCGATACCGGCAAAACGCTTTACATTCTCGATGAACCGACAACCGGTTTGCATTTCGAAGACGTCAGCAAGCTGATCGATCTACTGCAAGAACTCGCGACCCACGGCAACACCGTTTTGGTGATCGAGCATCACCTCGACGTGATCAAAACGGCCGACCACGTGATCGACCTTGGTCCCGAAGGCGGGACGGGCGGTGGCTACATCGTCGCGGCCGGACCACCCGAAACCGTGGCGCGGAACAAGCAAAGCATCACCGGCGAGTACTTGAAGCCTTATCTCGCTTAAACGGCGTCTCAATCCGGGATTTTACCTCGTAAATGATCAAGACCGGCTCGTCATGGGCCGATAAATCATTGTTGCGGGACGTAAGGTGACGTCTCCGTAATCTATTTGCGGGGCGTAAGCTTTACGTCCCGTTGCACTCTTGCTCGCGAGGTAGACTTTGGCTTGGGACGATATTCCGGAATGGTCTTTAGAAACGGCACGTGAACTTCTAGAAGAAGTGAAGGCCAAAGATCCGTTTACGTTTGATCACTGCTGCCGGGTCGGCCGCGGATCACGCGCCCTCGCCAAAGCCATCGGACTGAACGAATTTGAACAAGCTATTCTCGAGTACTCCGGTTTGTTCCATGACATCGGCAAGGCGCAAATCCCGACCGAAATTTTGGTCAAGCCGGGGCGTTTAGATTCGGCCGAGATCGAAGTCATGAAATCACATCCGACGTTGAGCGCCGAGATGATTCAACACTTGGATCACGTTCCGTTCTTCCGCTTTCTTATGCCCGGGATTCGCTATCACCACGAAAAAATCGACGGCGGCGGCTACCCCAACATGATGAGCGGCGATCAGATCCCCATCTTCGCGCGTTTGATCGCCATCGTCGATAGCTACGATGCCATGACAAACGCCCGCCCGTACCGCAATGCTTTGCCCGAAGAGAAAGCGATCGCCGAGATCAAAGCCTATTCCGGCAAACAATTCGACGAGCGCTTGGCGAAGGCGTTTCTCGAGTACCTGCCTTTCATGAAGAAGACCGAAGCGGAACAAGCGAAAGAAGAAGTCGTCGTCGCGCGTTTGATCAAAGCCGCTTGATATTGCGAGCGCAAGTCTGCGGCTATTTTATGTTGCGGCCGCAGGTCAGTGGTTGGTTTCAGTATTGCGAACCGCAGGTCAGCGTTCTTTCTTCTATCGCACTGTTTAAATCCTGGGATTTAAGCGGTGCGCAAGGCTTCAATAGCCTCATCTGCTATTCACGCAAATTGAGCATCCTGACAGTGGCCTTCTTCCGCCATCCCGGCGGAAGAAATTGAAAAATTCTTGAATTTTAATTTTTGAAGTCGAAGCAGCCGGAAGGCAATTTCAACGCAGCATTTCCTTTCCAGACAGGAAAAAGTGCGTTAACGCAGCCACTTCAGAACGTCGGGCGTGTGGTACGTGAAGATCATATCGGCGCCCGCGCGTTTGATTGAACCGAGGATTTCCATGACGGCCGTCTGCTCGTTGAGCCAACCCGCAGCCGCGCCGGCTTTCACCATCGCGTACTCGCCGCTGACGTTGTAGGCCGCCATCGGTAAATACGTTTTTTGTTTAATCATGAAAATGATGTCGAGGTAGGCGAGCGCGGGTTTAACTAGCAGGATATCGGCGCCTTCCGCTTGATCGAGTTTGGCTTCGCGCAGAGCTTCGCGCGAGTTCATCGGGTTCATCTGGTAGGTCTTTTTGTCGCCGAACTTGGGCGCGCTTTCGAGAGCGTCGCGGAAGGGACCGTAAAAGCCTGATGCGTACTTAGCCGTGTAAGCGATGATTCCGGTTTGGGTGAATGACTTCTCATCCAAACCTTTACGGATCTGGCCGATGCGACCGTCCATCATATCCGAGGGGGCTACGAAATCGGCGCCGCAACCGGCGTGCAGTTGCGCTTGCTTAACCAGGACCGCGACCGTCTCATCGTTAATGATCTCGCCGTCACGTACGATGCCGTCGTGGCCGTCGCTCGAATAAGGATCAAGCGCGATGTCGGTAATCAAAACCAATTGCGGGAAGGCTTTGCGAAGCGCGCGCAACGCTTGCGGCACCAAACCTTTGGGATTCAACGCTTCGACGGCGGTGTCGTTCTTAAGCTTCTCTTCGATGCCGGGAAATATCTCGACCGCCTTCAAGCCGAGGTCGACTAACTTGCGCACGTCTTCGATGCAAGTATCGATCGACAAACGCGAACAGCCGGGAAGCGACGCAATTGGCTCACGCAGTTTGCTGCCTTCTTTTAGAAACATCGGCCACACGAGATCGCCGGCGCTTAAGTGATTCTCTTGCACGAGATCGCGGATCGAGGCGTTGCGGCGGAGGCGGCGGGGACGTTCGGTGATTTTCATGGCTACTCCCAGAAGTCAGATACGGCGATTTTATACTTTTCCAAGCCCCGCATCAAACTCAACATCGGCAGACCTTGAATGGCGCTGGGATCTTCGGATTTTATGGACTCGACCAGACTCATTCCGGCACGTTCAATCTTGTAAGATCCGGCGCAGTCGTAGGGCTTGTCTTTTTGCAGGTAAGCTTCGATGTGTTCGTCGCTCAAAGCTTTCAACCTGATCACCGTCACGTCGGTGAATAGTTCGGTACGGTCTTCGAATATCATCGCGAGCGAAGTGATCAAACGGTGTTCGCGGCCCGACATTTGTTTCAGCTGCGCGAATGCATTCTTGTGCGATCCGGGCTTGTCTAAACGTTGTCCACCCAGATCGGCGAGCTGGTCCGATCCCAAGATCACGCCATTCGGAAATTCGGCGCGGAGGCTTTCGGCTTTCTTTACGGCGAGAAAGCGGGTCAGCTCCGTCAGATCTTTTGGGCCTTCGGTTTTTAATTTTTCTTCATCGACGGCGGGCTTATGCGCGGTGAATTTCAAACCAAAATTTTCGAGCTGTTGGCGGCGGTAGGGCGACTGGCTGGCGAGGATGAGCGCGGGCATGCACTGAACGTAATCAATCCTCTCACGATCAAAAAGCCAATCTGTGTCAAAAATGAGTCCTTTTGACGGCCCATGGGGCACGTGTCAGTTTGAATTATGACATGGGTTCACAATTTAAGTCCGTTCGCGATTCAGTTCACTGAAACTTTCGGTATCCGTTGGTACGGCTTAGCCTACCTCGCGGGTCTCGTGACCGGTTACTTCGCCGTGTTGTGGATGACCCGCGCGGGCCGCACGCAATTCCGCGTCGATCAAATTGCCGACTTCACTACCTACTGCGCGATCGGCGTGCTCGGTGGGGGCAGGGTCGGTTACTGCTTATTCTACGCGCCGGATTTGTTGTGGTCGTTCGACGGCAGCTTTCCTTTCTGGAGCGTGCTGAAGGTGAACGAAGGCGGCATGGCCTCGCACGGGGGTATCCTCGGTGTGATGTTGGTCTGCTACCTTTACGGACGTTACAACAAAATGACTTGGCTGCATTGCCTTGATTTGACGGTTTTCGGCTCGGCGCTCGGTTTTTTCTTCGGGAGGTTGGCCAATTTTGTAAACGGCGAATTGTTCGGCCGTCCCGCGCCGGAAGGTTTAAGTTGGGCGGTTAAATTTCCGCAGGAGATGGGTCTTTGGGCCGCGAAGGACAGTTCGAAGCTTTCTTCTTTAAAGGGCGCGGCCGAAGCCTTGCGAGAATTCAAAACTTCGGCGGGCGAGGTCATTCAAGTCAACGCGAGCTCTTGGCAAACTTGGGTCGACAATTACGCGCGCGATCTGGGATCACGCCTGCGCGTGCAAGAAGGCATCGAGGCGATGATCAAAGCCACGCAAGAGAAGAACGGCCCAGTAACCGACGCGCTCGCTCAGGCATTAACCGCGCGCTACCCCTCGCAGTTGATTCAAGCTTTGGTTGAAGGTCTTTTGGTTTTTATCGTATTGCTCATCATCTGGCGCCGTCCGCAAAAACCCGGCGTGATCGCGGCTTCGTTCGGCTCGCTTTATTGCTTGGCCCGTATCTTCGGCGAACAGTTCCGCATGCCCGACGCGCAGATCGGATTTCAACTGTGGGGTTTGACCCGCGGGCAGTGGATTTCGATTGGAATGCTGGCGGTAGGTATTGTATTTCTCATTTGGGCTCTCATGCGCCCGGCGCCCAAACTTGGTGGCTGGCTCTCGGGCGAAGGCCTGGAATTAGCGCCCGCCGGTGCTCCCGCACCGTCGACGGCGCGTAAGAAAAAGAAAGGGAAGAGATAGTGGATAATGCGTGGATGATTGGGATCGTTTTATTTCTTCTTTTCGTGGGCTTTGGCGGCTACATCGTTTTGATGATCTTTTTCCCGGAGTGGGTCGGCATCACCGGCAAAGAAGCTTTGCGCACCATCAATGAACATCAAGAAGGCGCAAAGGTCGACGACCGCGACATTTTCTCAAGCGATGAGATGAAGAAGAAAGATTAACGCACCTTTTCCTGTCTGGACAGGAAATGCTGCGTTGAATTTTAGAGAAGCTTTGTTCGATGAGTTTGGTCTGAACTTCAGAAGCAGGAGCAGAAGCAGAAGCAGAAGCAGAAGTAGGTGCCATTCAATGCACCGGGCGTGAACAGCAGCTGGCATGAGCGCCCGATCCATCCATCCATGAGAAAGCTTTTCGAACCGCCATCCCGGCGGTCCGACTTAAAAAATAAATCCGATTTCAATTTCAATTTCTTCCGCCGGGATGGCGGAAGAAGGCCACTGTCAGGACGCTTAATCTTTGTGATGAGAAGATGGGGCGGTCGAAGAAGATTTAGAAACCAACATTACCGAAGCGAAGATTCCAAAATCAAACGTATCGTTGCGAACGGCGCATGATTCAACCGCGAATTACCGCACCGCTTAAATCCCAGGATTTAAACAGTGCGCAAGTACGGATTTAGAAGCTCTCGTCGAAACTCACCGCGCCGGTCACGCCGACTTGGTAAGCGGAGACACGACGTTCGAAAAAGTTCGTGAGCTCTTGGGTGTCTTGCAGAGCCATGAAGTCGAAGGGATTCTTGCGGCCGAACTGGTGCGGGATGCCCAAGCGTTCCAAGCGTTGATCGGCGATGAACTCGAGGTACGTGCGCATGTCGCGCGCGCTTAAGCCCGCCACGCCGTGCTCAAGGATATCGTTGGCGAAGGCCATCTCGCAGTCGATGGCGTCCTTCATCATGACAATGACCATGTCTTTCATGCGTTGGTCCATCAGGCCGGGTTCTTCTTTAACGGCGGTTTCGATGACCTTGAAGGCGAAATCGATGTGGCCGCTTTCGTCACGGAAAACCCAGTTCGTGCCGGTCGCAAGACCGTTGAGCAAACCTTTGGAGCGCAAGAAATAAACGTAAGCGAATGCGCCGAAGAAGAACAAACCTTCGATCGTGCCGGCGAAGCAAATCAAGTTCATCAAGAACTTGCGGCGGTCTTCGAGAGTTTTGATGGTATCGAGCGTGTTGATCGAGTCCATCCACTTGAAGCTGTACTCCGCTTTCTTGCGGATCGAGGGGATGTTGTGAATGGCGGCGAAAGCTTTCTCGCGCTCGGCCATGTCGGGGATGTAGCTATCGAGCAGGGTCAGGTAGAACTGAACGTGCAAAGCTTCTTCGAAGAGCTGGCGTGACAAGTAAAGACGCGCTTCGGGCGAATTGACGTGCTTGTACAAATTCAACACGAGGTTGTTACCGACGATCGAATCACCGGTCGCGAAGAACGCAACCAAGCGGCTAATCAAAAAACGTTCGGCGGCCGTTAACTTTTTATTCAAATCAACGATGTCGTTAGAAAAATCAACTTCTTCAACGGTCCACGTGTTCTTGATCGCATCTTTGTACATGTCGAAGAACTCAGGATATTTCATGGGGCGAAGGGTGAGGTCAAAACCGGGATCTAGAATCATGTGGGGGAACTCCTCGAAGGCCACGGTTCCTTCATTGGAATCGTGGGGTAATGTGAACAAGCAGAGATCAATAAAACGAAAAACGCGTGGGACCGCAAGGAGGCCCGCGATAGCCCACGCGACTTAATAAAGACTTAAGTGCAGGCTTCGCAAACTTCCGGATTTTCAAGCGAGCACGCGAGTGCTTCTTGTTCCGTAAAAGTTTTCTTGGGCGCTGCGGGCTCTTCGGCTTTGACCGAGGAGCTGGACGTCGTCGTCACTTTCGAAATGCGGGTCGCGGGACGTGAACGGAGGTAGTAAGTGGTTTTGCAACCCATCTTCCAAGCGTACATGTACATCGATGACAGAATCCCGATCGAGGGGGACTCGATGAATAAGTTGAGCGATTGCGACTGATCGATAAAGGCGCCACGGGCGGCGGCCAAATTGATCAACGACTTTTGCGGAACTTCCCAGACCGTGCGGTAAACCAACTTCACGTCGGCTGGAATCTCGTCGATGTTTTGGATGGATCCGTCCGCACTTTTGATCTTGTTGCGAACTTCGTCGTTCCACATGCCACGCTTCTTCAATTCGTCGACGAGGTAGCGATTCACTTGAATGAACTCACCGCTCAACGTTTCACGTTTGAAGAGGTTGGAGATTTGCGGCTCGGTCGCCTCGTAAGCGCCGACGATCGAAGCGATCGTCGCGGTCGGTGCAATCGCGATCATCAGCGAATTGCGCAGGCCGATCGTTTTCACTTTGCGGCGCAAACGTTCCCAGCGTTCCATGTCCTCGGGCACGATGTTCCAAAGGTCGAACTGCATGATCCCTTGCGCGGCTTTGGTTTCCGAGAAAGCGGGGTGGGGGCCGGCTTTTTCGGCCAAGGCGCACGAAGTTTTAAGAGCGTTGAAGTAAATCTCCTCTTGGATTTTGGTCGAAAGCTTCAAAGCTTCGGCCGAATCGAAGGGGAGGTTCAATTTAAAGAACGCGTCTTGCAAACCCATAACGCCGAGGCCCACGGGGCGCCAGCGTGAGTTGGACGATTGCGCGGTCGGGATCGGGTAGAAGTTGATGTCGATCACGCGGTCAAGATACTTGATCGCGACTTCGGTCGTGTGCGCGAGCTTTTCGAAATCGAACTGGCCGTTCACGACGTGCGCGCCCAAGTTGATCGAGCCCAGGTTACAAACGGCGGTTTCACCGTCGGAAGTCACTTCCAAAATCTCAGTGCACAGGTTCGACAAATGAATGACGTTGCCGGGCTTGCCGGTTTGATTCGACTTTTTGTTCGAAGCGTCTTTCCAAGTCATCCAGCCGTTGCCGGTTTGCGCGAGCGACTTCATCATGCGGGCGTAAAGATCACGCGCCTTGATCTGACGGGTGAAAATGCCTTCGGCTTCGGCGGCGGCGTAAGCCGCGTCGAATTCCTCACCGAACAAGTCGACGAATTGGGGAACGTCTTTGGGATCGAACAGCGACCACATTCCGTCTTCTTCCACGCGACGCATGAAAATATCGGGAACCCAGTTGGCCAAATTCAGATTGTGCGCGCGTTGCGCTTCGTCACCGGTGTTGTCACGCAAATCGATGAACTCTTCGATGTCGGAGTGCCACGATTCGAGATAGATACACGCCGCACCTTTGCGGCGCCCACCTTGGTTTACGGCCGCGACCGAAGAATCCAAAGTTTTGAGCCAGGGTACGAGACCGTTCGAATGGCCGTTAGTGCCTTTGATCAACGAACCGCGCGAGCGGATACGCGAGAAGGAAACGCCGATACCGCCCGCAAACTTCGAAAGCAGGGCGATATCTTTATATTTGTCGTAGATCGCCGACAAATCGTCGCCGGGCGAATCGAGCAAATAGCACGAAGACAACTGCGGGCGCATCGTCGCCGAGTTGAACAAGGTCGGTGAGCTGGGCATGTAATCGAGCGATGAAATCAACTCGTAGAACTCTTGCGCTTCTTGAAAAGTCTTGGCCAAACCGCAAGCGACGCGCAAGAAGAAGTGCTGCGGCGTTTCGATGACTTGGCGAGTGTGCGGGTCTTTGAGCAAGTAACGGTCGTAAATCGTGCGCAGACCGAAGTACTCGAAGCGGGTCGTGCGGGAATCATCAATGATGATGTTCAAGGCCTCTTTGTGTTCTTTAACGAAATTGAATTTTTCTTCGTTAACGATGCCTTGTTTGTGCGCGACCGTGATCGAGTCGTAGAAATTGCGGATGTGCTGATTGGTGACTTCTTCGCCGATGAAGCGCGCGAGTAAGCGCGAAGCAAGCCGCGAGTACTGCGGTTCTTCACCGATAAGGAGCGCCGCCGTTTGGATGCAGAGTTGATCGAGCTCTTTGGTCGTCGCGCCGTCGTAAAGACCGCTGATGACCTTCGCGGCGACGCGCATCGGATCGACTTCTTTTAAGCCGGTCGAGCAGGCCAGAGCCACGTTAACGATTTTGTTCACGTCGACGGCCGAAAGGGTGCCGTCGCGCTTGCGAACACGCATGACGATCGGGCCTTCGGGCGGATGATCACCATTGCGAGTGGAAGTGTTTTTGCCATCTGCCGCTGCAGGCTGAACGGACTGCTTTGCCTCGGCTTCTTGTTGAAGATCCACGAATACCCCCTATAAAGGATGAAACATAATTTTTGTGAAAAAACGGTCCTGGGAAAAGCGTCATCCATAATCTTCGTCGTTTTTACGGCTTCATCTTTGAAGCCTAACGCCATGACCGAGAATCCCGCGGACCCAAATATCTTGTGTCCGCTCGACAATTCAAACGCTACCCGTAGGGGAAAGAAACTGTCAATCGCGATGCGGGACGTCCGAAAAAGAAAATTTCTTGGTGCTTCAGGACTCAGCAAAATGCGCAAAAAACGACTCTAGAAATGTGCATATTTGTTTGCGAAAAGTCCGGGTCATTTTCGAATCGTTATGCATTCGCACGGGTCAAGTCGAGTTGCTTAAATCGTGAGCAACAAAGCGCAAAACTCCCGGTGAGAAAACACGGGAGTTAAACGACTGGCGCGGCTGACGGCGCCGCGCCGGTAATTTAGGTGCGGAGTCTAGCGGTCATCAAATCTTTGACGACGGAGGGATCCGCTAACGTTGAAACATCACCGAGATTGTCGATATCGTTGCTCGCAATTTTGCGCAAAATTCGGCGCATAATTTTTCCGCTACGGGTCTTCGGCAACGCCGGCGCCCACTGAATGAAGTCTGGTCTAGCTAATCCACCCATAGTTTTCTTCACCCACTCCGCAAGTTCTTTACGTAAGTCCTCGGAAGCCGTCGCGCCCTTATTCAAAGTTACGTAAGCATAAATGCCTTGGCCCTTGATATCATGCGGGAATCCCACCACCGCACTCTCGGCAACGCTTGCGTGCGCCACCAAAGCACTTTCGATCTCGGCCGTGCCCAGGCGGTGACCGGAAACGTTGATGACGTCATCGACCCGGCCGGTGATCCAATAATAATCGTCGGCATCGCGACGGGCGCCGTCACCGGTAAAGTACAGGCCCGGATAAGTAGAGAAGTAAGTTTGGTAAAAGCGTTCGTGGTCTTTATATACGGATCGCATTTGCCCGGGCCACGAGCCGTCGATGCACAAATGCCCTTCGCACGCACCCTCGAGTCGTTCGCCTTTTTCATTCACGATGACCGCGTTGATGCCGGGTAGGGGCTTCGTCGCCGAACCGGGTTTGAGTTCGGTTTTGAAGGGGACCGGCGAGATAAGAATGCCGCCCGTTTCGGTTTGCCACCAAGTATCGACGACGGGGCAACGCGAATCGCCGACGACCCGGTGATACCATGACCACGCTTCGGGATTGATCGGCTCGCCCACCGAACCTAGCAAACGTAAAGATTGGCGCGAGCATTTCTTCACCGGCTCTTCGCCTAAGGCCATTAGCGCGCGGATTAAAGTCGGCGCGGTGTAAAGCGTGTTCACTTTATATTTATCGACGATTTCCCAAATGCGGGAGGCGGTGGGGAAAGTCGGCAAGCCTTCGTACATCACGCCGGTGGCCGCGTTCGCGAGCGGGCCGTAAAGAATGTACGAGTGGCCGGTCACCCAGCCGATGTCCGCCGCGCACCAATAGACGTCTTCGGGTTTGTAATCGAAAACGAGCGCGTGCGTGTACGCGGCCCAAGTGAGGTAACCGCCGGTCGTGTGCAAGACACCCTTCGGTTTATTCGTGGAACCCGATGTGTAAAGCAGGAAGAGCGGATCTTCGCTGTTCATGTTTTCAGGCGCGCAAGTCGCGGGCATCCCGGCGGTGAGGTCATGGTACCAATGATCACGGCCGGAAGTGAAGTTGACTTGGCCGCCGGTATGTTTAACGACGATTACACTTCTCACGCGCGGTGATTTCTTAAGCGCTTCGTCGACGTTCGCTTTAAGCGGAATGGTCTTGCCCCCGCGCAAACCTTCGTCGGCGGTAATAACGTAATCACTCTCGCCGTCTTCGATGCGGTCGCTGATTGAGTCGGGTGAAAATCCCGCGAACACGACCGAATGAATGGCGCCGATGCGCGCGCAAGCGAGCATGGCGTAGGCCGCTTCGGGAATCATCGGCAAATAGATCGTAACCCGGTCGCCCTTCTTAATTCCCAATTTCCTATAGCTATTCGCAAGCCGGCAGACCCGGTCGTGCAGTTCTTGATAAGTGATCGCTAAAGGCTTGTGCTTGTCGGTCTCGGGTTCCCAGTACAATGCCACCCGGTCTTTGTGCCGCGGCAGGTGACGGTCGATGCAGTTGTACGAGACGTTAAGTTCACCGCTGCCGTACCATTCGATTTTTACGGGATTTTTAAAGTCCACGCTCTTGGTCTTGGTCCAGGGCTTCGTCCACGTTAGACGAGAGGCAATTTCATCCCAGAACTTGTCCTGATCGGCCGGCACTTGCGACATAGATTCCCCCCGTTAGTTAGTTGCACCATCCTCGCAACAACTTGTATAATCACGCTGTGTCCATACTACCCGCAAGACGCACCTTCACAGAAATGGCCGATCTTGAACTCTTGATCGAGAGTTTTGGTTCAAGCGCGCGCGTTCGTAACGTCGCCGAAGTTCATGACGGCGACAAAACCTATCCGCTCTATTCCGTAGCCATCGGCAGCACCGATCCGAAGGCCCCGTCACTGGGGATTTTTGCGGGCGCGCATGGCCTAGAAAAGATCGGCTCGGAAGTCGTCTTGTCGCACATGCACACGCTGCTTGAATTGCTCCGCTGGGACAAAAGCTTTCAGGAACGCTTGAAGCATTCGCGGTTGGTGTTCATGCCGATCGTTAATCCCGCGGGCGTGGTCAATCGCACCCGCTCGAACGCGAACGGCGTCGATCTTATGAGAAATTCTCCGCTCGACGGTGAAGGTAAGCCGGGCCCGTTTTACCGCGGGCACCGCGTTTCGAATAAGTTGCCGTACTATCGGGGCGTCAAAGGCGCCGAGATGGAAGTGGAGAACAAAGCGCTGATCGAAGTGTTAGAGACCGAGTTGCTCACGTCTACGATCAGCATCACCGTGGACGTGCACTCAGGTTTCGGCGCGCGTGATCGTTTTTGGTTTCCGTACGCGCACACGCGGCGCCCGTTTCCTTTTTTGGCCGAAGCGTACGCACTCAAAACAATGCTCGACGTGACGTATTCGAATCATTTCTACGTCTACGAACCGATGTCGCGACAATATACGATCCACGGTGATCCTTGGGATTACACGTTCGAAGAGTCACGCAAAAATCCGCAACAGGGATTCTTTTTGCCGTTCTGTCTCGAGATGGGATCGTGGGCTTGGCTTAAAAAGAATCCGCTGCAAGTTTTTTCGAAGAGCGGGATGTTCGATCCCATGATGCCGCATCGCCGGCGGCGCATCTTACGGCGCCATTTGAGTTTGTTCGATTTCCTTCACCGCGCCTTGCTTTCGCCCGACGCTTGGGTTCACCTTACGGATGAACAACGGGAACGCAATCTCGTAAAGGCGATGGAGCTTTGGTATGCCGACTGAAAAAACAACGGCGTGGATTTTACTGCGCGGACTCGCGCGCGAGCATGGCCACTGGGGCAATTTTTTAGATTTATTCAAACAGGCATTTCCGAAAGACGACGTGCTGCCGATTGATCTTCCGGGCAGTGGCGAGTTCTTAGACGAACGCAGCCCCAAATCCATGGGCGAGATATTCACCTTCGTGCGCGCCAAAGCGATTGAACGTGCGCGATCGCAATCGCAATTTAAACTCCTTACCGTTTCGCTCGGCGGAATGGTCGCGATGGAGTGGATGAACCAGCGGCCCGAAGATTTATCCGGTGCGGTCCTCATCAATACGAGCGCTAAATCTTTGAGTCCGCTGTATCATCGCATGCGTTGGCAAGTTTGGTCGAAGTTTGGAAAAATGTTGGCGACCCAATCCGCGAAAGAACGCGAACGTCAAATCATCGAAATCATCATGAACAGCGAAGAAGCACGGGCCAAGGCACTCCCGCCATGGATTAAGCTCGCGATCGAACGGCCGATTTCTTATCTCAATTTTACGAATCAATTGCTCGCGGCGGCGTTCTTCGATGGTTTGCAAAAGCCGGTCAATCTTCCGGTGCTTCTGCTCAACGGTTTGGGGGATCGCTTAGTCGATCCATCTTGCTCAACCGTCTTGCACGATAAATGGGGTTGGCCGATCGAGCGGCACGCGTGGGCCGGACACGATTTACCGTGGGATGATGCTGCGTGGACCGTTCAGAAAATTGTGGCGTGGAATTCATCGGCAGAGCGGCACGTCAGCGAAGTTTCCATATAAAAACTAAATAGCTTGCTACTCCCGACGCCGGTTTTATAAAACGGTGAGTGGGGCGGGGGTGGCCTAAATGTTTCGTTCACATTTTGTTTCATCGTTTATATCGTTAAGCATAATTTTATTTGCGACCAGCGCGAATGCGCAACCGGCCGATTCCTCACGCTTGAAATTAGAAAGCGGGTCGCCCGCGGTGAAGTCTTCGACCGCCGCTCAGTTCAAAGTTTTCAACGACGAATATGTCTCCGGCGGGCAGAACTATTTCCGGCCTGGGGCCGCGCGCAGCCAGCCGGGTGTTTCCCTCGGCGCGGATATCGATCGCCGATGGCGCAAGTTCGGACTGCGCTTAAACGGCCGCGATCAGTACTCGGCGAACGAGGAATGGAATTACGTCAATATCTACGAAGCCGCGCTTCAGTGGCGACCCACCGATCTCAGCACATTCTCGCTAGGCAGGAAAAAAGAACGGTGGAACGAATGGGAAGGCGAGTGGCGGCAAGGGCTTTTTCAACCACGCTACCTCATCAACAAATATCGCAACGAAGAGGCGGGGCTCGCCGGGCTCTTTTACAGTCAGAACACCGAACCCGTTGCGCTCGCGATCGGTTTTTTGCCGGTGCATATTCCGGATCTCGCGGCACGATTCACTTCCGAAGATAATCGCTTCGTATCACGTAACCCGTGGTTCAATCCACCGGCCGCGCAGTTTGAATACCGGCAGGTGGTCGGTGATATTCGTTACTCGATCGATCAGCCGACGATAAAGGAAGCCACTTCTCACGTGGGCGCGGTCGCAAAGCTTGAGCTGAACGGCGCAAAAAATTACTTCTGCCGTCTAGCTGCCGCCTACAAACCGATGCCGCAATTCCTGTTGGGCTTTCCATCGAACAATATATTTTTTGTCGGCGCTAACGAAGATTACGTGAATATTCGGGTGACGCCGCGATTGGCGTACCACACGTTGGTCAGTCACGATTCCGTATTTCGCGCCGGCGCGTGGACCTATTCCGGCAGCGTCGCGCACGAGATTCCCGACCGGGCAGGGGCGCGCGACGATTTTACCGCTCAGCAAGCGGCGCCGGCGTGGATCACTTCGGCATCGGTTTCACGCGCACTCGAAGCGGAAGGCCCGTACGCCGCCCGGGCAAAACTTGGTTTTCTGAAAATCAACGGCGGTGACGCCCCCGATCGCGGCGCCTTCGCTTCGAACCGCACGCTTTTCGAGCGGCGCTACCAATTCAATGAAGCTTATTTACTCGGCATTAAGAAACCTTGGCGAACGGCGGCGCGCTATCCTTTGGAGACGGAACTACGTATCGTCTACGACCGCTTACAAAACGGGGGCATCGCCGGGCTGTCGGCGGGCATGAATTTCGGCAAGAACTTTCGCGGCGATATCGAAATGGATTTCCTTGGGCTACTGAGTGGTCCGGCCGAAGTCGAAGACGGCTTCTTAGCGCTTTACCGCGCGAACGACCGCATCGGATTGGGGTTAAGCTATGTTTATTAAGATCGTACCGGCGCTACTTCTAATTTTTGGGTTTACCGCCGGTTGCGCTAAAGAAAACGTAAAGCCTGCCCAACCCGTACAAGTCATGCTGAAGGACGGTGGCGATTGCCTCGGCAACTTCGGTTTGAACGTCGAAAAATACAAACGCGGCGAGCTTTCCGACACGCAGGTCGGACAGTTTTGGTCTTGCGTGCAGAAGTCGGTCGGCGATTATCAACGCCTTACATCCGGTGATCAGGCGGAGGGTGGCTACACGCCGCAAGCGCTCCGACGTTTCTTGCAAAAATATTTCTTTAAATCCGGTGGTATTAGCGATGACCTTCTCGCCGCGTTGATGGAGCTAAAGCGAGTCGCCTTATCCGGTGAAAACAGTTCGATTAGCCGCAATGAGCTTGCCGTCATGCAGGAGTTCTTGCAGCTACTCAAAGAAATAACGATCGAGCTCAATCCGCACGTCGACGTTTTATTTCTCAATAGTTCAAAGGCCGCCGACGAAGAGATCGAGACGGCGGGCGCCGTGGCCGAGCGATCGTTCGCCAAGCTTGGTTCGTGGCTCGAGACTAACGGACAGGCGTACACGTTCACGCAATTGCGGGAGTTAGCCCGGGCACTGGAAAAGAATGAAGACGGCGCCGCCGCAAAATTCCTTAAAGTTCTTCCTGCCGCAAAACAAATATTGTTGAGTGGATCAAATGCCCAAATTGGCGGCCGGGAATGGCGCGTGTTAACCGCGGCCCTCGGGCAAGGTTACCGCAGTTTCTTAAGCGTGCACTATGCCTTCAAGGATGACTTAAATACCGCTTTAAGCCGTGACGTTCTGCCCGCGGGTTTCGAACACGCTCTCGGAATTCTTGAACGTTCGGCCCGCGCGCACGACGGGAAAGAGATTCCGTTAAGCGAATGGCGTGAGCTTTTTGTACGGGCAGAGGAAGCCGGATTCCTTACCGGGAAGTTTGCGACCGACAACCTTATGCATACATTGGGCTGGGTTCTCGACCGGGTGGCGGCGAAAGGCTTAGGCAAACCCGCGTGCGCCGTGACTTTAGATCACCTCGCTTACTTAAAAACGGTCTTCGCCGATTGGCGCTCGCTTCGGGAGGTTGCTTTAAACAAAAAAATTGCGGCCGGTCCGGTGCAAGAGCGATTCGAGCACACGTTAGCCGCCGGTCCCGCGCAGGAGTGGGACGAGCGTGGGCGCATGGCGTTTCCGCAAAATCCGGCGGCGAGTTGGACCACCGTGGGCCGGCTCCACATGGTTTGGCCGTTCGTGGTGATGAACCTGCTTAAGGACGCTTTCGTGCCCGGCGGCGAGGCCGAGGTGAACGATAAAGTTATGGAGGCGGCGGGTCTCGAAATTTTAACGACGATGCGCAAGTTCGGCTGGCTGACCGAAACCAAAGACACGATCGGTAAAAAGCTTTTGCGCGAAGGCGACCTTTTTACGCTGGCCTCTAACGGTAACGGGACGATCGATCTTTTCGAAGCTTCGCGCTACCTCGCGTTCATCGCTTCGAGTTTTAGGGCGGCGCAAATCTGGATGACGGAGGCCGAATCGGCCTGCGCAGGTTTCGACGCCGTTTGCATGCGCGAAATCGGCGGCGACCTTAGCCGCGATATTTTAGCGCCACTCCCACGTCTACAAAATTGGTTGAGTCAAAAGGACGCGGTCCCGCGCTTCGTGGCCTATTTCAAGGCCGGTGAAGAGACGATCCTCGAAAAAGTCACCCAAGGGGAGTTCGGCACGGCCGATGTGCTTCAGGTTTGGATGCTCTTTCAGTACGTCGAAACCTTTCTTTTGCGATACGATCGTGACTTTACGGACACAGTGTCTTTACCCGAAGCTACGCCGGCGTTTACGGTATACGGGCCAATACTAGGCAAAATGCTGTCGTCGGTGGGCCTTCCGCCCGAAGAACTCTTTGGTTTTTTTACCTTCATGATGAAGTACGGCGATACGCCTTTCACCATGTTCGGGGGGCAGATTCTTTACAATCACTGGAAGTGGCATCAAAATGACTGGGTTTTTGAGAGCGAGCGGACCCATTTGATGGGAATTTTGAACCAACTGTCGAAACTGTAAATGCCGACTACGGCCAAGTAAAGACTACATGATACTTGGCTCCAAATTGAAACCACTGCCTATATCCGTGTAAAACATCGGAATCAAATGCGATTTTTTATTGTTTTGATTCTCCTCATTATGAGCGGACCTCTCTTCGCCAAGTCCGCCGCCAATTACCTGGATTTGGATTTACGCCAAAACCGGTATTTCGGGGCGGTCCCCAATCCTAATCAAGAATCAAACTACACGCTCATCGCGACCGACTTGAACTTAGAAACCGAAACCTCGGGATTTACATACAAATTCAATTCACGTGCGCAGGGCGATTTCAAAAACCGTGACGAGTTTTACTTCGGCGTACCCGAAGCCTACGTGATGCCGCGCAAAATTGCGCCGTGGTTCAATCTGACGATCGGACGGGCTAAGCGTACGTGGAGCAAGATGGATGAGGAATTCAACCTCGGCCTCTGGCAACCGCAGCTGCGCTGGGATTACCTGGCGCCCGTTCAACAAGGTTTGACCGGCGTTTTCTTCGATTGGCGGCTAGGTTCCGAGCTCAGCTTTACATTCTTCACGTCGCCGCTCGCGTTCCCGGATCAGGGGCCACAGTACCGGCTGGCCAACGGGCGTTTCGAGTCCTCAAACCGTTGGTTTGAGCAACCGCATTCAAGCTTGCAGTTTCAGGGCAATAACCCCGTCACGAAAGACGGCCCGCTCTTTTTCGAAATCGATAAGCCCACCGAGGAAGACATCATCATGCACTCAAGCTTCGGGCTCGGGGTGCGTTACGAATTCTTGAACGACTTCTGGACCAATTTGAATTACGCGTACAAGCCGCGCAACCAAATTCATTTAGGCATCGAATGCTCGAACTGCGCGCGTATCGGCGCGGGCCAAGGGCTTGAAGTCACGGCCGTGATTCATCCAAAGATCGTTAAACACCACGTGCTAACGTGGGAGATGGGTTTTGACCGCACCGACGACCACGGGTGGGTCTCGGCGACCGTCGACGTGCCGAGCAAGTCGGGGTTCCCCGATCCTTGGCTCGAAGCGCCGCTCGATCCGATGTTGGTCGCGGGGCTCGGATATTCACATTACGTCTTCAGCGTAATCGGCAAGCCGTCGTGGCTCGGCTACTCTTACATGCGCGTTTTCTCGATGGGGAAATCAGCGACCGGCGGCATCGTCGCCGATGATCAAGTGAAGTCTTCGCTCGACCGGTATCCCTTCAAAGACTTGGCTTCGGTGGACTGGCGCATCGTGCTCTCGCAAACGAAGAGCAACGGTCTTTCCTTACGTAGCCGCTACAGCTACTCGATCCCGGAAAAGGGCGGTTGGCTATCGACCAGCGTTGAGTTTGCCCAAGGTGACGTGACCTGGTTGCTCGGGGCCGATGTGCTCGGGGCCGACGTCGATTCAAACTCCGACCGCGCGGGATTGTTCTCGACTTACCGCGCGAACGACCGCTTCTTCGGGGGCGTAAGTTATGTTTTTTAAAACACCGCTGTCCTTCGTGGTCGCGATTTCACTGGCGCTGCCGGGTTGTGGGTTATCCACTGGTGAAAGCGCGCCCAAACGCCCGCCGCCCTCGTACAGCGGCAAAGGTTTTAGCTGCGTCGGTAAAATTCCCGAGCACTTCGACCGCTACGTAAACGATCAACTTTCGAACGAGCAAGTGACCGAGTTCGTGAGCTGTTTGCAAAAGGCGTTCACCACGTTCGCGCAACTGACCCGAGGGCGCAATGCCACCTCTTATTCGCCCGATGAAATCCGTCAGTTCCTGCATAGCTTCTTTTTGAACGAGCGTCGTTTGAAAGACGAACTCATGGGCGAAGTTATGATTCTCAAACAAGCGATCCTCGGCGGTTCGAGCACGGCGATTTCGCGCGAAGAGTTGCACGCCCTGGTCGAAATGCTTGAAGAGTTCAAAAACGAAGCGATTCGCTTGAAACCCCACCTTCGCGTTTTGAATCCGCGCTTGGCGCAGGAGCAAGATCCCGCAACCCTCGGCAAGCGCTTAGCCGATGCGAACGAAGCGCTCAACTCGGTGATCAAAACTTTAGCCATGCGTCTGCAGCGCAATCAGCGCAATTATACGTTGGCGAGCCTGCAAAGTTTGCTGGTCGAATTCCGCGCGTTCGCCGGTTGGGATGAACACTTTCCCGACGCGATCTCGCCCGCAAAATGGGTGAGCTTCATCCGTATTTTCCGCCAGCTCACCGTTGCGCCGATCGATCCGAACACGGTGCGGCCGCTCGAGTGGACGCCCATGCTGCAATCGTTCGCTCGCTGGTACCTCGTCTATCTCCAATATCAAATCGGGGTAAAGGACCAGCCGATCTTACGCGGGGTAGGGTTGCAAAATACGATTCAGCTCGCGAACGACGTATTTAATTTGATCGAGCAAGCCGCCTCGAAACAAGAGGGGCTGACGATCCGGTTCGCGCAGCTCGATGAGTTAACGAAGGCGACCTATGATTTACGCTGGATCCCCGCGCACATTCCGCCGTCATCCATCAACGGGGCTCTTGCGGCCGTGGTCACCCGAATTTTGGGTGATCCCGAGATCCCGGCCAGTCAGCGTAAGACCGAAGGCTTAGCGCTGACCAACGTGGCTCGCGCGCGGGATATTTTCTTTCGCTGGGCCTATATCCAAATGAATTTGGACACACGCTTAGCGGGTACTCTCGCTGCGCAAAAAGTCGTGCCGAACGTGCAGATCAGACCGTACATGACCCCCGATGTTCGCTTGAAACTCAAGAGCCTCGGCAGTTCCGAATGGGATGATTTCTTATCCTTGCGCGGTCTTATGCGCCCCTTATTCGCGGACGGAAGCTACCGCGTCGGACTCGTTCGGCACGAAGATCTCGCGCGCAATAATTTGCGGCACACTTACCACAATCTAACGTTGATGAATCTATGGCGGACTTCGGCGCAAGCGTTGTTCCGCGGTTACGCCGAGCACGCGGGCAGCCGCATCGGCTTCGACTCAGGCATCACGCTCGAAGAGGTCGAAAAGTTTTACGCCGATTTCCGTGAGATCGGGATCGCGCTTAAGTTGGTCGATCAGCGCAACCCAAACATGGGGAACCGGGATTTTACCGCCGCCAATCTTTTCACCTATTCGGGCGACGGTATTAATTCGGAGCCCGGCGCGCCGAAGGGCCGTTTACGAATGGTTGAGGCGATCGAGTTGTTTTCGTTCATGCTTTCGGGCGGGCGCCTGGCCGACGACTTCTACGCGGATCTCAAAGCGGTCTGCCCCCATGGCCCACCGGATATGTACAAGCGTCCTAAGCTTGATCGTAATTGCGTACTCGAAAATTTGCCCGCGACCTTCGATGCTCATTTAGGCAGCATGCCTGATCTGCAGCAGTTCTTGCGGGTCGCGCCGCTCCCGATTCGCCAGGCGCATGCACGAACGCTGCTTGAAACGGCGTTCTCGCCTAAAAACTCCGTCACGCCGTGGGTTGAATATAGCGAGTTCACCACGCTCGCGGTCGTCATGCACTACGCCGAGGCCGTGATGACCCGCTTCGACGCCGACCGGGACGGCACTTTGAGCAACCCGGAGATCGACCCCGCGGCCGAGATTTTCATGGGTTTCATCAAGAAATTTGCGAAGGATAAAATGAACCAGAACTTGAGCGACCGCCAAGCCAAGGGTGCGTTTTACTACATCCTTACGAACCGCGAGATGCCTACCGGTTTTTGGGATATTGCTTGGTTAACTTACGTCCGAACCGGTAACTTGAGTTTAAATCGCGCAGATTTATCGACGGTGTTCAAGGTGATTATCGCCAAGCTTTTCGATACCGTTAAGAAACCGGATCCACCGCCGCCGAACGCGGATATGCCGCAGATCCCGTGTCTAGGTTCTGATCTCTTGATGCCACCCAATTGCATTTAGTCCTTGAGCTTACCTTTTCTACGTTGTTTCATATAAGAACAATTTTATACGGAGGTAAACATCATGAGAGTTCTAGCAATTGCTCTAGCCGCGATTTCATTCGCCGCTGTTTCACAAGCCCAGGCACAAACGACGTCATACAAAGTTGATCCGGATCACACCGCGATCGTTTTCAAAATCGATCACATGGGATTCTCGAATGTGTACGGCATGATCGGCGGCGCCGACGGTAAGATCGTCGTCGACGAAAAAAATCCCGAAAAATCGACCTTCGAAGTGAGCGCAAAGCTCGACACCATCAACACGATGGCAAAGAAGCGCGACGATCACTTAAAGAGCCCTGACTTCTTTAACGTAAAACAGTTTCCAACCATGACTTTGAAAAGCAAAACGGTCAAAAAAGCCGGCGCGAAGTACGACGTCACCGCCGACCTCACGCTGCACGGCGTGACCAAACCCGTTTCATTTACTTTCACGCAAATGAAAACCGGCAAAGATCCCTGGAACAACGTTCGCACGGGCGGCATCACGACGTTAACGATCAAGCGCACGGATTTCGGCATGAACTACATGGCTAAACCCGGCGAAGTCGGCGACGAAGTCGAAGTTCAAATCTCGGTTGAAGGAACAAAGATCTAATATGGATTCACCCATCGTCCGCGCCTTTTTGATGAGCGCCGTTGCGCCGGCTTCGGTCGCGGCGGTGGTGATTTTTCTTCTCGGATTTCTTAAAGAACCTTGGAAGGCACGCGCCCAAGGTTTGGTTTTCGCGCTCGCGTTCTCCGCGGGCGCTTTTGTTTTGATCCGGCGCCTGCACGTTCCTCCGACCGACGCCGGGGAGGCCTTCAGTCTCGCCGCGCTGTTATTAGCGGTGTTCATCTTTGTGCGGCCGCAACCGCTGGGCCACCGGTATTTGGTCCGCGCGCTTTTCGTGCTCGCACTCGGTGCCGTAATTTTATATCCCCTTCGCCAAACGATCCTCGCGCCGATTTACTATCGTAATCTCGTGGCGTTTTTCTGCTTAGCCTTGGGCGTGTGGTCGATCGTCGAAAAAACGGCCCCGAAGGTGATGCCCACGACCTTGATTCTGCTGCCGCTTATCGCCGCGACGGGTTTGAGTCTCTTGATGTTGTTCGCGGCTAGCGCTTCGTATTCGCAGATCGTTTCGGTCGCGTGTGCGCTGTTCGGCGCGGCCTTGGTGTTAGCGCTCGTAAAACCACAGCGCCTTAGTATGAACGCCCTCGTGCCGTTTTTATCGGTGTTCGTGATTTTACTGATGGCCGCCGGGCATTTCTATCTAGATATTAATCCCTGGCACATGATTTACCTTTGCCTGCCGTACTTCGTCCTATGGATCCGCGACTGGCTGGGTTTCGTGCCCAAGAAAACTTTGCCCGAAGGCCTTATCCTCGGCGCCGTCAGCGCGGCACCGCTCGCTTATTTCGTCTACAACATCGGCGTGAAAGCCGGCCCGTTATACTAACGTCAATTTAGAAACGAGATCGTGGCCGACCCACCAGACGGCCTCGCGCGGGTTTTTACCCTCGCTAATCATCGCTTTTCCGCAAGCGTTGAATACAATTTCACTGAGCTTCGCGGTGAGCAGGTGCTTTTCATCCTTATGCATGTCGATGATTTTCTCGGAAGTCGTGCGCATCAAGGCCATTTGCTCAGGGCCGTTGTGTTGCGGCCACTGCTCGTACTTGGTCCAATTCTTTAAAATGATGTCGGAAGTGAAGTAATCGTTGGTGATTTTTAGAATTTCTTCTAGCGAGTGTTCCGGCTTGAGCAGCGCTTCGCAATCCTTAACCAATTGCTTCGTGACCGGATGGTCGGGCGCTTCTTTCATCAGCGCGCCGAGCAGGGGATAGAGCGCCACTTCGACGCCCAAAAAAATTGAGCTCGAGTTGGTCAGAATTTCGGGCGCGTTGTAAACGCTAACGGGAACACCTTTTTCGAGCGAACGACGGGCGATGTTTTCTAGCTCGATTTTCGCGAAGCCTTGTAGGTAAGGGGCGTAGGATTGCCACTGGTATTCACCGTCGATTAAAATCTCGGTTCCGTGGTAACCGAACGCCACGTAGGAAACCGCGCCACCGGACTTTTTTGTTTTTTCACGTAATGCCGAGGAAAGATCGACCAAGTCGGCTAAGCTATTCGCGGTGACGTCCATAAAGCTCATTTCGCTGAACTTGCCGAGCGTGCCTTCCCAAAACTGTTTCGACGAAGCGTAGCGCTCGCCATGCCCCTTAAAAACCCGGTTCATCGCGGGCAAGACGATTTTCGCACGGGGAACGCCACCGGCCATCGTGTGCGCGAACAAAACGTTGGCGCCGGCCGGAATCATTTTTTCGAGTTCGACCATGTACTGCGCCACGCGCTTGCGGAAATCTTCCCGGCCTTTGCGGCGCGACTCTTCGACCTGCCCGAAATCCATTTCGGCCTTGTCCCATTCGCTGAGTTTCAGGCCTTTCAATTGATCGGCGGGCGATTGGCCCTTCGAAGACTTGGTCAGGTCGAATCCGCATTCGAGGGGGATATTGATCAGCGGTTGATCTTTGGTCGCGAGCTCTTCCGCGGTCAGGGGGCGAAGTTGTTCATTCTCGTCTCGGCGCCCGACGGTGCTGTAGATTACCTTCATGCCGGCTTTCTTGGCCTCATCGATCAACCCGTTGACGTAGCCGCGGGCGAAAACTTCGCCGAAGATGACGAGCACATCTTTATCTGAGTAGGAATTTTTGGGGACTTCGCGCAGGGGTTTGAAGGCTTGCATGTTCGCTCCTGGATGATTTGACTCCATTTGTACAAATCGGCGCCGCTGAAGTCCATGCGCGTTGTGTCCTTACCGTGTAGGTAAGCCCATTAGATACCTACGAAAGACTCGCTTCGGCGGCATATAAATTAAAAGTATTTAAAAAATGTTCTGGGAGGCCCGGTTCGGGTTGCCTCCGGACCGCCTGGTTTGGACGCACCCAAAATGGCAACGGGTAGTTCTTGCAACAGCTCCGGTGGTCCCACCCTGCGTTTATGAGGGGGTCGGCGTGCGCCTGATCAAACTTCGCGCAAGTCGGTAAAAAATTTCATGCGTTATCACAATCGATCCAAATCTTGACGGAAATCCCATTGCGCTGAGGTGCCCACGATGCGTATAAGCGATGCAAAGCTCAATTTAACGATTTTTGAACACGCGGCGATAAGTCTGCGATTTGGAATAGAAATTGTACTTAACCGGTTCTAACGACAAAGCCTTGAATAGGATGGAATGTTAGTGGGGTCCAAGTTTAGCAAAATGCTTTTCAGCGTATTGATCGCCTTTTCTTTGCCCGCGTTCGGGCAGAACTCGGCGTCGTCAACGCTCAAGAGTGCCGAGCTCCCGCCGCGCAAGCTCGAAGGCGAATGGAACCTTTCTATGGGCGGGATTTCGCTCGTCCACGGCAAAGACAACGAAGCCGCCGCTTTCTTCTACGCGGGCTTTAATCTCGATTACAAATTCGCACCTTGGTTGCGCGCACGACTTGAACCGCGCGCCAGTGTTTTTTCCTCACGCGTTCAAGAACGTTATTCCGATTCCGGCGAAGAGAGCCGGCTTTGGATGTACGACGGTTACGTCGCGCTCGAACCGGTAAAGTTCGGCGAGCTGCGCGCGGGGGCCATAAATCAAGGTTTTCACGGCACGAGTCTTTTGATCTCGGGACAGCGCTCGTTCCCCGGCGCGCAAGCGATCGCGAAGTACGGAACGGGTGATTTCAACGCACGCTTGATCGTTCAACAAGTCATTCCTACTTCACACTCTTTAAATACCGAACGGGCCACGCAAGAGAAGATGCCGACTTTCAGCACGCAGACCTTACAGCTCTCCGACAAGAACTTCGGATTGATCGAATGGAAGGCCGGCGTCGGACTCTACGATTGGTCTAATATTCCCGACAAAGTCGTCAGTGACAGCCGCTTGGTCGGTAACGTCGGCGTGGGCGAGAATATCGCCGGCAGCCGGTTTCTTTACGATCATCAAGGTTGGTACGCCGCCGGAAGCCTCTGTCTCTGCACCGGATCGTGGATCAGCGGGATCATCGAATACGAACGTGTTCACAACATGAAGGCACCGGGCGATTCGGCCGATGCCCAGTTGGTCGGCATCGGACCTAAGATGATCTTCGGCGATATCGTCGTCGATCTCCGCGTGCGTCCGTTCTTTACCGAAAGTGATTCGACGGTCGCGGCGTACAGTAAATCTAAATTCGGAAACACCAATCGTACCGGTTACAACATCGAGGCCAATGTGCATTTCAAAAAAGAAGGCTTCTCGATTTACGCCGAAAATTACCAGGCCGAACCAATCAACCGCGATCCCAATCAGCGCGATTTATCTATTATATACGTTGGGGTGGAGACTGATTATGCGCCGTTTTAATCAAACATCAAAAACCGCATTACTCATCGTTTGTTCGCTGTTCATCGGGCTGACCGCGTGTACGCGGCCCGACTCTAAACCCGACGGCGTGAACGGCAACCAGGGTGCCGAAGGTTCGGCGACCTTCCGTGTTCGAAGTCTCATCGGCGACGGCCAGATCTTGCAAGTTCCGACGACCGCGAAAGATCCTACGACGAACCTTATGTACGCCTCGGTTTGGCGTATCCCGCGCGACGTGAGCTTCCGTTTTACCGCTTGCATCGAGGATCGCTCGACCCGCTCGGCCGCGATCGGCCACCAATTCGCGATCGAAATTCCCGAAACGCGCGCGCGTATCCAAGACATCCCGGCGTCGACGGGTGACGGCTGTTTTAGCTGGCACGAGTCCCTACCGTTCACTTACTACGTCAAACGTAGCAAGTGGGTGACGGTTGAGCGCGACATCGTCGGGACGGGCGTTCATAGCGGCCGTCAACGCGTAAAGGTCGCGCTGAATCCATGGGCCGTCGGTACCCACGCGCGTGATTCGGGCGATGAGTTCCGCTTCCTCCGTGATAAGCCTTTGCATCCGAGTCTCGTGTTGCCGCCCGCGCAAGCCGATTCCGCTTTGTCGGGCGAAGCCTTCGGTCAGGATAAGCTCTACATCGGTGACGTCAGCATCCAAACGATCCGCAGCGGTGAAGAAAAAACGGGCATGCTCTTCCGCATGAACATCAGCATGACGCCCAAGATCCGTTTCGAAAACCAAGAAGGAATGCCGGCCTACCGCGAAGTTCGCGATGGTGACTTTTACGTCATTGCTCACCTCGTCTTGAACAATACCGGTCCGAAATTGAATCAGCGGTTGATCCTGACCTCGAGCGGGGAGACCTCGGAAGAGCAGAAAAAAGTCGCTGACCTCGGCATCATCGGTACCGGCCGCGTCGTCGACGGTAAGCTGATCGCTCACGTAAGTACGTGGGTTCGCGATCGCATGCCGCAGGGGAATCTCGAGCTCGTACTTAAAGTTATCCCTAAGGGCATCCGCGGCCTTTCGTCGGCCGAGGGGATTTACGAGCTTGGTACCTTCCGCAACTTATCGTCCACTTTTTCCGGTGATCTCAATAAGAACTGCCGTGAGGACGGGCCTTGCGATATCGCTTCGTACTTAAAAGGTTCTGCGAATTTCGATGAAATGCGCAAGAATCAGTACGGCTCAGACAATTCGCCTTATCTCTTCGACCGTATGAATTTACGTTTCGCTCAAGTAGAACCGGGAGAAACGACGACGCAAAGAACCGTTACCTACACGGCATCGACTTGCATCACCGACGCATTTACGGGCGAGCGCCCGGTCGGTTTACCGTTCCAGATCAGCTATAAAGAAACCGGCGAAGTGATCAAGGACCAGAAGACGGGCGAAGACGGTTGCTTGCGCTGGAGCTCCTCGATATTCCACAAATACTACCAGCCTGAAAAATTCTTAGAGCGAAACGTGACGATTGCCAAAGCCAGCGGCTTCGCGCGGGATTTGCGTTTCTACATCAATCCGTGGGACGACAAGTTCACCTTCGGCTTCGACGAACGCGAATTTCAGCCTGATTTTTGGAAACAGTTGTTAGGCCGTAAGAAAATTCCGAGCCGGTTTTTCTTGGCGGATTTTGGCTATCACACCGTGCGTTTCCAATACAATATCGACTCGCTCATGGCGCTCGAGGTCCGTAAGACCGTTCTCATGGAGTTGGATCCGCGCGTACTTCGTTACTCAGGCATCATCAACGCCCGTAAACTGACCGAACCCTTGCGGGATGGGATCTGGCTCATGAAGGTCGGAATCCAGAAAAATTATCTGGATCCCGCGCAGGTCGGTATCCACATCGACGCGCTAAAAGAGGCGCAGTCCGACAACAGCGCCGAAGTGGTCGCCGGTCAAAAGACTTTACCCGTGCCCGGTGAGCAGCAAAAAGGTGTTACGGTCGACGGGATGGCTTCGGATTCGAAGAACGCGCGTACGCGTCTTCGCCGGTTGGGCATCGACGTTCCCCAGCGTGAATTCATTAGCACGCAAACCGCTTTGGTACGTTCAACCGACGGCGTGATCATTCAGCCCGTAGAATTCACGATGCAAGATTTGCGAATGATGCGGGTTCGCTCGAACTTCTTGATCGAATTGCAGCCGGTCGACGAACATCAGTTACAGGTCGAGAACGTACTGCGCGGTAACTTTGGCGGCTACCTCGATAATCTCGCTAAAGAACGCAAAGAGCGAAACGCGCTCTTGGGAACTTCGAAGGTTTCTGAATACGATCAGAATAAAATCCGGGCGGAAGAAGACGCTCGCACCGATAAGTTGATCGAAAATCGCCGCGAGAAGACGCGTACGTTATTCTCGCTGCTTTCTTCACAATTGAAGCAGGGCAACGCTTCGGGCGTAAGCATGGAGCCCGTATCGATCAGCGAAGAACAGATCTTGTCTTTCGGCAAAGAAATCCAAGAATTGCTCGACGTGAACAAGACGGCGCTTTCGGATAATCTCGCGACCAATGATTTTACGACGATCAAACTTCCGCCGTGTTCGGAAATCGACTGCGATCACTTCGTGGAACAAGGCGATTCACCCGACGACATCACCGAGAAAGGCCCCGGTCTCGCGCGGCGTACCTTCGTCGGTCCGGTCATCTTCTTATCGAACGGTTACAAAGACTCCGTTCGCGCGACCGACAACTTAGATGAAGCAAAGTGCGACCAAAAAGTTCAGTTCGAAGACGATCGTGAACGGGCGATGGACGATTACCGCCGCGAACTTTTCAGCAAGTCCGAGCAGCTCGCTTCGAAAACGCGCGAAAATACGCTTTACAAATTTAGCGAGTACTTCGGTTCGCTTCGGCACTTGTGCTATGCACACGTCGATAGCCTGATCGAGCGCGAAGACAAATATCGCTACATCTACAAGACCAACATCCCGGCCGTCGGCTCGGTCTACAATTACGCGCAAGCGTATTCGATGAACTTCCTTTCGCTCGCCGACGAGAAACCCAAAGCCGTTGAATTCGATTCGGCAACGTTTGCCCGTTGTGGAAATAACCTCGTGTCCTGCATGACGGAAACCACCGATCGGTGGGTGCCGGTAGATCGCGCTCTTTCATGGGTAAACTCAAATTTAGCACTGACCGGTGGATTGGTTTCGGACATTAAAGCCTGGGTGACCGGGGTTCGCGACGTCAAGGCCACCGAGTGGGATGTCCGCGATCTCCAGCGCGCTTTGTTCGTACCGAAGAACGAAAACGCGCGTCGCTACGCCGCGTGTTCGCTGGTGACGGCCAACTTCTCACAATCGCTTGCGGCTAATAACGCTCAGGTAGGCTCGTTTAGCGCTACCGGTGTTCCTTATATAAAAGACACCGGGCAGCTCTCGCGCGAAATATTAGCGAAATGTTTGGCCAATAATCAAAGTCCGGTTTTCTTCGATCAGAAGCTTCGCGTTTTTAGAACGGGCGATGCCGATGACTCGTACGTTTTCTTGGGCGGCTACCAAATGAACATCAACGTCGGTCAATCCTTTTCGGTTGGCCGCTCGACGGGCTATTCATTGGGCGTGGGTCTCGAAGGCACCGACTTCATCGGTGCCGCGGGCGGAGTTTCGGGTTCTCTGGGCCGCTTGGCCAATGCTTCACCGGGCAGCGCCTTAGCCGCAACGGGAGCGGGTGCGCTGTCGAAAGCTTCCGAAGTCATTGCCCCGCTAACTTCATTCATCAAGCCGTTGTCGATCAAAGCCGGCTGGAGCACGGCCACTTCGCGCGGGGACGGAACTTCGATCAGTGAGTCGACTTACCTCGTCGCGCAGATCGCGAAATTCCGCGTGCGTTTGGACGAGTACGAACGTTGCTACGCGATGAGTTTCACGCCAGAATTCCTGCGATCCCTCGATCTCTACGGCGTGATTGCCTATGAACCTAAGGTACACGGAACGGCTCGTTCGATGTTCGTTTGCGAGGGACGCCACGTGACCCAACCGCGCTACGTGGACGAGATGTACTTCTACTTCACGCAGCACTTTACCGAAGGCGATATGCTGGATCAGGCGGATCTTTATAACCACCCGTGGCTTCTGGCCCTGCGTGGTTACCGCGATTTCGGCAGCTTCATCGGTTTGATTCGTAAGCAAGAAGGCATCTCGTTCTGGGAAATGACCAAGAACATGGTTACGCCCAAAGAGCGAACGATCGATTGGCCGCTCGCGCACATGCGCGACACCTACAAGCGCATCGTGCCTTCGTTTCCCGGCTTTTACACCGTCTTGGAAGAGGAAGAAGGCTTAACGCAATTTCCTCTCGAGATGACGAAGGTCGATATGGATATGAACTTCGAAGTGAAATCGAAAGAGAAACGCTCAGACCTGCAGCGTGCCCGAAACCAGGTCGACTAATTTCTGAGTGGCGCCTAAGCGCGCCGCAAATTCTTTAG
This sequence comes from Pseudobdellovibrionaceae bacterium, assembly GCA_947444305.1. GTDB lineage: Bacteria > Bdellovibrionota > Bdellovibrionia > Bdellovibrionales > UBA1609 > JALHOQ01. The sequence goes on along the minus strand of CANEZP010000013.1, from coordinate 67,698 downwards.
AGAATTCTTCTTTAAACGCGCGCAGCTCGGTGAGGTCATACTTACCGAGCTCTTCACGCCACTGCTCGCTGTTACGAACTTCCGTCACCGCGGCGACGCCCGCGACCTTCACGCTCTGGAATTCAATGGCTTCACGATTGTTCGTGTGCAAGGGCCCGACGAAAGTTTTAAGTCCGGCGCCAAGCGCTTCCATTACCGAATGTACGGTCTTCTTAAAAGATCCACCGATGAAGGCCATGTCGCCCCAGGCGTACAGCTCCGCCAGCCAACCCACTTGATCGATCAAGAGCACTTGCGATTCGTGCCAAGAATGACCGCTCGAGAAAAGAGTGAAGTTGATCCCGTGCGCGAGCATCTGCTGTTTCAATTCACCGATATGTTTTTCGGTCGGCTCGTGAGGCGCCATGATCAGCTGCAAGCGTCCCGCGGCTAATAACGGTTTGATCGCGGGCAATAAAACCTGCTCATCTTCGGGCCACGTGCTGCCGGCGACCAAACACGGAATGCCGGGCCTGGGCTTGAGCGAAGCGGGCAACTCTTTCGGGTGATCGAGCCGGAAGCGCACTTGATCGTAACGGGTGTCCCCGAGGACGCGTACGGGAGTTTTCACCGAGAGCGCTTCGACGTTGCGTTTGTCTTCTTCACTGACGCAGTGGATTTGATCCACGAGTTTTAAACGCCATTGGGCGGCGAGCTTCGTTAGCCAAGACATCTGTTCCGGCGACTTTTGCGTGTACGAAAAAACCTGGACGGGAATTTGGCGTCGTCTCGTTTGCGTTAAAAGCTCGGGCCAGAAGTCGGTGCGTGAGAGCAGCAGAGCGCGCGGATTCACGCGTTTCAAAAAGGAAGTCACGGGGCCCGGCAGGTCGAGCGGCAGCGGCATCGCGAAATCGACGCCCGGGAAGTTGTGAACGTTATTGGCGTAAGTTGGCGAGAAGTAGGTCACCACCACGGGCACCATCGGCAAACGGTTTTTTAGTTCGCGGATCAAAGATTTTGCGTACTCGAATTCACCGCTCGAAGCGTGGATCCATACGGGGCGTTGGCTTAACTCCGGGTATTGCCGGCTTTGTCGGCGCATCTTGAGGCCCGCGCTAATTTTTTTATTAAAAATCGCCGCTACGGGCAGGGCGAGCATGAAGAGGGGCGCGACAAGGACACGATAAACGAACATCATTATTTTTGCTCTTCACAATCGTCATGGCAGTGTTCGCCGGGGCCTTCGACCTCGACGGTCACGTGGCAGTCACCCAAAGTTTTGCTGAACAAACGAATCTGCTCCTTCACCATCTCGGCTTGGCCAAGATCGATGAGTACCGCGTGGAGCGAAAGGATGTGACGAACGCCGTCCAAGCTCCAGAAGTGCAGATCGTGAATTCCCGAAACGCCGGTGATGCCCTCGGCCTGCAGACGGAACGTGCGTAAGCCTTCGGGATCAGGGTTCGCTTGTAAGAACAGATTTACGGTTTCGATAAGGTGGCGAACGACGTTGTACAAAACAAAAAGCGAAATGCCGATCGCCAACAACGGATCAATCCAAACCCATCCGAAAAAGTAGATCAGCCCGCTACCGATGAGAACCGCGACCCAGCCTAAAACGTCTTCGAGTAAATGCCATTTCAGCATCTTCTCGTTGTGCGTATGCCCATGGCCGAGGCGCCAGGCCGCGAAACCGTTGACCGCGATGCCGAAGATCGCCAGGCCGAACATGCCGACGCCGTTGGGCTCGCGTGGATCGTTGAAGCCGGAGATACTTTCAATCAAAATAAAAATGGCGCCGCCGGAAATGACCATGCCCGAAATGCAGGCCGACAAAAGCGAGAAACGGCGTTTGCCGTACGAGTAGTGTTCGGAGGGGCCTTCGCTCGATTTACGTTGCAGAAAGTAGCCCATGCCGAGCGAAATCGCGTCGCCGAAGTCATGGAGCGCGTCGGATAATACCGCTAAGCTTTGTGTGTAAAGCCCGCCGGCCAATTCGATGACCGCGAAGGAAAGATTAAGCCAAAACGCGACGCCGATGTTGCGGGTCGCGCTGTCACCCGATCCGTGGGAATGGTGACCATGACTGTGGTGATGATGATGGTGGTGTCCTGAGCCGTGCGCCATGGCCCATTATCCTCACGGCTTCGATTGGTGGTCAAGACGGCGCGAGTCCCATGGCTTTTGTCGTTCCGTTTCGAATTCAGAAAACGGTTTGTACGCCACGTTCTCCACCCGGAGAATCGAATAGTACTGCGGCCCCACCGCGAGCGGTACGCGCAAACTTAACTCGGGAAGATTAAGCACAGGTAAAAATTTACGAGCGAAGACGGATTGCGTGCCCGCGTCCAAACTCAGTTCTTTCGTTAGCCGGTTAAATTCTTTTACGTCCGTCGCCGCGACCGATGTGAGCCATCGCTCGAACGACCAGAGCAGCAAAGCTCGTGCATCGCTTTCGGTAAGCACGTAGCGGTGAAGTCGTTCCCGCAGCGTCGCTAAACGCTGAAAGGCCGAATGATCCGGGAAGACCTGCTGCACGCGTACCGGGTCGAGATACGCTAAGAGCTTATCGACATCGTTCACGCGCGTGGGCACGGACATCAGGTTCTCGGTCAAAAACCGGTTCAGAGTTTCCGGCTCCCAGTTTCTAAAAAAACTCAGTAGCTCGATCGGATTTTTAAAATCCGGCAAGACGTAGCCTTCGGTTTCGGCGAGCTCCGTATTGAGCCGCAGCGCTTGGTAAGGCACTTGCGCGTTGAGCGAGACCGGGCCGCCGTGCTTCTTCGTCGCGACCACCGAAAAACCTACGCTCGTAGATCCACCGGTCAGCGTCGAAAAATAGGAAGGATGTGAATCAATATGCATTTTCTTAAGTTCGCGTGAACTCACCAATGGAGCGTTCACGCCGGCCGACCCCAACGAGTTGCGGCGCGAGAGATAGTGAAAAGCGAGGTCTCCGCTGATCGTTCGAATTTTCTTTGCCGAGGTGGCCGACGGTTCCGACGGCAAGGGGAGCTTCGCCTCGATTTGCAATTTGAGACGTGTGAGATTTTCGCCGCTCAGTCTTGCCAACTCGTTTCGGCGGTCGAGTGAGAAAACTCCGCGCTCTTCGCTGGGAGATAGATTTTTTAATTCGAGGGCGAGATTTGAATTCCTCGCGGCGGGGGAGACTTCGCTCCAGCCTTTCCAGCGATCGACCGTATCGGCAATCTGGCTAACGGAGGGAGAAGCGACGTTGTGAGTCTGCAGCCATTCGACGGCGGCGGTCTCTTCATCGGTCGAATAAGGGGATAGGTCGGGCCCGCTGCTGAGGAGCAGAGTCAGGCACGCTGAAGTGGTGAGTATCATACGCCATTGGTCGCCCAAAACGCCGCGTACCGTCAACCCTCCCGTGCGTGAGCAATTCATTTTCTATTGATTATTTTAGCGCCTATAAGGACGGCTATGGAAACCTTGAACGAATTTCCCGAAATCATGGGGCACGCCCGGGAAGACCTCGGCGGGAACGTCGGCGGGAAGTTCTCGCCCGAAAACTGGGATCGCATCTTAAACGAAGCGCGTGAGCGATTTTTGCGCCACCGTGCGCTCGTCGATAACGACCTCGCCGCGTGGACGGAAGTCGTGCGCGAGTTCCATCGCGAACGGTATTGGGGCTATTCACCGAATTGGCGACCGCCGGCAAAAGACAAAAAGAAAAAACAGACCAACATGGGCGTGAGTTTCATCTGGATGACCTTCACCGCCTTCATCGTCACTAAAATTTCGGTGGTGTGGCTTGGGCAGATCTACACGCGCAGCGATGATCCGGTCGACAAGTGGCTGTTCTTCGGCGCGATCGCATTAACCATCGCGAACTTCGCTTATTTCTTGTGGCGCTCGCGCCATCACAAAGACTAGACGCCGGCTATTTAGCCAGGTCGTCCGTTTCGAAATAGAGTTGCTGAAGAACCTTGAGCTCTTTGGCCGCGCGAATCTGCGGCCCTCGCTCGAGCAGCTCGGCCGTACGGGGATCGGTGCTGACCTTTACCAGGCGATCGAAGTCGGGGGCCGCGCTGATAAGATGCGCGCCGAATTGCTCCTTGGCGTTACCGAATAGGATGAAGTCTTCTTCGTCAGGTTTCGCTTCGCCGGGCACGAATTTCTTAAAGTAGAGAACACGCACCACCTTAATGGCTGTTTTCTCGGCGATCGGCGTCCCGCCGCGTTCGAAATGCCCCCGGTATAGATCGGCGCGAAAAATCTTGCCGGCCTTCGCCATTTCGGTCAGTACGCCCGTTTCGGGGGCGATCGTGTAAACGGTGTCGTTGTTCAAAACGCGGCTCGCGGAGTAAAGAGCCTTTGCGGCGTCTTCGAGTTCAACTTCGAGGATCACTTGGTAATCATGCGGCGAATGAAACATCGGTAGGTGCGAAAGATATATTTTTTCCGTGCCGACGAGGGCCATCCCGTGCGTCGACGGCATGTCGGTGTGGTGAGCGGCGTACGCGCTGGCAAAAACAAAAAGGCCGATGATTAAATTCTTCATTAACAATTCCCCGTTCCAAACCCCGGATAAAAAATAGCTCATCGCAAGCAAAATGCGAAATCGCATGTTTTAAGAGCGGTGATTAGCTAAGTTTATGTCTTACGAAAAAGGATGTTCACATGAATTTGAAACCGGAAAACTTTCGCGCACTCACCGACGGCAGTGAACGCAATCTTCCCGAGGGCAGCGTCGGCTCGGTGATCACTTGCGAACTGAGAGATGCGTATTTCTTTATCGAAGCGACCGTAAACGGAATTCGCGGGCAGAACGGGCGCAACGTTGGTTTCGCACAAGTTAAAGCAATGACTCCAGACATCGCGGTTGGTTCGTCCTTTGCCTTGGCGTTCACCGCTTCCGCGAAGCTTCGGCGCAAGTGGAGCATCGTATTGACGACGGATTCAAGCGAAGAGGCCGACCGGCTCCGTGGTGACGGCGCGATCATGACGTACCAGGCACATTTTCACTCGCCGTCCACGGCAACGCTCGTGACTTTACCTTTAGATTTATTCAAAGCGACGATTCGCGGGCGAGAACTCCCGGGCCCACATTTGACGGAAGAAGTGGCGCGAAGAAGCGTTACGCTGAAGACTCTAGGCTTCCAAGTCACACGCAACGCGACCGAAGAAGGCCGCGCCGATCTCGAACCGATCGAAGCCGACCTGTACATCGTCAACGCACTCATTCTTTTTAGGTGATTTTGTCGGCGCTAACCTCGTTGGGGCCGCGTCATCAGGCCCCTCAGCATTCTGTGCTGAAATATCGGCACAATAAAATTACTGTTCGCGTATATGCGCACAGAATGCTGAGGGGTTAAAGGGGTCGAGCGTCCTTAAGCCTAAGCTCAGGCGCTCAACCGATAATTCCGGCCAATTCACTAATTCTTTTCGAGTAAGAACGGCTTCGCGCCGAGGGTCAGTACGCTTCCGGCGGAAACCGTGACCGTTGTGCCTTCGACCGTGCGGTACCGGGTGTAGCCCGCGGGAACCGTGAACTTGGTCGTTCCGCTCGTCGCCCAAACGGTGAGACCTTGGTAACCGGTTTTGTAAAGCGGGCATTGATAGAGCGTACCGCTTTGCGTGCAAGTTCCGATCGAGGTGTTCACGAGCCAGTTGTGCACTTGTTGATAAACCAATCCCGTCTTCAAGATCTTGCGGGTGGCCTTGTCGAACAACGTGCCCCAGTCGTTAAATTCCCAGCCGTACCAGATGCTGCGTTCGATGTTGTTCGCGGCACTTAGGATTTGAAAACGGGCGAGCCAGGCCGATTGCGATTCGATATCACCGCCGAAAGGATCGGTGGGGATACCCCAGCTATGTTCCGTATCCCACATCGGGTTTTTCGAAACACCGTAGCGTGCGTAAACCGCTTGGTAGCTTTTCACCAGCGCGCCGAGAGCTTCCGGAGCGTCGTAAAGGTACGCGTGGAAAGCGTTAATGTCCGAGTAGGGAGCGCCGCCGGCGGCGAAGTAAGCTTCCATCCATTGCGGGCCCGCTTTACCTTGCGGCGAAGGCGTCAACACGATCCCGCCCGCAGCTTTGATGATCGGGTAAGCGACTTTTGCCATGGCGACGAGTTGCGCTTGGCTGCCGGCCCAATTGGCGTCGGGTTCGTTCCAAAGTTCGTAGTATTTGATTTTGCCTTTGTAGCGATTCACCAGCAGCGTTACGTACTGGGCGTAGGCGTTCATATCCGGTGCGTAACATGTGCCGGTCGCGCTGTCGGTGCACGGTCCATTCGGATTGCTCGAGGCCCAGCGCGGGACGTGGCCCATGGTGTACAGAATCTCAACGTTATGGCTGAGTGAATCGGCAACGAGGTTGTCTAAGTTCGTCCAGTTGTAGTTTGCCGAGTTAGGGGCCACCGATTCCCAGAAGACCGCGGGGTAAGCATTCCAGGTGCGTTGGATGCCGAAGGACACCGACGGGAATCCAAACTCAAATTGTTGTTCAAGGTGCATCCCGAAAAATTGCGGCGAGATAAAGCGCGCGCCTACCGGGGGTTGCATCGGCGAAGGAACCGGAGTCGGCGTCGGCGTCGGCACCGGCGTTGGTGGCGGTACGGGTACCGGAGTTGGTGTCACATTGCTTTTCACGAATTTGAAAAGATCGATTCCGCCGGTAGGGCGACTGCCGGGGAAGGTTAGGAAAATCTTTTGCTTTCCGGTTACGGGCTTGAGGTTTACCGAAACCATTTTGTAAGCGCCGTCGGTCGAAACGGTATTGAACGAGCCGAGTAACGGGCCGGTCGCGCTGCCGGTGCGGATTTCGACCAACATGTTTGCGTTTCTGCGGGTCACGCCTAAATTCATCTGCATCATCGTCGAGGTTGCCGACCCGAAGTCGACGTCATCGTAGCCCACATATTTACCGTTGTTTGCGCAACCAAGATCGTCACCGTTGACTTTACAAAAGCCGCCGCTGGTCGAATCGAAACTGTAAGAAGCGATGTTTTCGAAAGCACCACGCGCGGAAACCGGATTTGCGAAAAGCAGGCAGCCCGCTAAAATGTTTAAACCTAGAACCGGAACACTTCGCCATATTTTTGATTTCATTACGTCCTCCTGTTGGAACCTATGAAACCAATTTAGCATCGGGAGCGGGGTGCGATGATTTACATAATTTGCGCGAGACACTCGACGCTCGCGCAGTACGTGTACCAGAACGAGACGCTAGCGCGAGATCAAGGGTGAAAGACGCAGCGAAAGCCTGAGTTAGGCCACACGGCCGCGGGGCTGTCCCAGGTATCGGCCGAGAAAATACCGCTGCGCTCGTCGAAGGAGCCGCCGCGGATGATCGTTCCATTATTAGCCGTGAGAAGTGCGTAACCGAGGCCACCGTACGACCCGCTGTTGAGCGAAACGTAATTGCCCGCGGGGCCGAACAACGCCTTCGTCCCGGACGGGTAAACGGGTTGATCATTCATGAGCGAGATGTAGCCTTCATTATTAAAGGCCATCGCGCTGTCGTCGAGCATCCACTCCCAAACGTTCCCCGAGAAATCCCAAATGAATTCTCCGTTCGAGAGCCGGTGCGTGCGTCGCTGTGAATTCCAAATTCCCGAAGTGCACGATTGCCCTGTGGCAAAACATGAATCGGCATCATCGGCCGTCGCCGCAAGCACGAAATTGGGTGCGGCATCACTATGACCGGTATTCAAAGATCCGGTTCCCACGGCACCGCCGCTCCAGTTACCGGGTACTCTTTCGATTTCGCGGGCGACGCTTTGCCATTCGGCATTGCGGATCAGCTCGTAACCGCTTCCATTGGCCTTACAAGCTTCGGCGGCTTGCGCGCGGTTCAACGAAACCCAAGGTGTTGCGACAGGGTCGAGCGATGCGCGTACTCCGGCTTGGCGAGCCTCGTACTTGGCGACGCAAAAACCAAACGATGTGTAAGATGCAAGTGCCGGCACGGGAACGAAGTCGGCCGGGCAAACGGGCGGGGCGGGCGAGGTCTTGATGTCCATTAGGCCCGCCGATTCACAAATCACCGGTACGTCGACCACCTGGCCGCCGATGTTGCCGGTGAAATGTCCGTTGAGCGGCTTAAGGCCGTCCCGTTGCGTACTCATCGATAAACTTAGGTCGCCGTGACCGTAGGCAACGTTTTGACCGCCTACTTCACGCGAGATATCTGCGCGTTCATCTTCGGTTAAGGCCCAGCGGCCGTTCTTCTTTTCTCCGATAATAATTCGTGCGCGCGTTTTTCGGCTCACGGGATTCGTCGAGATCGTGATGTCGGTACGCTGCGTGCTTTGGTCATCGAAGGCGGTACGGCACCAAGCTTCAACAAAATTATTGTCCAAATCTTGCTGACGGGGAGGCGAGTTTCGTTTTTCGAACACGCCTTGTTTGTGCGCGAGTAGACCTAAAGAGCGCGGGCCGGCCTCAACTTCCGCGAAAGCAATTTCCGAAGTTTTCATTTCACAGTCGGCTTCGCTCTGTTGCTCTAACGTTATCTTTGAATCATCGACCGTGATTTTACCCGAATAATCTTTGGCGCGGCTGCCTTGGCACGCGCTCAGGGGAATGCTGCGAAAGTATAAGCCCGGTTCGGGTTTGCCTTCGTAACTGTCGCCGTTACCCGACTGGCGCAAAGTAGAAGCGTTCGAATCGGTCCCGAAGCTTACCGGTTTTTGCATCCAGGAACAGTTCTGGAACAAAACGATCATGGAAAGCGAAACGATCATCAAGGTCGAGAAGCGGTTTTTGCGCAGACTCTGTTTCATACGGCAACCTCGTCGGTGAATCTATATCTGGTTGCGGCGCCCTGGCCGATTTTTTCGATCATGTTGTTGCGAAGAGCGACGTCAAAAATATTCTGCAACGTCCGCGGCGATAGGCTGAGTAAATTGCAAGCCTCACGGGTCGAGAAGATATCACGCTGCCATTCACGCTGGAGTTTCAATAACAAAATTTGATTCGTGTATTTGCCCGAGGCGGACTCCGCGATGGGCGCTTCGGCGTGAACGATGAGTTTGTAATCGCCGTGGACGTGAACTTGGTAAAGCTCGTCCTTTACTTCGACCGTGATCGGAACGGCGTTTTGCTCGACCCATTTGCGAAGACGGAATACGAGCTGCGATATTTTTAACGCCGAAGTTTGTGGATCAAAATATTCGCCGGGATAGACCTCGGCGAAAAGATCACCGATCATTTTTGGACGGTATAAGTCCTTGAAGAGCGCGGCCAAGATTTTGTGCATTGCTTTGCCGGCCTTAAGCTGAACCTTCGCCCCGGATTCTTCACCGGTCCACAGATTAAAGCTTCTGGCCGCGACCGAGTGATCACCAAAATAGATTTCATGCGCGGCCGGCAATTGGATCCACTCGCGGGCGGCTGTTTTCATACGCGAGCGGAAGGCGGCGAGAGGGGTGCCGAAGTAAACGCGCAAGAAAAGTTCCCGGTTGCGGGTCGCCAAACTTTCTTGGTAAGCGCAATCGCGAACGGTCTCCCAGTGTTGTTCGGCGGCGGCAATCCGGCTGACTTCGGCTAATCCGCTAATGGTTTCGGCGGTCGGTCCAAGCTCCTGAAGTTTGGCAAGTGCCATCCATTTTTTGTTAAAGATCTGGTAGTTTGAGTTTTGGGGATCCCGTCGTGTCGCTAAACGATCGAGATGTTCGAAAGACTCGTGCCATTTTTTCTGCGCGACCAGCATCTGCACTTTAAGTTCGGTCAAATTTTGTTCGAGTAAAGTCCATCCCGCTTCGGACGATTGCGCTAAAGCCGCCTCGATCCGAACGCTCGCGTTTTCGTTCCCGAGGGTGACGAGCGAAGCGATGAGGTTTACTTCGGCAACCATGCGATCGTAAGGCGAACCATGATTGAGCGAGAGGTAGTTAGTTAAGTGGACGGCCGCCGCTTCGTAGTCCCAGCTCGCCATGCTAATAAAACCGAGGTAAAGATGTTTCTCCGGTAACTTGTCGTCGTGGCTTTCCAGTAAGCGGCGTGCTTCGCTTCGCGCTCCGATTTTTGAAAGGAGCATAGCGTAGGCGGCAGATTCCGCCGCGTTTGCCTTCGGTTTAGTTTTGCCTTTAGGCCGGACTAACGGTTGCAGCGCGCGCAGGCCGATGTGAAATAATCCGGTCCGGCGCGCTAAGTTTGCAAATTCAAGAAGATGCCGTCGTGGAACTTTAATAAGCGGGAAATTGGTGAGCGAGCGAATAGCTTCGTGCCTCTGCCCGGCGCGAATCAACCGATTTGCTTCCTTCATTATGTCGAGACAATCCAAGGGCATGGGACACCTTCGCTTCACTATATTTTACCTGGTAAAGCGGTGGCCCTGGGGTCAAATTAAAGCTTTTCGCGATCTGAGACGCTTAGTGTGGCACGCATTTAAGATATTCCATTTTTGGGACCCAAGAGCCGGCCCTGGAAGAAGCCCCACGGTAATCCATGCGAATGAGGGAGACGGATCTCAGGGATCCGTCGGCGTTTTTCTGAACCGTAAACGTTTCTTTAGTGCGGGCGTAGCCGGGCGCGTTCGCGGGCTGCTCGGACCGGCGTACGACCTTGAATTCATCTTCGCCGACGAAAACATCCGCGACGGTTTGGTGATCGTTTCCAAGATTGGCCCACGCGCTCGGCGGACGGCTTTCCGGGTCTGAGATGTTCACCGAAAATATTTTCTGAATTACGTTCTCCCGGTCAAAGCTCGTAAATTGAAATTCCGATTCGACGATTTCAAGACTGAAATCCTCGCACAAGTTTTCTACGCCGGGTTTTTTGGTGCCTAGATCCTTAAATTTTTGCGTGTAGCGACCTTCGAGCGTTTCCAGAAACTCGGGGGCCGGCCGGTCTTGCCCATGCGCCGGGGCCAAGAAAGAAAGTGTTAATAACGAAAAGCCTAGCTGAACAACGAGGTAATTTAAATTCTTCACGCCACCGATATACGCGAAAAAATCCGCCGCTTGCAAACCGCGGCCGAGAAAAAGTAAGTTTTCGAGCTTATTGAAACCTAATTAGACGGCTTCCCAGCCCGGCTGTTCACAAATGATTTGCAAGACACCCCGCCATTGATTCTCAGTCGTCGCGCCGCCGTTTTTCAGTTCGGTCGAAAATTTGTTGATCGCGTCGATCTCGGTCGCGCGTGGTTCACGTGCGCGATAAAAGAGGCGATACAAATTTTCTATCTTCGCGCGGTCCAAGACCGAAAGGTTCGCGCCGGTCAAACCACCGGGTATCTTCTCGGCGGCGGCTTTCATGAGCGCGGTACGCTCGACGATCGATTCGCAAGCGGTCAGTTTGTTCATCTGACGAACGATCGTGGACACGGGCATCATCGAAGAGGACGACGAAGTAATCAGCGAGTCTCCGCAGTCAAGACCGGAGAAGGACGAATAGACGTTACAAGCCCTTCCGTAGACGGTCGGCTCTTCTTCTATGCTGCGTAGAATCGTGTCGAAGGCCGCGATCTCGGCACCGACGACGTAAGTCGACGAACCAAAAATTTCCCGCAACATGGACGCGACGAATTCCCGGCCCATCATTTGTCCGGTGTAGAGCACCTTCGTTTTTTCGAGCGTATCGGGGAGATCGGGCAACGGAGCCACGTTCGAGTCGCCGCCGCTACCGCCCGGCGATACCGACGGCAAGTCCGATGCATTTTCGTGCGTCCCGCTGCCGGTCGGTAAACAACCGATGAGCGAAACGATCGTCAGCGCGAACAAAAGTTTTAAAACGTTACTCATGAAATCACCGACATCTTTCCCCGGCCGAAGGGCAAGGTCAGGCGGCCGCCCGAGAGCGTGATCAACGGCGCCTGAAAGTTGCGCCATGGGTTGTACGAAACACCCATGAGTTCGGCTACGGTCGAAGTCATCATGATCGGCGTGGGCCGGTCACTGACGTTGTAATTACTGATAGGGAGCGCAATACCTTGCGTGGGTGCACCTTTAAGGAGATCGCCGCTCGTGCCGACGTTACCGACGACGTACGGACCACCCGTGAACACGCCCGAGAAAACCGACGAAACCATTTGTTCGGTTCCGTGCCCCGAGCCGCCGTTGCTTCGGCCGATGGTGCGGTTGAATTCGGAAACGAGGTGCACGATCGTATTTTGCCAGTCGTTGGTCGCTTCGAGTTCGGTTTGCAAAGTCAGCAGGCCGGCGACGATGCCCCGAAAATAAAGCGATTTGGCGACGAAGTCGACGTGACCGCCGCCGCCGTGATTGTCGTTGCTCGAGCTAAACAGCGATTTGCCGTTTCCGGCGGCCAAATTTAAACCGTCTTGCCCGACGCCGGCGCCGATCTCGAACGCCGAAACGAGTTTATTCTTAATACAATACTCGGCCAGCGCGAGGCCGGCCGCGAGCGGTGAAGCCGTAACGAATTCACCGAGGGCGCAAAGGTTGCTGTTTGCGTTGATAAAGCCGTCCGCGCCGCCCGTATCGAAGCCGATGTCCGTTTGGTTGGTCAGGTAAGAGATCTGCCGGCTGCCGTCTTCGGTGGCGTTTAGCCCGGGGATGAATTGATCCTTCATCGCATTGACGATGGCCGTTTGATATTTCGCGAGTAAGAGCGGCCACTGCGTATCGAAATCAGTTAGGCTGCTCTTCAATAACGAGTAGGTATTATTTAAACTCGCTTTCGCAATCTTAACCGAGGCAGCCGGTTCGTTGATGGAATTCAATGCGCGGCGAACATCGTCGAAAGCCGTCGGCATCGAGCGCGAAAGATTTCTTACCCGCTTCGTCGAAGTTAGGGGACTAAGCAAAGATTTTAGCGGCGTCGAACCCGACAGCGCATTTAAAGTTGCGCTCGAGCGGGCGGAGAAAGGGCTATTCATGGGTGGATATTGGACCGCCTGAAAAGTCCGGTTCGAATGATCAGCCATTAAGCCCGTGATTGAAGGCGCGCTAGCTAACGGATGTTTTTGCAAATCGCTGTTCACACCGTGACCGTCGATACCCGTGCCGTAACCGCGAATCATTAAGAAAGAATCTAAAAACTTATTTCGTTGTGCCGTCGGGAAGCCGAGAAAAAAGCTCGGGACCAAATAGCCTTTGTACTCGAACGTTTTGTACTCGCTGCCGGTCACTTTCATGGCCGAATCGTAATTAAAGCCGGTCGAGTTATGGGATGAGTGGATCATCGCCGGTTCGTTCGGGGCGGTTTTAAGCCAGTGGTCAAAAGCGTAACGGATAGGCCCGCCACCTAAGCTAATATTGATGTAGTTGCGCGGGCTCAGTAAGTCCGCGGCGTGGGCGGTGGACTGGGTGAACAGATCCCCGAGCAGGGCGTTGAACAAAAGATTTTCCGGCAGCATAGCGGCGCCGGCTCCGGCGCCGACGATTCCGGCGGCTTTCAAAAAATTGCGGCGGTTATTCTTGCGCATGGTCGTTCCTTACTGAAGGTAATTTTCGTCACGGTAATATTCCGTGCGCATGAGTTCTTTCATCATCGTTCTTAAAGACTGCGTCGTTTGCAAGTTCGTGCCGAGCGTTTGCACAAGCTTGCGTAATTTCTTGGTCGCGATATCTTCGCCGTTAATCTTCGCGGCGTTCGCTGGGTCACCCGGGTCGTAAATATCTATATCCAGGCCGGTAAAGTAATTAAGGTAACGCTTGGCCGCACATTGGTAGATATCGACTTCGTTCGCGATGATATCGCCGACGCCGGTGATCCCGGTGATCTCACGCTCGACAAGCTTGCCGGAAGCCGAACGGAACATGAGTACGCCGTTCGGCGTCTGCTTATGGTAGTTGGCTTCGGCCATTGCGGGCCAGCGGTACCCGGTGGCGTTCGTTGCGTTGAAGCGGCCGATGACTTGCGTAACCTTCGGGGTTTTTGAGTTGTCCGGGTTCGTAAAGAACGCGTAATCCGCCTCGGAATTGCTGATCAGAATGTTACGTGCCGCCGCCGACAACTGATCGGCCGTCGCGTGGCAAGTTAAGCACGTCGTTGATTTACGAAAGGGCGCTACCTTCGGGTCGGTATCGGTCGAAACGTACGCGCCGACGTCACTCTGCCGAAGTAAGGGAAGTTCGCGGCAGAGCATCGACTTCATAAAAGCTTGGCTCCAGCGTCGCGACATTTTCTCGGCACCATTCAATAGAACGCCCGGGTCGTGACCCCAGTTCAGGAAGATAAAGGAATTCATGCCGAGGATCCCGCTGCCCTGGTTCTCATAGATATTGATCCCCGGAACCATGTCGGGCGTCGTCGAGGCCGCTTCTAGATTCAAGGCGTTCAACGCGAACGGAATCTTGTGACGGGCAATGTAGGGGGCGTAATTCGTTATGTTGAGTGAGCGAGTGTCCGGCTTTATTCCGACGAGTTCACCGATCTGTATCGGTTGCGGAACCTGAACGAAGCTTGAATTTAAGCTATCGGCTCTTTTAAATCCGATGCCCGGTACGCGCACCATAATTTGCGCCACCGACAGATTGTATCCGGCGCCTTCTTTGCGCGAGGCCAAAGTGAAATCGGGAAAAGCGGCGCGTGCGTTCACGACCGGGTCTAGCTCGCGCAATGCGTAGTAACCGGCCTTACCTTGAATCACTTGTTTGTAAGGAACGTTGAGGTCCGCCGGCGCAAAAAGATTGTACGTAAGCGATAGGGCAGGTTCGGTCGAATCGAAATTATCGTAGGTGCCGTAAAGGTGGCGGTAGTTACTCCCTTGCATCTGTTCGAAGACGTTCGAATCAAACCAAGTGCGATGGAAGTCGTAAAAATTGCGAAGAACTTGCAAACCTTCGGCGCCCGCTGAGGTCGGAGTTTTGTAATCCGTTTTATTGAGAACACTTTGGTCGATGAGTGAATCACAGATTTGCAGCGCCGTCTTCGTGCCGTTCTTTACTTGCGTGCGATAGACGTGATCAAGCCGCAGGCTACGACCGGTAAGGTGCGCGTAGCACCGATTGAGAAACGCGTTTTCGTCCAAGGGTTTGGCTTGGACCGCGGCCGGTATCATGAGCATCGCGATGAGATATTTAATCATAGGCTATTTATCCACTCTTTGATTTTGTCGGCTTCGGCACCCGTGATGGTTCCGCTCGCCGGCATATTCTTCGGACCGTTCGCGCCGGTGCTACCCGTAATGCGGTAGTACAGACGTGAATTCTCAGGATCTTTGGCGACGACTAAGTTTTCCGTTTTGAAGTACTGCGCGTTTTTGCCGACCCATGCGCCGTGCGTGTGGCAGCTCGCGCACTTGGTAGCGATGATCGCCTTAGCTTCGGCAAACGCAGGGTCGATCGGCCCGGTATCGGTCAGGCTTCCGGTCCACGCGAGCGACGCATCGGTCGATACGCCGGCGAGCGAGTTTCGTTCCGCCATTTGGCGTATGACGGCACCGAGTTCGGAAAGCGAAAGTTCACGGCGAAAAACTGCGAAGTCTTTCACGTTTAGCGGTGCTGCGATATCGGGACCCAGGAACAGAGTGCGGTTGACCAGCGAGGGCAGGGCCGTGGTTCCCTCGGCTTTTGCTTGGGCCACTTTGCCGTTCACGGTCATGATCATCGGCGCGGACGCCGATTTCGTCAGCGTGAGAGTAACCAAAACGTAATCCGAGTACGTCGTCGGCACTTTTGCCGCGTAATAATCCGACGGCGAAGTAAAAAAACTTCCGGTGAAGCCCGTGGCGGCGGAGTAAGAAAGTACCAAGGCCTCGTTACTTTGATCGAACGGATCGAAGGAAAAGACGTTGCCCGCGGTAGGTTTCAAAACCATCGCGATTGTTGTTTCTTGAAGCCGGATGTCCACGTCGGGGCTGGAGTAAAGCCCTAGTTTGTTCGCGTCAGGTTTGATCGAAATGGTTTTTGGTACGCTGACTTTATCGAGGATGCCCGGGGTGCCCGCAACGAATTCAACGTCCGCGAAAAATTCGCTATTATGATTTTTGAGGGTATCCGCCTCGAGGGTCGTTGCGGCTTCTTCACCGTTGAACCAGAACAACAAAGTGTTCGACTTGTAGAGTTTTTCTAAGAATGTTTTTTCGGAACCGGTGGCGGTAAGGGAGAGCTCGGGCTTAGCGGATAAAAAATTTGAGTTGCATCCAAGGACGACGAAGAGACACGAAGCTAATCCAATGCTTAGCTTTAATTTTGAAAAGAACGACCCCGGGGATTTCATCATGCGATATCTATATATCGGGAAATCTTGATGTAGCCTTTAGGCGGGTTGCTCCAATGTGAGACAACTGCGCTTAAGTTTTTTCGGTTTTATCCGGGTTACGAGGTTTTCGCCCTAATTTAGTTTCGTTTTCTTGGTTTTCAGACTCGCATTGCAGTTCATAAGCAATGAGAGTTGATTGATGCTTACGATCTCCTGATCGTTTAAATTACGGGTCGTCGCTAAACCGTTGTATCTTCGTTTTATGAAAACGGACTTTCTGGGATCGTCATCGGGCTTGGCGTACGCGGCCGAAAGTTGAGCGCGCACCACAACACCAAGTCCGCCTTCGGAATCGGTGGGATATGAAAACGCAACGTCGTCTCTTAATCCAATCTCCTCGAGGCTCGCGCTTTTTCCATTGAGTACTTCATACATTTGCTCAACCCGCTCCGGGAGCTCCGCGTTCGAGCGGTTCGAGGTCATCGCGAGCGTATGCGATGAATCAAACGGTGGTTCCGAAAAGTCGGCGGGCACGCCGAATTTTTTTGCTTGTACGGCCAAATCCTTTGCGGCCTCAATCAAAAAGCGATTCTCTTCCGCGGCCGGTACTAGCTCAACCCAGCGTAGACCAGTATCGTAATTCACCCAGGTATGATTTTCTTTTCGAAAATTGTATTTCACGGCCAAATACACCGGAGCACGTGGAATCCGGGGCGCAAAATATAAACGAGCTTCGGCGTATTCTTTGGTAGCCTTTATAGGCACGGAAGCCGGTCGTGCCATCGGTGAAGAAATAAATCGCGGCGTGGTGTCTAGAAATTCGTCGGCGATAAATTCGAGTACAACATAATTCTTAGCGGCTAGGTTACTCGCGCCGGCGAAAATCGGTAGGAGCGAAAAAATAAGAAACGAAAATTTCACGACGTCCACGAAAACTCCTATTTGTGCTTTGAGGAATTTTCATACACCAGGTTTTGGTGCTTAGTCGCTTCATGGTTGAAAGTAAGTCGTCATTTATATTATTTTTGAAAGGTCTACCTAAAAACGTAAGCCAGCTCGTACTTAATTTGGCCTCCACGTACGTGAAATGAGTTGATGATCCTGAACTTAACTTGGCGGCCTACCGGCATTTGTCCTTTTCCCATCCCACCGCGAAATAAGGTTTTCACCTTCCAAGATATTTAGTTCGACGTACTTTTTGACCGTACCGTACGCTTTCTTCCACCCACGAACGATCCGCGTATGCGGCCTAAACAGCCAAAGCTTTTCACCGGCTAAAGAGGACCGCAGCGCCAACCCAAGCCGGCCGGTCAACTCACGAATAAATGCAGCCCATCGCCTCACGTGCAAAATTTTAATTACCAGGTGCAAATGATTACCCACGTTAGCCCATTTGTAGATCTTCACACCGTGCTTACGCGCGACTTCGGAAACCAACGATTCAACCAACCGAAAATTCTTTGGCAATCGCAAAACACTTTTCGTCGCACGCAAAGTTAAATGAATCGGAAATTTCGAATCCAAGGGACGTTTACCTTTAGGATTTCCCTTAAGCGACGCCCCACCGAAACTATCGGCAGCACGCCCAAAACCTCTGCCTACAAACTCTTGCTGCGCCCGCCGTTTCGCCATGAAATCATTTAGCACTTATTGTGTTTATGATAAATTAAAAACGTATATTACGCATCCCTTCTTCAACTTCGAAGTGCAACGATTTCGCTCTGAGCGGGTTTTGAGAACTCGGAGGAATTTGATATGCAGCTAGTCATGAAACATTATCGCCACTTATCGAAGCGCGATCGCGTGAAGATCGGAAAAATGAAATCCCACAGTTTCAGTTTATCGCAGATTGCAAAAGTAATTGGTGTTGATAAATCGACGATCAGTCGGGAAATACGTCGAAACGGGCAAAAGATTGTTCGTGATATCACCTACAAGAAAAAACTTTTCCTAGAGCTGGGATTGCTCGATCGTTATGCCGAAATTAAGAATCAATCAAATATTGAAAAGACAATTCGATATGAATCTAAGTACGCCGAAAAGAAAGCTAAATTCAAAGCGAAAAAATCAGTCAAGCGAACGAAGATCCCCACGGCAACACGGCTTTGGGTTTTCAAGCAATTACGAGCCGGCTGGACGCCCGATCAAGTTGCTGGCAGGTCGAAGCAAGAATGCACCAAATCAATCAGCCACGAATCCGTTTACCGCATGATTATCGCAGACAAGAAAAAAGGTGGAAAAATTTATCGGTCGTTGACTAGATTTGGCAAAAGGAAAAATCGAATTTCGGAAAGAAATTATAACCGAGAACTTATTCCTAAAAGAGTTGGAATTGAACAACGACCCGCTGTCGTTAACGCTCGAAGACGGCTCGGAGATCTCGAAGGTGATCTAATTGTAGGAAGCAAAAGTGAGAGCTATTTACTCACCGTTGTTGACCGCGTCTCGAGACAAATTGCGATTGAACTGCTAGCGAAGCGGGACCGGAATTCAGTTAGAGATGCGTTTCTCCGAGCGATGAAGCGAATGCCGAAACCGAAAACTTTAACTTTAGATAACGCCCGTGAATTTAGCTGCCACGTCGATCTTACAAAACAAATGGGCGTGAAAGTATACTTCTCAAATCCGTACGCATCTTTTGAACGAGGCTCAATCGAAAATGCTAACGGAGTCATTCGTCGCACGTATCCAAAAGGAACGGATTTCCGCAACGTCACGCAAAAGCAAATTGCTTCTTTGGAGAAAAGGTTGAACTCTACGCCTAAGAAAGTTCTAGGTTATCAAACGGCTAATGAACTTACTTATAAACTTAATATGTAGAGCTTGGATTTAGGCGTTGCACTTCGAAGTTGAACCCGCCATTGCGATTGTTACGGTCAGACCATCGCTCCTTTTGGCTGCTCTGATTTTTTGGTCTGATGTAATTCGGAGGGGATCTGGATGCTTTTGGTTTTCGTCTTCGACTAGCCTGATCCGGTTATGCGGGGAGTTTGCGTCCTGACAGGGGCCTTCCTTCGCCGTCCGCGGCGAAGGAAACTATATACAAAAGAAATTTAAATTGTTTTTTGGACCGGAGATTAGATTTTTTAAAAATTTGTGTTCGAGATCATCCAAATCGCATCGAAAACGCAGCCCCGCAGCGAAGCGCACGGCCGCCGGAGGGCGGGGCCCCGCGAGCCAACAATAGCAAACCTGAAATAAGGAGGCAGAAAGCCGACTAAACTCGGCGAGAAGGTTTGGTGGAGCTGACAGGGATGTCTTACGCCTTTTCGCATCCTGCGAAAAGTCTGCAGACCGCCTGACTCGTCGCTAAGTCGCGCGTCGTGCGCGACTTACCACGCCGAATGCTGCGCATCCGTCGCGGCCGCTCCTCGCTTCAATCCCTGTCAGGTCCACCAAAGTGAGCGGAACGCGAACCAATGTTAGAAAAATGAATTAGGGAGTGAAACGACAATAGGTAGCGAGAAGGCGCGAGCCCCGCGAGCAGCGAGCCGGAGGCGAGTCAACATTAGCAAACCTGAAATGAGGAGGCAGAAAGCCGACTAAACTCGGCGAGAAGGTTTGGTGGACCTGACAGGGATTGAACCTGCGACCTCGAACATGCCATGCTCGCGCTCTCCCAACTGAGCTACAGGCCCACTATATTTCGAAGCCAGGAATTTAAACTTGCCCCGAACGATTGTCCAGCTATTATCAATACCTATCGCACATGTCTGAGGGGGTTTTTGAATGCGCGTCGGTTTTTTGTTTCTCGCTCTGTTCGTGGGCGTCTCCGTTGCGGGGGTTTCCGAGGTTCATGCTAAAGATTTAAGCACTCGTTTGGGTATTGGTTACGCCAATCAGTTCGGGCTCGAAAACGACTTGCCGAGCATCGCGATGCGCTACTACCCAAATGGTGATTACGGCATCATGGGGGCGCTCGGAGTCGACACGCGCGAAAACAATTCGCGTTTCGGGGCTCAGGCGAAAATCCTTAAAATCGTATTCAAGGAAGACAACCTCAACTTCTACACCGGGGCCGGCGCCGGTCTCGTCAGTGAGGAAAAAGCGGGTAAGAACAACTCCGGCTTCGATCTCACCGGTTTTGTGGGTGCCGAATTTTTTGCGCCCGGTCTTGAAAATCTCGGTTTCAACGTTGAGACAGGGGTAGGCG
Organism: Pseudobdellovibrionaceae bacterium; assembly: GCA_947444305.1. GTDB lineage: Bacteria > Bdellovibrionota > Bdellovibrionia > Bdellovibrionales > UBA1609 > JALHOQ01. The sequence goes on along the minus strand of CANEZP010000013.1, from coordinate 47,487 downwards.
TCACGTCCATCGACAACGAAGTTCGCTTTCGTACCATCGGCGACCATCCGCTTCGCGCCGGTATTTTCTTTTATTTTTAAACAGGAGCTAAAGATGAAAACTATCATTCGCACAGACCGAGCCCCCGCACCCGTCGGCCCTTACTCCCAAGCCGTTGACGCCGGTGGTTTCGTTTTTTGTTCGGGTCAAATCGCCATCGATCCGCGCACGAACGTCGTTCATAACGGCCCGATCGAAGAGCAAGCCAAAATCGTGATGGAAAATATCAAAGCGGTTTTGAACGAAGCGGGTTTAAGCTTCGGCAATATCGTGAAGACGACGATTTACCTTATCAACATGAATGACTTCGCGGCCGTGAATGAAGTGTACGCAAAGTATTTTACCGAACAACCGCCGGCGCGCTCGACGGTCGCTGTTTCGGGACTCCCCAAGGGTGTCCACGTCGAGATCGAAGTTCTCGCAAAAAGATAAATGACCCGTGCGTTGACCGTGGCCGGGCTGGTCCTCCTCGTCGTTTTTTGCGGCTGGATGTACCGGCGCGAAAAAAAACTAATCACCGCCGAGCCGATCTCGGCTTGGACCGAAGATCACCGCGCCGATTGCGCGATTGTTTTGACGGGCGGGCCGGGGCGGGTGCGCGAAGGTTTCGACCTGCTTGCGCAGGGACAAGTGCACAAGTTGATCATTTCCGGCGTGAATCCGCGCGCCACGCTTCGTGATATCTTTCCACAGTGGCCTTACTACGGATCGCTTCGCGCCGAAGACGTCGTGCTTGAGCGGCGCAGCGCAACCACTTACGGCAACGCTCAGCAAAGCCTGCCGTTGGTCGAGGCGCTACGTTGTCGCAGCCTTGTCTTGATCACTTCGCATTTGCATATGCGCCGCGCGTTTAAGACCTTTCGCCAGGTGTATCCGCCCGAACAATTGATCCTCACGCGGGCCGTTAGCTCAGGCGCCATTCCCGCACGGTCGAGTGACGTGTCCTTCGAGGTCCTGAAGTCACTTTTCTACTCACTGTGGGCTTACTAATTCCGATAAGAAAGCATGTCTTTAGCCGCATTTGGCCGTTGGATTTTAAGTCCGATTGAGTACACCCTTGAGGTGTTCTTGATGATCTATCTTTCCGTGCGCGCGGCATTCTTTGATCAAGCGCAAGGTTTGCGCACCGTTTTCACCGTTGTCTCCGCACAAATCTATTTCACCGGTTACCAAGCGTTGCCGTTGATTTCGGTACTCGGCCTCGCGTGCGGTTCAATCGTCATTCTGCAAGCCTCGACGAGCATGAATTTACTCGGTGGGGGAGCCATCCTCGGTGACGTTATGGTCGCGGTCGTCGTTCGCGAATTGGCGCCGCTCTTGACGGCGCTGATCGTGATCGCGCGTTCGGGCACGGCGGTGTCGAGCGAGATCGGTAACATGCGCGTGAACCGCGAGGTCGAAGCGCTCGAAGCCATGGGCATTCATCCTCTGAGCTACGTCGTGTTTCCTCGCTTGATGGGCGGCGTGATCAGCGTTCTCTGCTTGGCCGTTTACTTCGTGATGGTCGCTTGCTTCGGCGGTTACGTGGTGACCTCATTGATGCACAACCTGTCGTTTTCGTTTTACTTAGATATTCTAGCGAGAGCTTTTTCGGGAGCCGACGTCGGGCTCTTTCTGCTCAAAAATTCTTTTAGCGGTTTGATTATTTTTATCATCGCTTGCCACCAGGGGCTCATGGTCTCGAGTGCACCGCACGAAGTCCCGCAGGTGACGACTAAAGCCGTCGTGAATAGCGTGATTTACGTCGTTTTATTTAACATGGCCGTCACTATTTTATTTTACCTGAGCCGGTTGATGGCGCTGGGGTTATTCGTATGATGCAACGTAAATCGATTCATTCGTTCGCGCTCGAGAATATCACCTTCGCTTATCCTGATTCGCCGGCGCTGTTTGAAAACATCACGATCGAGATTCCAAAATCGAAGGCGGTTTGGGTTCGCTCGCCCGGTGGCCGTGGCAAGTCCACGCTGCTGAGGCTCTTGTTCGGGCTAATCGCGCCCCAACAAGGCAAACTCTTGATCAACGGGGAAAACGTCACCGATCTTTCGTTCGAAGAGTTCTTAGCCTACCGCTTAAGCATGGGCTTCGGATTCGACATGGGCGGCTTGCTTAACAATAAAAGTTTATACGAGAACCTAATTTTGCCGCTGCAATACCACAAGGTGTGCAGTGATGAAGAAGCGGCCGACCGGATTACCCAAGCGATCGACATGTTCGGCATGACGTTATCCAAAGATCAGCGTCCGTTCGCGGTGCCGGGCTCGCTCCGTAAATTAACGTGCATCGTTCGCGCCTTTCAGCACTGGCCGCAAATCGTGTTCTTAGACGAACCGCTCACGGGCTTGAAAGAGGATAATATCAACGATCTTATGTACTACATGGAAGAATCGTTTGCGACCCGGGGCTTGCGCCAAGTTTTCTTCACTTCGGAGAGCGCGGTGTTGGCGAATCGGTTCAAGGCGGAAGAATTGCTTATCTCAACGGATTGGTTCACGACTAGGGCGGTGGCGTAATGAAGATACGTTTTAATAAACTCGAAAAAGTCGCCGGCCTCTTTGTCTGTCTAGCCATCTTAGCGTCGGTCCTCGGTTCGGTAGGCATCGCGGTTAAAAACGGCTGGTTCTCACGCAAAGTTAAGTACGCAACCGAACTCGAATCGGCCGACGGAATTCACGTCGGCACGACCGTACAGATTGCGGGTTTGCGGGTCGGCTCGGTGACGGACGTCGATCTCGAATCGAACGACCGCGTGATGGTGAAATTCGAAATCCTCGAAAAATTTCAGACGAAGGTTCGTGCCGATAGCCGCGTACATATGTTTCGCCCTTTTATTTTGGCCGAAAAAGTTTTGGAAGTGAGCGCAGGCGCCGAGTCCGAACAGCTCGTCGCGGCCGGGGACCTCGTTCCCACCGTAAGCAGCACCGACATTATGGATTTACTCAGCGGTAAGAAGATGGGCATGGCCTTGGCGAGCTTTGATAAGCTTGCCGAATCGTTGAAAATCGCGGGTGAAGCCTTCGCCGATCCGAAGCGCACGAAGGCCTTGGTCGGAGTCCTGGATCGTTTGTATCCGCTGGTCGAAAATTTGAATACGATGTCACTCGAGGTAGCCAAGATCACGAAGTCGACCGGCCGTGAAGTGCCTGATCTCGGTGCGCAACTTGGCCAAATCGTAAAAAACTTAAATGTCCTTACCGCCGAATTTCAGAAGTTGACCCCGGCGATCGGCGCCATCGCCCCGGAACTGCCCCGTACCTCCCGCCGGGCGATCGAGGCGTTGGACGAAACCGTGGTGCTCTTAAAGGCCATGCAAAAGTCCTTTTTGTTCAAAGCCGGCGTCGACGAAGTACATAAAGAAGAGAATCGCCGGCCCGCCAATACCTCAGAGCCTTAAGCTGCGCCGCTTTTCAAGTTGGTTTCGCCGGCATTTCGGCCGACACTCTCAACCATGCTCTCGTATTTAATCTTTCGTAATTATCTGCTCTCGCGCCGCTCGGGCGCCTTAGTTCGTATCATCGCCTGGCACTGCGTGATCGGTATCGGCATGGGTGTCGCCGCTTTGATCATCGTGCTGAGCGTGATGAACGGTTTCAACCTTACCATCCGTAGCCGCATGCTCAGCGTCGAACCGCATTTGGTCGTCACCCAAGAAACCGCTCCGACCACTGCCGATTTCGGCAAGATGCGCACACGGCTCGAACAAATTTTGCCCAAGGGCATCGTCGGGGTCGAGCGGTTCGAAACTCAAGATCTTATCTTGCGCTCGGTCGACGGAGTTTTCGGCAGCGCCATCGCAAAAGGTTACGATCGCACTTCGATGCACCAGATGATGTCCCGGGTCTGGGCCTCCATGAAGAAGGAAACGCCGCCGCCCGTCGTGCAGACTTCCGACTTAAAGGAAAACGAAGTCATCCTCGGCATTGATCTCGCTCGCGGCTTAGGCATTTTTGAAGGCGACGAGGTCATTCTGGTGCCCCCGGAAACTCTATTATTACCGAAGGGTGAAATCCCGCGCTTCCAGAAGTTTCGCGTAAAATCGCTGCTCAACACCCAAATGCCCGAATTTGATTCGAAGCTCATGTTTTACAACATCGACACTTTATCGAAGCGCCTGCGGGGTCTAAGCCGGGAAATGGGTTTCGAGATTCGTTTGGTCGACGCTTACCAAGCCGACTACGTAAAGAAAAAGCTGAAGGAGAAAGGCATCGCGGCGCAAACTTGGGGCGAGCGGGACACTTCCTTGTTCTTCGCTCTCAAATTGGAAAGCTACGCGATGGCGTTGTTCCTCTCGTTGGCCGTATTGATCACGAGTTTCTCGATCGTTACGGTGATGGTTTTGCTGATGAATCAAAAGCGGCAAGACATCGGCATGTTGATGGCGCTTGGCTTAAGCGTGAAGCGCACGCGTATGGTTTTTCTACGGGTGGGTTTGATGCTCAGCTACATGGGAATCTTGGGCGGGATATGGTTCGGTAGCTGGGTTTGCCTTCTTCTTGATTGGTACCCGATGGAGCTTTTGCCCGACATTTACACGGACTCGACGTTGCCGGCGAAGCTTACGCCGCGGATTCTACTTTTCGTGATCGGTTGTTCCACCTTCATCGCGGTACTCGGAAGTTGGCTGCCGATCTGGCGTTACGTGATCGACAATCCTTCGGCCGCGCTTAGACGGGGACCTCAAAATCTCGCAACGCCTGATTAAGTGAAACCTTACGGTCGGTTGATTCCGTGCGTTTGCCGATGATGAGCGCGCACGGCACGCCGAATTCACCGCCCGGAAATCTCTTGTTCATCGTACCGGGTATGACCACCGAGTTTTCCGGGATCACGCCTTTTGACATCGCGCCCGGTTGGGTCGTGTCGACGATCGTCGTTGATTTCGTCAAGACAACGCCCGCGCCGAGCACGGCCCCGCGCTTCACGTGCACACCTTCTACGACAACGCAGCGGCTGCCGACGAATACGTCGTCCTCGATGATGACCGGTTGGGCTTGCGCGGGTTCGAGTACGCCACCGATGCCGACGCCGCCCGAGAGATGAACGCCTTTACCGATTTGCGCGCAAGATCCGACGGTCGCCCAAGTGTCGACCATGGTGCCTTCGCCGACGTAGGCGCCGACGTTGATGTAAGAGGGCATGAGCACGCAGCCCGAAGCAACGAACGCGCCGTAGCGCACGACCGCCGGGGGCACCACGCGAACGCCCATTTTAATTTCCCATTTCTTAAGCGGGATTTTATCGACCCAGCGTAAATCGCCGGCGTGCGACTCTTCCATCATGCGAGCGCGGAAATAAAGCATGATCGTATTTTTAAGCCACGCGTGGGTTGACCACGTGCCGTCGGCGTTGGGAGTGGAAATGCGTGCGCGACCGCGGTCGATCATGCCAATCACTTCTTCGATGGCCTGCGTGTAATCTTCGGTCAAAGGCAGCCTTGGATTTTCGACCGTGTATTGAACGGCTTGTTCGATCAAAGGTTTTAGCGTTTCAACCGGGCGGACGGTATTTGAGATCATAGGTTTACTGCCTTGTTTTTTCGGTAAATTTTAGGCCTTCTTCGATCGCGGGCAGGTGCACGCGCAAAATTTCTTGGGTGGCGAGCCCGCGTTCAATTTCGTAGGTGAGGGTCGGCATGTTGCGTTCGATGCCCGTGTAAGTGCCGAGACACCCCGGGGTAGGGTAGCCGATGGACGCGTCGATTTTGTAACCCGTGAGCGCCGCTATGGCCTCGGCCTCGCCGGTGCAATCCCCGTTGACGTTCAAAACCGGGTGCCACGAATGGAGCGACAAAATGAATTTCGGTTTGTGCTCATTAAGCCAAGCGGTGAGCAATTGAGTCTCGGGTTCGGAGTTTGCGGCGTGCCCGGGATTGTAGCGGGGCGTTTTGACTTCGGGTGACCAATCTTTGGTGGCCATGTTGCGATTGAGATCCACACCGTTGGCGTTGCCACGGGTGCTTCGAATAACTCCGTCGAGATTGAACGCAGGCATGACCGTCACCTTCAGCTGGAAGGGGAACGCTTTGCTCCAGCGATTGATCAGGCCGTAGGCGGCTTCGACGCCTTCGCGCTCGTCACCGTGCACGCCGCCGAGGATCAAAACGTTGGGGCCGGCCGTACCGAATGAGTAAACGGGAATCTCGAGACCCGTGCTAGTTTGCGGGAGAAAAAAACTTTTCATGGGCCTTGAGTTTTAATTATCTTAGGGGGAAGGTCAAGGCTCACGGAGGATGGCAGTGTCCCAATTCTTCTTCGGCAAAACCGATCTTGTTCAACTGACCGCGAACCATTCGCGGCCATTTTATTTCTACAATCTCGACGACGCGGTCACGCGCGCCCGTGCTTTCATGAAGCACGGCACCCGCGTGCACTACGCGATGAAAGCCAACTCGAACGCGCGATTACTGCAAGCGTTCGCGCGTGAGGGGCTCGGAGTCGACGTCGTTTCGCTCGGCGAAATGCAAAAAGCCTTAGCGCTAGGGTTAGATCCTAAAAAAATTATTTTCTCGGGTGTCGGCAAAGACCGGGAGGAACTCGAAAGCGCGCTCCAACACCGCATCTTGCAAATCAATGTGGAAAGTTTTGAAGAGCTTCAGCACCTCGAAGCCATTTGCCAAGAACGCCGCGCGCACATGGACATCGCGCTTCGCTTAAATATTCACCTCGAAGCACCGACCCACAAAAACATCCAGACCGCGACGCCCGAAAGTAAATTTGGTTTGGATCAGCGTCAACTGCCCGACGTGCTCGGCTGGCTCAAAGCTTCGCCCCGTCGTGTAAAGTTAAAATCGCTGACGGTGCACATAGGATCGCAAATCTTAGACGTGCCGGTTTTCGAAAAGATGAGCGTCGAGATCGGTAAGATTTATTCCGGCGTTAAGGCGCAAGGTTTTTCGCTCGAGCGTTTGGATTTAGGCGGCGGACTAGGCATCGATTATAAAACCAAAGGTGAGGATGACCTCGCTCGTCTCGAGCAGTACATGAAAGTGCTATTGCAATCGCACGCCACCGGCGCCGAGATTATGCTCGAACCCGGGCGCTTCTTGGTCGCACGCATGGGCGTGTTGCTGGCGAAAGTCGTGTACGTTAAAAAAACCGCCGACCGGCAATTTGTCATACTGAACGCGGGCATGAACAATCTGATGCGCCCGGCTCTTTACCAATCCTACCATCGCATCGAACCGCTTGCGCCGCGCGAAGGCTCCGAGAACTACTCGATCGTCGGCCCCATCTGCGAATCCACCGACGTGTTTGCCGCCGATCGCCGCATGAATGTGGTCGAGCGCGGGGACTGGGTCGGAATCTTTGACGCCGGCGCCTACGGGGCCGTGATGGCCAATACTTACAACGAAAGCCAATTGCCCGCCGAGTGGAGCGTCCTCAACGGCGCGATGGAAGTGACATGAAACATATTACGACGACGTTCTTTAAAGGTTTGTTCACGCTGCTCCCGCTCATGCTTTCGATCTACGTTTTCATTTGGTTTCTTTCGAGCGTCGAAAGTTTTGCGCGCGACGCGATTTCACTTTTTTGGCCGGCGTCCTGGTATCTTCCCGGGATGGGCGTCGCGGTTTGTTTTTTGCTCATCTACGGTTTTGGTGCCGTCGTCGACCAACCGCTCACGCGTTGGATGTTCAACCTGGTCGAAGGTTTGTTCCGCGAGTTACCGGTGGTGAAGTCGGTTTACGTCGCGCTTAAAGATTTCACCGAATACCTCAAACCCGGCAAAGCCAAGAGCAATCAGGTCGTCCTAGTGCGCTGGCCGGGGCAAGCGGTCGAGATGGTCGGTTTGATGACCCGCGAGCATTTGCGCGACCTTCCGCCTGCCGTCACGAAGGAAGGCAAGGTTGCGGTCTATTTTCCGATGAGTTACCAGTTCGGCGGCTGCACGCTGTTCATTCCGCGCGATTGGGTGCACCCGACAAACCTTAGCGTCGAGGCCGCGATGCGCTCGATCATCACGGCTTGGCTGCCGGGCGAAGACAAGAAATTGGAGCAAGTGTGAAAACCGTAAGCACGATCAATCCCGCGACCGAAGAAACTTTGCGCGAGTACACCTACGAAGATGACGAGGCGATCGAAGCCGCGTTAGCGACCGGGCATGAAGCTTTTCAGCACTGGCGTTTGGTGCCCATGGCCACCAGGCTCGAATGCGTACGCGTGTTCGCCGAAGGGCTCAAGGCGGCGAAGATGACGCTGGCCGAATTGATGAGCGCCGAGATGGGTAAAACTTTGGCCGACTCACAATCTGAGATCGACAAGTGCATCAAGAGTTGTTTGTATCTGCGCGAGAACTATCCGAAATGGAAAGCGGAGCACGAGCACAGCGAGGCCAATGGATTTTCCGTAACGTTTGAGCCGATGGGCTTACTGTTCGGTATCATGCCGTGGAACTTTCCGCTTTGGCAGGTCGTGCGCTTCGCGGTGCCGGCATTGCTCGGCGGTAACGCGATCGTCTTAAAGCACGCGGCGATGACCTTCGGTAGCGCCGAGTTCATGGCCGACATTTTCCGCCAGGCTTTTCCCGACGGTCTTTACCAAAATCTTTTGATCGGTCACGACGAATCGGCACGCATCATCGCCGACCGGCGGGTGCGCGGGATTTCGTTGACCGGCTCGCGCAAGGCGGGCGTGACCGTAGGCAAATTGGCGGGCGAACATTTAAAGAAATGCGTACTGGAGCTGGGTGGCAGCGATGCTTACGTCATCCTGGACGACGCCGATCTGGATCTCGCCGCCAAGATGTGCGCGGCCGGCCGCTTGGTCAACGCCGGTCAAAGTTGCGTCGCCGCGAAACGTTTCATCGTGACCAAGAAAAACAGCGAAGCTTTCACCACTAAGCTCGCGGCCGAGATGAAAGCCGCGCCCAAGCCCGCGCCCATGGCTCGCAAAGATCTGCGCGAAGAACTTCACAAACAAGTTCTCGATAGCGTGAAGCAAGGCGCACGGCTCGTGCTCGGCGGCGAAATTCCCGAGGGCAAAGGCTTCTACTATCCCGCGAGCGTGCTCGCCGGCGTGAAGCCGGGGATGCCCGCGTTCGATGATGAATTGTTCGGCCCCGTTGCGGCCGTCATCGAAGCTCTAGACGAAAAACAGGCGATCGCCTTAGCCAACCGGTCCATCTACGGCTTGGGCGGCGCCATCTTTTCCCGCGACGTGAAGCGCGCCCAAGAGCTCGCCCGCATTGAAATGGACTGCGGCATGGTGTGCATCAATGACTTCGTGAAGTCCGACGCCAGCGCCCCGTTCGGCGGCGTGAAGGACTCAGGGTTAGGCCGCGAGCTGGGCCGCGAGGGCTGCTTCGAATTCACGGTCGTGAAATCCGTTTTCACGCCACCCGCGAAGGGCGCGGATATCAAAGCGGGCGATTAATCCACCCGCGCCGGCGCGGGTGATAAAATCTGTTTAGCTGCACTGTTTCTTTTCTGGAATTTAAACGGTGCATCCTGGCGATCTACCGGTTCGAAGCGCAGATGGCGCAAAATTTAGCTTACGATTGTCCGGCCCGCGAACGCCTACCGGAAATAGCCGATTCATCTCATCTAATCTGATATTGTTTAGCCGCAGCATTTCCTGTCTGGACAGGAAGTGCTGCGTTAGAAAGCGAACCCGTCGGAACGCCTACAGGTCCACCGGCTCGATCGAATCGAACGTCGTGCCCCGCAAGATTAAGCGCGCGGTTTCTTCCAGCCGCGGCGAGAAGTCCGTGGCGAGGATCTTTACCGTGCCCGTCGTAGCTTCTTCATTCATCTCGATGCGCGATTTCAAATCCTCGACCAAACCTTGGCTCGAATCGACCAGCGCGATGGAATTGCCCGCGGCCTTCGCGATGGCTTCGCGCAAGACCGGGTAGTGCGTGCAACCCATGATCAAGGTGTCTAAGTTGTTTTTCAAAATGGCGCTGACGTACCGGTAGACGATGATGTTGGTCACGGGATCATCGATCCAGCCTTCCTCCACCAACGGCACCCACAAGGGGCAAGCCTGCTGGAAGACTTCGGCGTCGGGTTTCAATCGAAGAATCGCGTGCGGGTAAGCTTCGGCGTGAACGGTCGCCCGCGTCGCCAGTATGCCGACGCGACCGGTGCCCGACGCCTCGACGGCTTTGCGCGCGCCCGGTTCAATCACGTTAAACACCGGGACTTCGGAGGCGATCGGCTTTTCGATAATGGCGGCCGAGGCCGTGTTGCACGCGACGACCACCGCCTTCAGGTCATAAGCCTTAAAGAATTTAAGACATTGGCCGACGTAATTGTGAACCGTGCTTAAAGATTTATTACCGTAGGGTAGGCGGGCAGTGTCGGCGAGGTAGATGAAATTCTCGGCGGGCCAGCGTGCCTTGAGCGCACGTAAAACCGTCAGGCCACCCACCCCCGAATCGAAAACCCCGATCGCCTGCACGTTATTTTAATCCGTGCGCGACGGATTCCCGAAAACCATTCGCCGACATTTCCATGAATCGCGCTTTTTCTAGAATCTCGGGCAAAGTTTCGGCGCTGATGTAGCTCATGCCGGAACGTAAACCACCGGCGAGTTCCATGATCACGTCTTTAACGCTGCCTTTGACGGGTACCGCGGTCGCTTCGCCTTCGGGCGCCATGCCCTCGGGTAAGCCTCCACGCCACGACACTTGGGCCGCGCGCGAGGCCATACCGCGGTAACGCTTCTTACCCGCGGCGATCTCACCGGGAGTTTCTAAGCAACCGGCGAGCAGTGAGCCGAGCATGACGGTCTCGGCACCGGCGGCGAGCGCTTTGACGATATCACCCGAACTTTTCAAACCACCGTCGGCGATAACGGGAATCTTAAAGGCACGCGCGACTTCCGCGCACCACGCGACGGCCGTCAATTGCGGAACGCCCGCGCCCGTGATGATCCGGGTCGTGCACATCGAGCCCGGCCCGATGCCGACCTTGATCGCGTCGGCACCGGCGTGAATCAATTCTTCGGTCGCTTCCGGAGTCGCGACGTTGCCCGCGATCAAATCGACTTTGTCCTGAAATTTATCGCGCAACCATTGTACGGTTTCGATCATGGCGACCGAGTGACCGTGGGCGATGTCGATCGTCAGCAGGTTCACGCCTTCCTTCACCAAGGCTTCGGCACGCACGCGGCCTTCTTCATTTACGCCGATCGAAGCGCCGATAATCTTCAAACCCGCATCACGCACGCGGTGGACTTCTTTGATTTGTTCTTCGGTATTCATGAAGCGATGAAGGATCCCGAATCCGCCGAGGTTGCCCATCGCGATCGCCATCGGGCTTTCGGTCACGGTGTCCATGTTGGCGGAGATAAACGGCATGTCGATTTTGAAATTACGAGTCAGGCGGGTCGAGAGATTCGGATCCCTACGCGAGCGCACCGCCGATTTGCTCGGTACGATCAGCACGTCATCGAAGGTGAGGCCTTTGCCTCGCTTGGCGATTCCCGAAGCGTTAAACGTTAATTCCATCTTTATCCTCCAACACGGCTTGTTCAAAAGTAATGAACATAAAGCTATAGGTCCAAAAAACAATCAGCGAACTTACGCCCATCAGCGCGACCCGCGCGGGCCAGTTGTGCAGCGGCTCGTAAAGTTTGGGCAAGAACTCAAGGCCGAGCTGCAGCGCGGTCGTTACAATAAAAACCGCAAAGACACGCCAGAAAAACTTCTTCGTTAATTCGTAGGAATACCGGAGCGCCGAAACTTGATCTGACCGGTACGGTTTCGAAAAAATCGCGATGTACGGAACAAACATCAAAAAACAGTAAGCGATCAACCCCGGAATCAGGAGCATCAACGCAAACAGCAGAACGGTCGCGAGCATTCGCAAGTATTCGGCGAAGAAGCTATCCAGGTAAGGCTCGGCGAAAGGATTTTTCTCGAACTTCAACGGCGAGAGATCACGGACCTTCGGAATACCCCAGCTCAGCACCAGGAAAATCAGGATACCTTCGAACAGATCGGTAAGCCCCAGCGAAAGTTGAAGTACCCACCGCGCGGTGTCTTCGGTCGGACCAAGTTCGCGCACGAGATCTTCAAGTTGCAAACTTATTAGGCAACCAAAGGCAAAAATAAAGAGCAAGGGTTTGGCTTGGCGTGAAAGAAGGTCACGGGTCAGGGTCGCGGCGCATTGAATTGGATTTTTAGCTACGTTCATGGATTTGAGAGATTGACAGACGGCGCGCATAAAGTCACTTTTTAGGCCACGACGCTTTAGCTTTGCCCCGGTGGCGAAACTGGTAGACGCACAGGACTTAAAATCCTGGGACGGGTCATTCTGTCGTGCCAGTTCAAGTCTGGCCCGGGGCACCAAAATCTCTCCTCTCTCGCGGTCGGCTTTCTCCTCCCCAGTTTCGATTTTGCTATTGTGTGGTTCGCCTCCGGCTCACTGTTCGCCCGAAGGCTCACTGCGCTTCGCGCGTTTTTGTGCGCGTGCGCGGTGCTGCTTACGGAACTACTTTAAGTTTTGTAATCGGGGTGTTGGTGGCTGAGGTTTTTTCTTCAATCTCTTGCGAGTTGATTCTTTGAAGGACGCGTTGGCCGAAGGTGGGGAGTTTGCCCTGCTGCCGGCATCTGGCCAGCCATGTGGCCGTGTAGTCAGCTAACAAGGTTTCTTGGGCAGTGGGGGTTAGTCCGCTCGACTAATTCTTTCTCGCGCTTCTTCTCAGCGTAAAAGCGATCCGCATCGGCAAGCCGGGTGAGCCTTTTGGTTAACCGGCGTCCGTTGCTTCTAATTTCCTTTTTATTTAAGATTGAGTTCTCTTCATGGCGTTGCTCCGTTCTGTTGACGGACAAGCCAATTCTCAAATCCTGCACGATTCGGCGCCTCGTTTGTGCAGGATTGAAGTGGTTTATTCAAGCACGGAAAGGTCGGGCAGCTCCGTTGGGAATGGTTTTTTCCAATTCGTCGGCGGTCCCCGCGATACTGCTCCAAACCTTCGGCCACTCTTTGGGTTGGCAATCAATTGGAAGAAAAACGCGAGGCAAGAAATAACGCCGCCCAAAGGAGACAATCAAATAACTGCCAGACTCATGCCTTCCTGCCGCCATGCAGGTCAAGTACGTTCCTTGAAGCATCTTTTCGACCGCCTTGGCCAGAGCGGGAGGTTCGATGTCTTTATCACGAGGACGCATAAGCCAGACGATAGATAGCGCAAGCACAATCATAATGCCAAAACCAGCCACGACCCTCAACAGTCCAGCAAATGGCTCCGACACCTTAACTGCTAATAGTATTCCACAACTAAAGAGCCACACGCCGAAAATGACCTTCATCCATCGTCCGAGACTCGTGCGCGCATATTCCCTTTCCCAATGGTAACTTGCGAACGGCGACCCGCCGGGCATAAACAAAACCGCTCCGTATAGTAGAAATCGACCGAGACCGGGGAGCCATCTCGCTTCTAAGCCTACGAGGGAAACATGAACTGGTTCGGTTCCGAGACTTCCTGAAACGTATTTTTTTGTCTCATAAAAATGACTACTAAATTTAAGTTTGTTGAGCACGGCGCTGTTGAAATCAATATCGGAATCTTGAAAATCCAATGGCCTAGGTTGCAATTTGATAAAGGGTAAAACTTTCTCATTTATGTAAGTACGCTCAAAATTTTCTCGAAGACTTATGACTGCTAGAACGAATGGCGCTACGCCTACGGCAAAAATCAATGTGAGCCACAAAGGGGCAAAATAAAATAGTGCGGCAACGGTCAACGACGCTGGCACCGCTATGCATACAAAACGAAGTCTAAAATTTGTTCTTAAGGTTTCAACATCCACGCTGCTTCCCCCAGACTTATTGTAGTCATGCCTTTAGAAAGCGGTCCAGAACGGAATCTCCCTAGTCGGCCGCCGCGCCATTTGAACGAACACAATGATATAGCCGCAGTGAGTTCGAAGAATTTGATTGTTGATCTTCCTCACGACAGCTCATAGCATTTTTGTGTGAGAAGAGCTTACGGACTTACTGCTACAACGATTCTAGCTTGGTTAATCGTCGGCAGTTTTTCACAAATTGATGTGTGTATGGCAAATGGACTTGAAATCTCGGACGTTAGATTTGTACAGATTAACGATCTGGCTTCAGTTGTTGAAATTGGAGCTTACGGACATTCATCATGGGCGCTCAATTCGAAGGGAGAAATTTACGGTTGGGGGAATTCGAACATTGGTATGGGCGAAATTGCGCTATCGAATATTCCATCGAAATTTGATCTGCCCCCTTCGAATTTCATTTCTGTAAATTCTCATATCTTAGCAAAAACGTTGGATGGTCGTGTTTTTACATGGGGCAATTCGAATGCCTACGTTGAGCCGAAGCGTCGCTTTTTCCTGAGCCGGTGGATAGTGGACGCTTTTGGCTTTGAAAGAGCCGATTTCAGGAAACCCTTTGAAATTAAAGAGGTGCGCAATGTTGTTCAGGTGATGATCGGCAAAAATGGAGGAGCAAGAGTCCGATCAGCGGCAGTAGACGATCAACAGCGAATCTGGACATGGAGGTCTGGCCAACCTGATATGATTGCAGCGGAGTGGACATTTGAAGCACCCCGCATACTCTCGAAATTACCTGCCCACATTCGAGCTTTTGTTGGATCCGATGACAGATACTTTGGGTACTTGGACCAGAATCAAATCCCGATTATTTCTGAGGATTGGGCGTCCGATCTCTATCTGTCTCGAACAAAAAGCATTAACAAATTCTTTCGTGCACTGATCGAAGAGCCGGTGCGTGATGTGTTCGTCTCGTCTCGAAACAACAAAGACGCATTCGTGATCCTTACAGAAAAGGATCGTCTCCTTCTTATAACCGCCGATGTTGGCCTTAATCTAGGTCAAGATGCCAAAAACAAAATTTTAAGCTGGGATGGGGTAGCCAGAGTCTTTCAGGGAGCGGCAGGAGAGTTTCTTATTTTAACTAAAACGAATGAACTAAAAAAAATTCGATACTTTGATCGGGAGGAATTGGTCGCTAAACTGAATCCCTCCGAGGCTTCTGAATTAGCTGACCTTCAATTTGGTGATCGCCACTATCTGATGCTGAAAAAGGATGGTTCAGTCTGGACCTGGTCAGATCCATCAGAATAGATTTTGCGCATCCATTTGCGATGGCGATTATTCTTCATCAAAAGCTCGCCCGCAAATACTTCCGCGACGATTGCGACTCTCGTTTAGAGTGGACATTGGACCGACGAAGAAATCGAATTAACCGGAAAATTCAATGGCCAGTGGGCGGAAGTGTTTCTAAGGAAGTTTAAAAAGAAAATTGAATCTTGCGAAGACTCTCCTAAAGAAAAATGGACGAAGAAAGGCTGGATCAGAGCCCTAGATAAGAATGGTATGCCTATCCCATGGAAGTGGCGCTATTCAGGGCTTTGTTAATGTCCCAATAACAACTTTTAGCGCGGGCGTTAGTGGCCTTCCTAGAAGCCAGCTCAATGCCGTATAGAAATCCAGCAACACCTTCATTTCTTACATATCTGTAAGTCTTGATCGTGCTGCGGTCACGAATTAGCATATGCAATATGGGCTTAGAAAAAGGACCACGACTTGAGTCGCAAGACATATTCGTTGATTACGAATTTGAGGACGTCATGTTCTGGTGGGATCATAAAGCTAAAATTATTTACCGGAAGTTTTACGGCGAGATGTTTGGGGTTCCCGTTGAACATTCGAATAAGCTTTTTAACGAAGCTCTACTTCACGGTGCTGAGATCACTGAAGAACAATATCGGCGAGGCAAGCCCAAGACCGGTTTTTAGGTTTGAGGCGTTCTTCTGCGTAAGCAATGGCAGATAATTCCTGCTAAACTTGCAGAGCGCTAGAGGCTTTGCAGAATACGCATGAATAGCGCTTGCCTCCTTAGGCTCACTCCGTGGATGCTTTTTAAATGCTAAATTTCTTCTTCATGTTGTCACTGACGTTCGCGGATTCCGCTGAAAATCGTTGCGGTTGGTGGGAGAATTCCTCGCCCGGTAACGTCGAATTTATTGATAAGGACGGGGTTTGGACCGTTTCGAAGCAGGGGCTTTACGAAGCTAAAAGCGATTGGAGTCCATCGGGCGAGCAAGAGTTTTCGAATGGAACCTACGGCCGATATTGCGTGTGCATCAAGGTAAAGGCCAACAAGTCTACTAAAGAAATTCTTGAAATATTCTCCGGCCAGTCTAAAAAGCTACGCGACTGCTACCGGGACAAGTCCCTGCCTGCTCACGAAACGCCGGTGAAAGGCGCGCTTAAAGAATTCGTTGGGCAGTGGGTATCGACGAACGAGGATTGTCCTGCGGATCGGAAGTTTTCTATTCAGCCAAAACATATCTCAATGGAAGGTGAAGGAGCGTTTACGTTCAAGGTCGTCAAAGACAAGCCCTTGTGGATCGAAATCCTTGAGCCGGCGGAATCGACAGATAAATTCCAGCGTTTGAAAATGAAAACGAATAAGCAGATCGAAATGCTAGGATCGTCCGCCGTGATGGATGAGCCCGACGGCACGAAGTGCGTGCTTTCGCAGAAGAAGTGAATTCCTAATCGGGCCGGGCGCCTGCCGACTGCTGCAGGTTTTTGGTTGATTATTTAACGAGGTCTCCTAGCCCGTACTTCCGGCAAGGATAAGTCTTAAGAGTTTTACCATGTGCAAATGGTGCCAAGTTGTTTTGCTAAGGTCAACGCGGGGTCGATTGACTGAATTTCAGATCGGCCCCGGCTATGATCATGCATTGCCGGATGACGGAACTTGAGAGGTCGACATTGCTTGACGAGTTTTCCGTCGCGTAGGCTGTTAAAGCACCGAGGACGGTGAGTTGAATCAAACGCGCGGCTTGCCAGTGATCGGAGCATGTGAAAACTCCGGTCGATTGGCCCTTCGACAAAAGCTGGGCGAGGCGTTCGCTGCCCGCATTCACGCTTCGGGTATTAAGTAGGCGATCGGATTTACTCTTGCCGCACGAACTTAAAAAACGCAGCCATACGTGCCGGTGCGTTTTGAAATTCTCCGCCCAAAAGAAACACGCCTCAATGTATTGCTTGAGCATTTCGTCTGGGCGCTCGCTTTTTGACATGGCATCTACGGCAATCTTTTGAAAGAGCACGCGAATGTATTTGATCGAGGTTTCCCGAATCTCTTGCATGCCTTTGAAGTAATGGTTGAGCAGAGGGCGTGAGATGCCGGCTTCTCTCGCGATCATATTTAATGTCGTACCTTCGAAGCCTTTGCGGTCGAAGCACTGAATGGCGGCTTCCAAAAGCGCGAAGGCTTTGCGTTTCGTTTTGGGCTCGTCGAAGCGTGAGTAGATTTCAGAGAACAAAAGGAAACGAAGATCATCTTTGATTATCTGACGGCTCATAAGACTTTTACCTTTGACCAGTTTGCCGTCCCGTTACTCTTTAGCGGGATCTCGAGGCCTTTGCCGGGCTCAATCCATTTGCCATTCGGAAGGCGCAATCTATTCACAATTTGCGATACGACGACCCGCCACGGATCGATGTGGAGAGACGAACCTTGTGCGGCCCGTAGGCGCACTCCCGAGACCGTGAATGAACCACTCCGGCCGAGCTCTTTGATCAGAAGGGTGGAGCGATCGGTCGTCCACGCCACTGCGGACCCTTCCGCCGCCCAAAGTCCGCGTGCCATTTCCGCTTCTATCGCGAGGAATTTTATGTACTTGAGTTCTCGTTCGAAACGCGCCGGGCGTTGGCTTTGGTGAATGGATCTTCGCGAAGAAAAAAGGTCACCTTTTTCGTTGAAGCCAAATTCTACTTCTTCGTTGGCTTTAAGTTTCGCAATTGAACTTCCCACGCCGGCGACGATTCCCGGTTCCATCGTGTGCGGTTTCATGATCCCTGTCACGGCCTCGAGCCCACCATCTTCGCTCCACACCACGTTGCTTCCACTGAGCAGCGAAATGTCCCCGGAGAGGGTGGTCGGATAAGCCAAGTTCTCGATGATCGTGCGCGGTTCACCACTCGGGCCTTCGGCGTGGCGGGTGTAAACCGCACCGTCGTGCCCGAAGCCGCGCGTCGCCTGAACCTTGAAGCGGCCTTGCGGTAAATTGACCTCGAGTTCTTGATTGAGATCGTAAATAAAAGCCGGTGATTTCATGCGCGAGACGAGAGCTTCCAGACCTTTGGGGCTGATCGCCAATATCCACCAGTCCGCTCCTTCATGATGAATGGGCGTGGCGGAAATATTTTCGAACCCCATCATCCCGTATAGCTTCAACGATGTCTTGTCGCCGTAAGTGTACAGAATGGATTGATCGTAAAGGTCGGGGAGGTGTTCGATCTTTTCAAAAACCATCGGGAGAAGATGCGAAAGGAGAGTACCGAACGCTTCGCCTCTTTCTTCCGCGCTCAGTCCGTCTTTGGCGATCGCCCAGGTACGTAGCTCGAAAACGATGCCTTGACCGTTTGTGCTTAAAGGTCGTGGGAAAGGCCGGGCCCCCAGCGAAAGTTCTCCCGGCAGTGACGAAGAGACTTCGGCTGAAGTTATTCGGCTTTCGGCGGCAGGGATCGAAGCCGCCGTGTACGTCGTCCACGAAAGACCTACGGAGGCGACAAGCTCGCTTGATCCCGTCGCTCTCGTCAGCGCGACGTATTGCGAGCGATGCCGGTACTTCCACGCCAGCGGCAATCTTTCCGCCAGGAAATCGGCACTCCAGCCGCGGCGTTCGAAGTTTTGGTTGCTGAAGTCCGTTATTAATTTGGTCTGATTCCACGCCGAGAAAGCGCCCGCGGACAGCAGCGACGTGCAATCACTCGTGTGCAAAAAAGGCCCGATGAGAGTCGCGCGAAAGACGGAGGCCCGCCCCGATTGAAGCCGAGGAATATTCAAAGAAGGTTGATCGGCGCTCGCTTGAGCACACGATAAGGTAAGTATTGCAGCCGCTAAACAGCGCCACGCCATTGAGTGCGATTTCAACAAGGTCACGCGCCGTAAATTGCAAATCACACGCCAAATTTCGATGTGGAGAAGCACCGGTAGACGACCGGGTCGAATACAGTACCTCCAGCAGAATCAGTCACTTAACCGATTTTATTGACGTCGCGTGCACAGTTTTTTGTCTGAATTCGCCGGTGGCGCTATTGTCCGGCCAGTAACCACTCATGATTTTAAAAAAGGAGTCTGTAATGTTGAAAGTTTATTTGGCCCTCGTGCTGACGGGTACCCCGTTCGTCGCTTCCGCCGGCTCGAACCATTCGCAAGCCATCAGCTGTCGGAGCGAAATTGAGAAGCTGAATCGATCAACGGCCGAGGGTCAACAACGGCTTACCGAGAAAAATCACGTCATCAAGGTTTGCGCGGACCAATTTGAAAACAGCCAAACGTATTTACCGTTGATCGCGACTTGTCGGAAGTACGAAGGTCAGCCGCTTGTTCTGCAGCAGCTCGTGGCGGATTGTGTTCTCTCCGTCTACGGATTCGCGAATGCAGTTTACGATCTCGATGATTACAGTGCGAATTGAAAGTGCGGAGAACGTCATGAGCGATTTGGGTATTTAAAATGTGGTCGCAAAAATTTATTTTGCTTTTCGTAAGCTTTTTCCCGTTGGCGTGCTGGGGTGCGGATCTCGTCGTGTCGCCAAATGGTTTAACCGTGGCCTGTTCGATTTATTGGCACGAACTCAAAGTCTCAAAGGCGGTTAGATCATATAACGAAGAATCGGCAACGCAGCATAACCGGTGGGACGATATCTATAGATCATCTTCTTATTGGACCGGAAGCCGTTGCTCTCAAGAAGCATTTCGTTTGCGAGCCTTAGTCAATCTGGCCGGCCTATCCGGAAAACTTATCCAGTTTGGTTCTTCGGACGATATCGCAAAAGATTTTCGAATCATAAATGCAGACGGGTCTGGCGTAACGAATATTTCTCCCGTCGGTTTAGTTGCCGCTTGTAGGGATATGGATTTAGACGGACTGGATAAGCGGTTCATCTTGAAAGTGAGCGGCATCGTCATCTACGCGACCTCCCGCTACGAGGGGCTTTCCTCGGAGGCTTGCGAAGAGGATCGCCAAAAGATCCAAGTAAAAATCAATGCGGCGCAAGCCTCGGGGAGGTTTCTCAATTACCGCTTCGGTGACGCGCCTAACGATGATATTTCCGTCGCCGACGAAGGCCGCTAAAGCGCGTCGAAGGCGAAGAGTGATTGTTTATCTCCGTCGGGTGGGTGTATTGAAAAGGCGATTTCACTAACTCAGACGAAGGATCAGACATGAAACACTGTGCATTGGTTTTCTTAGCCGTTTCAGCCCTCTCGCAAACGGCGGGCGCCGATTACCTAGAAGCTTCGCGGGCGGAGGCCACTCGTCAAACACAACAGTGGAAGGCTGAGAAGGCCGAGAGCTACCGTCGGGACGAGGCGGCCCGCGAGCGGGTCTACGCTTCGTTGTCGGATTCTTTCGCGAGCGCGCACGGAGGTTACGTAGGTGAAACGAAACGGTTTGGGTCCAATCAGCCTCTAGCGGAAGTCGTCGTGCCGCAGCTTGGTTCGTTACAGGCCCGGTTGATCTTGTCATTTTCGACGGGGGATCGATCGGAGTGCGGTGTGTTCCTCAGTTTTTATCAGGACAACAACGGTTACCGGAACAGCGTTATTTTAGATTGCGTAAATCCCACAACCGGAAAGTCTGCGCGCAAAAATGTGGTGTTGAAGAACATCGCGCCAACGATCATCTAAATTCTAACCACCAGACCTGACGCAGTCTAGATATGCAGATTAAGGATAATAAAGGGGTAGTCCCGGCACTATCACTTTTGAGCGATCATTCAGCACGAGCTGAACCTCAATTTTTTGACCCGAGAGAGATTTTGCCAAATGTGCCGGGATTAAAATTTTAAAGCGATGTGGTCCGGCGGTACCGCACAAGCTTGAAACTTCGGGTTCGTTAGCTGCGTCAACATAAGCCGATGCGACCGGTGTTGGCTCGGTTGCGCCCGTTGGGCTGGCTATAGCATGAACAATCTCTTTTTGAGTTGAGCCTCGTTCGCATGTCCAGCCAACGACAGTTACGGTACCATCGGTTTCTCGTGTCGCGCTCTCAACATTCCCAAAAACCTTTTTGATGTCGCGCCACTTATTGAAATATCTCTTCCCGAATTCGATCTGCCCTTGGGCACTGAAGTGAACGTGGCATTTGGCGACGGGCTCAAGGCCCGAACCACTGCATTCGGCAAATCCGGCGTCGCCATTCGACGGCAAACCTTGTGAGGAAGCAAAACCCGTATCGCCGATCATAGGTTCTAACTGGCGATGGGCTTCGTAAAAATCATTCAGCATTAAATATTGATCGGCGTAGTTGAATGTTTTGGCGTTCGCTCCGCTTCCTACGGTGACACTGCCGAGGTCGCGAAAGTGCCGCTCGCTCAATTCACCTTTGATGAAAGGTAAATGTGGTTCATCTAACTCAAGTCGGACTTTTGCGATAAGGTTAGCGAGGCGCTGGGCGTGCTGACTAAATCCTCCCAGAGAGGTAGGAACTTCGGCTGATCCACCGGGGTAAGGTACGCTGAAAGTGGAAAGGTTGTTTCTTAAATGGTAGGCAACGCCTACGTCCGTTTCGCCTTGATGCCAAAGAAAAGCCACGACGCGGTTTTGACCCGGTTGACGTAAAGCCGCGGCCACGCGGGCTTTGAGATCATCGGCGAGGATCGTGTTATCGCCGGTAAACTCAACTTTATCGTCCCAAAAAAGCAAACTGGTGCCTCCGTAGCCACCGGCAACGATCAATACTTTTCGTTTAGAACTCAATCTTTCTTTTGCGTATTGTCGTGCGAAGGACATAACGAACGCGGCCCGTTTTCCTTCAAGTGAAGGCGCGTAACCCCAGGCTTGAATGGCGTCACCAGCGGGGATCACCTTTAAATTGACTTGAGGTTCCCGGCCGATCTGGAAGATTTGTGCGTCGTACCCGCTGCCCACAGGATCTTGAAAGCTTCCTTGGCCAGCCATCGTTGAATTCGATTGTCCCGCGGTGATGATAATATCGTATCCGGCCTCGTCTAATGGTTTGAGAATTTCTGGATTGGGTACTGGGTCGACCCTCGTTGTCGTCGTGGCGACTTTCGATGATTCAAGTGATTGAAAACCCGATGAACAGTTTTGAAATGGCGAGATACTTGCGATCGTAAGGACGGCGACGGCAAAGATCCTAACGGCCAATTTTTTTTGAAATCTCATGCCAAATCTTAGCATTACTTTGAGACTGAATCTGGATATTGAATCGAGGGAGTTCATTTTGAGGCTCGAGAGGGCATCACTGTTGGTTTTAATGGTTTTGGGCTACTGGGCGCAGGTTCAATCTGGGCCTTTCTTCACTTAAAGAATGCGTCGGGTATGTAGTTCGTAATGAGAGCCAATCCTCTTTCACCACCCGTGTAACCGAGCACTCGCGGCGCAGCTTAAGCTGATTTATTCGCTATACGCTGGCGTTGATCCTGCAATTGTCTCTTGCTTGCATACAAAAGGTGATCAAGTGAGATTAGCGCGCGAGAGACGATTCGAACTGTCGAACATACTGACGATTGCCGGCTTATTTTTGGCATTGACGAGCCCATCGCTCGGTCATAGCCGCTCAGATCACGGCTACGTTTGGAAGAAGTGTGAACGTCCTGAGCTTGAAGGCATAACTATCCCGTTCGATAAAGATGGAAAATTTCTTCCTGAGTGCGCGCCGGATACGCTTTACTCATGGAAATCTCGTGCGGCCCTGGATTCGATCCTCGCGAATATGACACCGGACAACCTCTATCCGATGGATGGCGGGAACTATTATTCGGGGGTCTACCTGTGGCGAACGCCGCTGGGAACATTTGGTTACGGGGACACGCTTTTAAGATTCAAGCTTAAGTCTAATGTGAAATTCGCCGAAGTGGACCGGGGTTCGCGCGACTGTAATCTGCAAAAATTTGTTGATGAAACGGTTTACGTGATCCACCTCAGAGATTCCGTCGCCTTGGATTATTTGATCTGCTCGCCGAAAGTCATTGCTTCCTGGAGTTTCGGCCGTCCTGAAATCTTAGAAGAGATGACCGCCGAATTAGAGTGGACTACGGAGCACGACACGAAAGACTTTGATCGCTACGCCAAATCCAAGCGGGGAGTTCCCGGGTCGTCGTTGGTAAAAGCGATACCGGTTGATGGGAAAGATTTTAGCCAAGAAGCGCTCGAGCGAAATTTTGCGAACATCGTAGCGAGCATCAAAAAGAATGAGGGGAAAATCTTTTTCGCTCAAGACCTAGATGCTGATCCACTCACTCACTTTTCAACGCGACGACCGAATTATTTCAACCATCGGCCTTCAAACGAGCCTCAGTTTTCAAGAGCAAACGTCTCGAAGCGAGCGACGCGCGCGCTGTACCGGCAATCCGTCATTCGAGCGATCTCACTGCAGAGAGGCGAGTTCAAAAGCGACGTCGCCGTCCGGCCGGAACCATCGTTGGAGGGTGAAACGGTATGGCTGGCTTCGGTTTATCCGAGCTCATCCACGTACAGCCCTTGTCGGTATCGGATTTATTTTGGTGGACCAAGATCCAAGGCGATTCCCTTGACCCCGAGCCGGATCGAGACCATCGATGGAAGCTGCGATAAAGGGCACGAGAACAAGTGACGGCCGGGCATCAACTTTGCTAATACCAACACCATGACCTCAATATTGATCGCATTGCTTATGGGCCCGTGGGCGCACGCCCAAAATGAGCCTACGTTTACGTGCGGTGCCGTTATTTTGCTCGAATCCAATACGGTGATGCCGTGGGCTCGCGTCGAAGGTGAGCTCGCGTTTCAGACCGACAGCGGGAAGCTCGTTGTCGAAGGTCATCCTTTGCGTCCCAACATTAAGCTGATCGGCTTTGATGAAACCAGCCAGGATTGCGCGGTCAAGGGCGGCGATCTCTCCTCGTTTTACCGTCGTCTGGTCGATGATCCGGGGGTGAGTTCGGCGCTCGCGAATTGGGATGCCTGGCGTGCTCAGCGGGATGAGGCGTGCTCGTCGCGAGTCGACTCGGCCGTTTACGTTCAGCCCGGTGCCGGCCGCAAGGTCGCGCTCGTGCTGCACGGAGTGTTCTCGAATCCAGAGGCCATGCGCCCGATCGTTTTGCTTTTGCTAGATGCGGGTTTTAACGTGGTCGCACCGCGCCTGTCGGGTCACTTCAACAAAGATATTCGCGACATCGCGGATGCACGGTTCGCTGCCTGGCGTAACGATGCGGAAGAAGTCTACGCTTTAACGAAAGAGTTCAGCGCGCAGAAGATGCTGATCGCGGGTTATTCTCTCGGCGGCTTGCTCGCGAGCGACATCGCGCTTAAGCATCCCGAAGACGTCGAGCGTTTGCTTTTGTTGTCACCCGCGTGGCGCGCGTCGAACCTCGTGAACCTCGGCGCGAGTTTCGGTGATTTATTCGGCATCACGCTGAACGACATCCATGGTGAACCCGCTTCGTGCAAAACCGGCAACGGCTTCGCGCCGGCGTCGGCCGGTAAACAAGTTCAAGAATTAGCTTCGGTCATGCAACAAGAAAGCAAGCGACCGGGTTACTCCGCATTTAGCTTCATCAAGCCCCCGATTCTGGTCCTGATGGGGTCGCGTGACGATATGATGTTGGGCGGAGTGGATTCAAATTTGATCACGCGTATTTGCGAAGGCCTTCCAACATGCCAATACAAAACGCTTCAGAACGTCGATCACGTCGGGATGGTCAAGGCGATCACCGTCGGCGTGCCGGCCGTCGCGGCGGGCCCGGGTACGGGTTCACTGATTCTGCGTTTTGTCTCGCAGCCGTGGTCCAACTAGGCGGCTTGATTGTCTCGTCGATTTTCCCTAGCTACTTCTAGACATATCGGATGGTTTACCCTAAGTTCGCGTTCGATGTCCGACACGCAGACCTTGATTCTAATTTCAGTCGTAAGCTTCGTGGTTTCCGCGGCTGTCGCGACTTTGCGTAAGGGCAGTCTCAATCAACATCTGGTCAAGCTAGGTTTGTGCGGTCTCGCGATCATCGCCGGTTACTTCCTTGCATTCGGCAGCACGCCGGACCCCGCCGATTTCGAAAAACTCATGGCCGCGTATCTCATCATAACGCCCGGCCTTTCTCTGGTCGTATTCCTCTCCATGATTCCGGGCTACATGTTTGGCGCGTTGTTTCGGAAAACACCAGGGAGTGCAGGATAGCAGATCTTCAAAAGGAATGCGTGCGCCACCTGGGCGAGTGCCTTTCGCTGAAATTGGGAGAGACGAACGGCTATCGGCAGGAACGAACCCAATTCAAATGTGTTGCGAAAGATTCTAGAAACTAAAAGTAAAACTCTTAGCAGGTTCCGATGCATTCCATCGTGGAAGTTATAATTTTCTTTCCCTTAGAATCGTAATGAAAGCGGAGTCCACCAGGACCAAAGTGATTCGCTCTTGGAATCGGCATTAAAGGTTAGAGCGCAGACATTGGCGCCATCTTGTTTGTTGCACGAGGCCTCGACGCTGTTTTCTTGGTCCTTCCCAAAAAAAGATAAATTCCAGGCCATAAACTGTCCGACCGTGCTCTTCCCATTTTTGATAAAGCTGTCGCAATGTTTTTTTCCGACCAATGTAATGTGATTGCCTTCCTTGATTTTATTAATAAGTTCGTAACGCAACTTTTGTGATCCATCGGCAGCGGAGGCGACTATGTTGCTGAAAAAAATGAGTAGCCATAATGTGTTTCCCATACACTTAGGGTCGCTGGCACTCCTTAGCCTGTCAAATGATGACTAGGAAAATCCTCATGCGGACTTCTACCACGTAGCCATGGGTGGGATTCGGGTGCACCTTGTGCCCGAGTTTGTAGAGGAGTCGCTATGAAGGTTTGGTCCATCACGCTAGCATTTCTAGGAATTATTTTACATCAACAAGCCATGGCGCAGCCGGCTTGCCCTGTCCTGCAAGGTTTATATTTATGCGGACCTAAAGGGGGCGAGAAAAATCTTCGGCTCAGCATTCGCACGGAAGGCAACGTCTACACGATTCGCACGGGATCGGAAGAGCCCTATCAGGTCATCGCGGACGGCACCGCACGCACGGGCGTGTTCGGTTCGGCGGAGAAGAAGGCGGAGTACCGCGCTGCTTGTGAAGGCGGACGGATGAACATGATCTTCCAGATGTCCGCGGTCGTTCACGGCGAGCCTAAAGTTCTCGCGGCGAAGGATTCCTTCTACGCGGAAAGGGGCGGACTCGTCAGGGTACGTGTGTACGACGCCCGTTCAGATATTAAGGGAGCACCCGCCGTGATCTCCTGCTCTCCCATTATCGAGAACGTGTTGTAGGCTTCACCCATGAAGGACGTTGAATTCTCAAATTGAGGCGGCTCAATTCGTACACTTTCAGGACGAAAGTACCGATAGGGATGTGTTGCGAAGTAAGCTTGAAGAAGTTCCGTCTCCCGGAGAGAACGTTTCTATGGTGTCTAAGATATTCGTCGCGGTTTTCGTGTTCTCGATCGTGATTACGTTCCAAGCCTGCGGCCCCGCGTTTAAATCCGTCGATTCAAAACCTTCGTCGGCGAGTATCGAGCCGAACACGGCCGAAAGTTCCGCCCAATTTGCGGTTACGACGAGCGAGCAAGAACGCACGCTTTTCGAAGGCAGTTCGGGAACGCTCGAGTTTGAAGCCACCGGGGGAACGCTCGAGTGCAACGTGAGCGTATTCGGCGGAACTGGATCAGCGCTCGAGTTGACGACGACAAGTTTACGGATGCAAGACGGACAAAAAGTTTCGCTCCAGATAAAAGCCCGTGAGAACCTTGAGCTTTCACAAATCGAAACCGCCAGCGTGAACGTGGATTGCGGCGCGAATAATCAGGCCTTGACCGAGGTTCGCATCGTACCGCGCCGGATGGCGACCACCGTCGGTACGCACCACACTTGCGCGATCGGCGAGGATCATTTTCTTTGGTGCTGGGGCCGGGCGACTCTTGGTCAGCTCGGTTATCTATCGAATAAAAGTCAGAACGTTCCTTTCAAGCATACGTCGCGCAAGTACGAACTCGTCCGCGCGGGGACTCATTGGTCTTGCGCAAAAAGTACCGCGAACGAGGTCTATTGTTTCGGGCAAAACGTGGACGGTAATTTAGGTACGGGTGATTTCGTTGGCCGCACAAGTATCGAAACGAAAGTGAAGGGCCTTCCGCAAGACGTGCAGATCGTCGATCTTGGGCTCGCGCGGCCGTTCAATATGTTCGTCACGCAGATAAAGCTTGGGTTTACGAACGACACTCCCAACCACGCGTGCGCTCTGCTCGCGAACGGTGAAGTATGGTGTTGGGGCAATAATAAATTAGGTCAGCTCGGTCAACCGGCCTCCGTAATCACGAACCCCGTAGCGACGAAGGTTCCGAATCTTGGTCCCGCTAAATCACTCGGCGTAGGCGCCGGGCATAACTGCGCTTCGATGAAAGCGGATGATTCCGTTTGGTGCTGGGGCGATAACCACGCAGCCCAGCTCGGTGAACTTGCGGGCACGGCCGAAACTTCACACGCTCCCGTAAAAGTTTCGGCAACCTTGCGCGCGAAGAAGTTGATCGCCGGTGGAGCTTTCAATTGCGTGATCGATATGAACGACACCCTCAAGTGCTGGGGTCGCAACACAAATTTTGAATTAGGTTCCGGCGTCAACGTTGCGAAAAGCACCGTCGCGCTGGCCGTCACGGGTATGAGCAACGTGCGCGCGGCGTACGCCGGTGATTTTCACGCGTGCGCAATCAAAGCCGATGCGACGACCTGGTGCTGGGGCGATAATTACGCCGGTCAAATCGGCGACGGCACTTCGTCTTCAACCGGTGGAAAGAACGCCGCCGCACCCGTGCGACTCATGGGCCTTTCTGCAACCCCGGTGGCGATGGCGCTCGGCAACTTCGCCACCTTGGCGATCTTACCGGGCGGAGCGACTTACTTCTGGGGTCACCAGTATTTCGGCGAAGGCGGCACCGCGGTCCTCTTCGGCCCGAACCTTCACGTTCCGACACGCGTTGTGGGCTTTGATTTTTAATTGCGCGACGTAAACGGCGGCTAAGGCTTGCCGATGTATTCGACCGTGTGGACATTTCTTAAGAGTTGATCGGCGGGAACCGTAAGATGCCCTTCTTCGCATTTAAATTCAGGTTTATATTGCTTGCAGTCTGCGCCCCAGGAATTGCGCACGAGGTAAACGCATTTTCCGGAATCATCTAATTTCCTGCCAACGATCGAACTCCAATGGCCGTGCGTCGGGCCGGCCTTGTTCACGCGAAGAAAATTGGCATCGTACCCAATCCCGGCAAGTTCGTTGGATTTCAATACGGTATCTATCAGGCCCGCAATATTCTGTTCAAAAAGAGGATTACTAATTGCGGGTTTGCGGGCTAAGTTTATTCGGTCGGCTCTGAAACGGTTTTGAAAACCTAAAAGCTTTACCTTAGGCATAGGAATTTTGCACTTGGCCATAAAGGTCGTTTCCCAATAATTCGCTTCGTCTTTCGTTAATTGATCTTCGAGATTTGTAATCGTTCCGTAAAAATTTTTTTTCGGTCTGCAGGGTTTATTTTGGTCTGCTTCTGCATCTTCAGATTCTTCCACCTGCCAAATTTTTTCGGCATCTTCCCATTCTTCGTTGTAGAGGGCTCTTGACCGGTCCGCGGCGGGTGAAAGGTCTGTTTCCTTACAAAGACCGGCTTTGCTATTTTTTGCATCTCTGAGATCACCGATATTTGCGTGCATCGTATTCGGTTCGGACGTTGATCCCGTTACGGATTTTCCTCTTATCATCGGGATTGCGGCGGCGATTCTTAGTGGATGTAATCGTTCGCCCGGTTTCAGCGTTTCTAAGTTTAAGAGGTGGCGAGTCATGGCATCAGTCGCGGTGAAGGAGTGGCACCATGAGGTCTTGCCTTGATTCCACGCCGGTCCCAAATCTTTTGAGAGGTCTTCGATCGTTGAGCAGTCTTTGACGGCGGCGTTCGCTACGAACGCAAAAGAAAACGCGAGGTGAATCATACAAAAATAACCGAACGACTTAATGAGCATTTAGATAGTTTAACATCACGTAAACCTCTTGAACCACGTATCTGCTTATCCCATCTTCTGAACCCGACGAAGATCATGGTACGTGAAGGCCAGGCTCGGACATTTGGTTGTTAAATAAATAATTCGTGACTATCGTTTTTAGTTAACCAAGCGAAAGGATTGTTGTGAGTAAATACGTCGACGGTTTTATTATTCCACTGAAGAAAAGTAAGCTTAAAGCGTACAAAAAGATGGCCATGGTCGGTCGCAAGCTATGGATGAAGTACGGCGCCCTTGATTATTACGAATGCGTCGGCGCGAAAATGGATAGTGAATGGGGCATACCCTTTACAAAACTCTGCAAACTAAAAAAGGACGAGACGGTTATTTTCGCCTTCATCGTTTATAAATCTAAAAAACACCGCGATCAGGTGACCGCAAAGGTGCATAAAGACCCGATGATGCAGCCGGAAAACTTTAAAGGCCCAATGCCCTTCGATATGAAGCGTTTCACGATGGGTGAATTCGAAGCGTTCGTGCATTCATAAAAACTAGATCGAAGGCGGGGATTTGCGCTCCGGGGCTGATATCGTGGACCCCATCGGCCTGCGGAGTTACGATGCAGAGAATTAGGGGAGAATCAGATGAAATTTTTATTTATATTTTTATTCACGAGTTTCTCAGCGCACGCGGGCTGGCAAAGAACTTTTACCGAAGACTTCTTGGGCACGTCTCTTAATCGCAGCGTTTGGAAGACTAAGGATTTTTGGGGTAACCAAACGTTGGGTTCCGAACTCCAGTGTTATCTGCCCGACGCTTTTGCCGTCGGTGGTCACACGCTTAAGATCATCGCCAAGCCGCACGCGACGCCCCGAAGCGAATGTAAGAACGCGACTAAGGATCAAACCTTTTCGTCCGGCATGATCACCACCGCTAAGTGTAACCCCTGGGAAACGGGCGCGCACTGCGCAGGTCTCAATGGCTTTTCGCAACTGTACGGTTATTTTGAAGTCCGCGCGAAACTTCCGGCGGGCCGTGGGCTCTGGCCGGCGTTCTGGTTGATGCCCGCCGATGGCGCCTGGCCACCGGAAATGGACATAATGGAAAACCTCGGCCATGACACGAAAACGGTGCACCTGACTTATCACTATAAGGACTCCAGAGGCGCGCACAAATCAAACGGCAAAGCATTTTACGGTCCCGACTACTCGGCGGCGTTTCACCGCTTCGGCCTCGATTGGCAGCCGGGTCTTCTGATCTGGTACGTTGATGGAGTTGAAAGACATCGCGTGGCCGGCCCGGATGTTTCCGCCAAGGCCTCTTACCTTTTGCTTAACCTCGCGGTAGGCGGGGGCTGACCGGGTAATCCCGACGGCTCGACGCGTTTCCCCGCGCAGTACGTGATCGATAGCGTCCGTGTTTTTAAACGCGTTCCGAACGGTCTGCCCGATGCTTTACCACCCGGAGCGGTCGGCGGGTAACCGAGCGTACTAGCGGACCGCCTCGGCCTCTGCCGGAGCGCTGTGGGCGGTCTCTTTCGGATACTCAGGTCTTTGTTTAATCCGCTGAATCCATTCTTGCACGCGTTGTTGCTTATCGAGGCTCGAAACGCGTGGGTAAATTTCTTTTAAAATCTTCACGGCGTTCACAAGTTTATCGCTCGCATTTTGCGGAGTGATCTGACCGAAATGCATTCCGTTCTTTATTTTGTTTCCGCATTTGATGGACATCAAGACGCGGAACTCGGTCGCCTTCTCGCTGTTACCGCCGACATCTTCAATAATTTTTAACCATTGGTCGGCGCAGACCTGGAAGTTTTCTTTCACGTAGAGATTGTCGGCCGTGACCGTCAACTTCGCGTAGCCGATCGGGCTACATAAAAACGTAAAGGCCAACGCTGCGATTTTCGATTTCTTCATTTTGGTTCCTCACTGGTTCCTTACGAAGCACATATTGCAACGCCGGGACCGGTAAGCGAACCTCAAGGCGGTTCTGGGTGCCCTAGGCTTGACGTTCAGTTGCCGATTTTGCGCCGTTGAAAAATAGACCGCCGTTTTTTCTCATATTGATACATCGTCAAGCATTGAGAGGCGGGGCATTTGGGCTGAAGTTTGCAAACTCACTGGATATGGCTCTTAGAAGAAACTTACTCCTTACGCTCCTGACGATCCTTAGCACTCAGTCAAATGCCGCGACCGATTGGGCGTGCGTGGATTCTTCCGGTACCGTTTTTATGCCGATGGTGGAGTTCAGCAAAGATGATAAGCGTGTTCTTCTGGTCGGGATGGAGCACTACGCTTCGAAGAAATTCTTCACGAGCGTCGATCACGAAATGAAAACGTGGATTGCCGAGGGCAAAACAGAAACGACTATTCTCACCGAGCTATTTACCTGTTCCGGTCCCTCAACGGGGATCAAACCCGCGGCGGGTCTCACCGGGCCACAATTGTTGGCGCTCTCACAATCGTTTAACGGCGGACTTCCCGAGGCGAAGAAGCTCACCCGAAATCAAACCGCGTTTATTCCGTGCGTACTCGACGTAGACGGTAAAACCTATCGTCCCGAGTACATCGTGAGACGCAATCGCGAAGCTTGTGAGGCGACAAGTCGTTCGGGTGACGCTTGTCACTGGGCTATGGATTACCCGAAGGGAGCCGGGATCGAGATTCAATCCGGTGACTTACAATTAGATCGTTTGGCGCCGGCGGCCCAAGTTCTCGCGAGTCTTGGCTATTCAAACGTTAGCATGAAGGATGGCGAGACCGGCGAGAATACCCGTGGCGGCATTCACAATTGGTTTTCGATGGACTACCGGAACTTTATTCTCGTCAATGAAACGAAGCGTGCGCTCCAAAAAAGTCACCGCGCCATTTTACCGTGGGGTAGTGGACACGTCACCGGCGTGGCGAAGTTATTAATCGCCGAAGGTTTCAACCAGAGCGAGAGTAATGCCATTCGCCTTGGGAACTCGAAAGATGCAGACCTTTCGAAAGAAATGCGGCAACGCCTGGAAACTATCGCCCTCAACAAAGAGCTTATAAAAACATCTTGCCAAGAGAAACCGGAGAGCGCTGAACTCACCCCGATGAAGCAGGTGACGGATGCGACAAGGTAATTGGAAATGCACAATGTTCGAGCTTATATACAAATGAACTTTGCGGTTAAAATGAGAATACCAAATGTCTAAAATGCTCTATTTAAACATAATAATTCTTTTTTGTGCGTCGGCCGTCCTCGCGGAAACTCCGTTCTTATCGATACAAAAATTAAAAGACGAGAAAGATTTTAAGAATGCCCGGATCGTGCTCGTGGGTGAATCTCACTTGTCAGGATTCAGCATTGACGAGACCTACGAAACCCTGCTCGCCGCCGCGGAAGGATCGGGCTTTGATTGCTTGCTGCTCGAAATCCCGAAATACATTTTCCAGAAATCCTACACCGCTTACTCATCGGGAGCGTCGTTCGAAGAGTCGGTCCTCGAAGCAAACAAGGCTTTTTTCTCGCTGCCGTTCTTTCCCGGTCAAAAGCGTGAAATCGATTGGACCTCGCCCGTCCAGCGAGAAGCTCTCGACTACCGGCACAAATTGTTGCGCGAGGCTCGTGATCGCAAACTGAAGCTCTTCGCCATCGATACGGATTATCGGGAGCTAAATATTCCGGATCCAGACCGGGGCTCGCTCGAAGAAAAATTGGAATACAATTACATCACCCGTAATGCTTTTATGGCCCACGAGATTAAGACTTTACTGCAAAGTGGCCGATGCAAAAAAACTTTGGTGAGCGTCGGGGCCGCGCACCTTTACGGACGCTATGTTTTGCCCGAGAGCAAACGGTTCGCGGTAACGTTACAGGATTTACTGTCGTCCGTTCGTGGTCCTGTTTTAACGCTGCGACTTTTGAACCAACCGATGAATAAGAACGAGCAAGATGCCACCTATCATTACGTGGTGACGCCTTAGATCTTTAAATCGATATTGCAGTTTTCTTGAACCATTCGTCGCGTTCGTTAAAGCAGCGAAGACGCTCTTGGAAATAAATAAAGCCAGGAGCGAAAAAACAATTCGGCTCATTGTTGATACGCGAGATTCACCGGCGCCCAAACCTTCGGGTAATCCACTAATTTCACGTGAATGGCGAAAGCGGAACTCAGAAGTCCGCGAAGTTGTCCTGCGTACGACGTCACGGCGTCGGTGACCTGACTGCCGCCCGGCCGGGTCACGTCGCTAAGCTTGCGTCCGTTCAAGTTGAGATTGTAGGCATCGATGATGTACTGCGTTCCGCCTTTGGCCGTGATGACGACGAAAGCGTGATCGACCGCGGGGTAATGCAAGAATCCCACGCGGCCGTAAGCGTAGCGGCTGGCGATGCCGGCTTCTTTCAACGCCAGGTGCAACAACATGGCATGTTCACGGCAAACGCCGACCTGCGCTTCGATGTAAGCGGATAGGGGAATGTTCAACCCACGCTCGCGGTACTTCGCCATCAAGCTCATGTACTTAGCGCCTTCTTGATCGCGGTCGAGAATAACTTCGTGACGGATGAAATCGATCACCGCGCTGATTCTTTCGTTCGGCGGCAACGTTTTAAGGCCGGCAGCGTGGCTTAGAAATGTGCGTAGAAGCGGGGATTCGGTATCGATGATGTAGTTAGGCTGAAGGCCGCCGTGGGCGACGGAACCCTCGACGATGTAGCCACCGTAAATGTCCTTGAGTTGAGTGGTCGCCTGGGTATACCCCGCCGTATCCTGGCGAAGCGCCGCGGACCCAACGGCCGATTGGGCGTGGGAAAAAGGCAAGGCCGCGGCCACGAACAACAATATGAGCAGGGACTTAAATTTGAGCATGGAAGAGCAATCTGCAAATCCACCGCCGGGGCCGCAGCCAATCCGTGAGTTTTGGAGCCTCGGGAAGCCTTAGGGGTACCTATCTTCGGCACCGAACGCGCCAATCTCGGCAAAAAGAGATAACCAAACTTTAACAATCCTTCGTCACGCAATCCGATTAAACATCTTGCTTAAAGGTGGAGGTTTGCTCGTGAAAGCTTTGTTGTTCTTGGTTTTGATGTGTGTCCCGCTCGCGAATGCCCAAGTCGCCCCGGTCGTTCAGGTGACTCCGGTCACGGCGCCGGATTCTTCGCCGGCCGAAGCGCCGAAAAAGATGTGGTTCGAAAAGATCAACCTCCGCGGCTATGGTCAAATTCGTTA
Source organism: Pseudobdellovibrionaceae bacterium (assembly GCA_947444305.1). Taxonomy (GTDB): domain Bacteria; phylum Bdellovibrionota; class Bdellovibrionia; order Bdellovibrionales; family UBA1609; genus JALHOQ01. The sequence goes on along the minus strand of CANEZP010000013.1, from coordinate 13,270 downwards.
CAACCGGGCCGGCCGTCCCAACGCGGACTTGTTGAGCGCGCAAGGCGACCGTTCGGTCGGCGGAACGAACAACTTTTTTATCCGCCGTGCGCGAATGATTTTCTTCGGCGACGTGGCCGACAATGTTTACATCTACATTCAACCTGATTTTGCGTCGACGCCGGATGGTTCGGCTTCCGGAAACTTCTCGCAGTTGCGCGACTACTACGTCGACATCTCTTTGGACGAACATAAAGAATCGCGGATTCGCGTCGGGCAGTCAAAAATCCCGTACGGGTTTGAGAATATGCAGTCCAGCCAAAATCGTTTGGCCCTAGATCGTAACGACGCTTTAAACAGCGCCGTAAAAGACGAACGTGATCTCGGCGTCTTTTATTACTGGGCCAGCCGCGAAGCTCGCCAGCGTTTCAAAACGTTGGTCGACTCAGGGTTAAAAGGCTCGGGCGATTACGGGGTCTTCGCGGTCGGAGCTTACAACGGTCAAACCGCGAACCGCTCCGAAGCCAACAATGACATGCACTACGTCGCGCGCGCGACTTATCCCTTCCTTTTCGAGAATGGGCAGTTCCTAGAGGCGAGCCTCCAGGCGTACACCGGCTACTTTACCACGCCGACCACGACGGGTTCGCCGATCAAGACCGCACCTGCCGCGCGCTACTTGGATCGCCGTGTGGCCGCTTCGTTCATCTTTTATCCGCAGCCCTTTGGTTTTCAAGCGGAGTACAACGTGGGCGACGGGCCGGAGTTGAATAGCGCCCAAACCGAGGTCACGACCGAAGCGCTTCATGGCGGTTACGCCCAACTCATGTATCAGTGGCGTAAAACCATGTTGTTCACCCGCACGCAGACCTATCGCGGTGGACGTAAGCACGAGGCTTATTCGCCCCGCCAGCGCGTTGACGAGACCGAACTCGGCGTGGAGTGGCGCCCTAATTCGGCCATCGAACTCACGGGCATGTACACGTGGACGGATCGCACCAGCTCGGTCAAACCCTACGCCAACGAGCAGGGCAACTTAATCCGCATGCAGCTGCAGTTTAATTACTAGCCCGGTGGGCTTGCGGCTGGTGCGAGTATTGCGTTTGCCTAACGAGCAATGAACCTCTGCCGTCTCCTCGCGCTATATTTGGTATTTGTTTTAGTACCGCTCAGATCTTGGGCGGTTGCGGAGCGTGGCTGCCTTAATGACCTGACGGCCGAAGCCCAACAACTTGCGCAGCACGTTTCCCTTAACCCGGAGCAATTTGCAGATCTTCTTCCTATCCTTTCGGCATTAGAAAAGTACGGGGGAGTCGAGGCCGTCATCTTCACCGGCAGCCGAGCGCATAAATTGTGGCGGCAGGGTTTTGATATTGATCTGGCGGTCGTCGGCAAAGCGTCCAATCTATACACCGCGGAACTAAAAGAGCTATGTCGGAACTTTCGTCGTAAGCACGGAATCAATATCGATTTCGTGGCGGCTTTTCGGGCCAAAAATTCTATGCGTGGTCTTCTGAAGGCCGGCTATTTTATCAAACCCGAAGTGGAACGAGAGCTTCTTAGCGTGTCTATCGAAGTTTGGATTCGGTTCGCCGAAGCACGGCGTATTCAGACTTTAGCGATGCAAGAAAATGATGTTGAGAAATACCTGCGATTGAAAAAGGAACTCCAGGCCTGGGCGACGGCACCATTTTTAGCTTTGCCGAACCAAAAGGCGATTGCGAGAAACAGCCACCCGGACGACCCCTTGTCCGTCGATCATCTGCGAATCGATGACGAATGGGTTCAGTTCGGCCCGAAAGACGGGAACAGGATATTCTACGACGTGGCCGCCGGCTTGAATGCGTTCAAGGAGCCGGGCAGGACTTTCCATCTTTCCACGATCGCCATTGTATTCTTCAAATCAAAACCGGGACTAATTAAAGATTTTCGCGCCGCCGGATTTCAATTTTTGTTCGATTGGAAAAACCTCAACCGCCTTTAAACATTCCGCCCAATGCGTGTTTTTTAGTCCGCTTTTTCAGTTGCGGGGAAGCAATCGCGAATGGCGACGACGCGAGCGTTCTTCGCTTTTGAGTAACCCAACATAACGAGTTCGCTACCGGGGTTATTGGGGCTCGGCCAGGTGCCGACGACGATCAGACCGCCCCCGTCGACGACACGGTCGTTACGGATAAGAACGCCGAAGCAGTTCCAGTCACCCGCGAGAGCGACGGTTGAAGACAACAAGGAACACACCAAAACAGAAACAGACAAAATCGTTTTCATTGAGTCTGGTTGCCCGTGGCATGACCGTTGGTCAACGCAAAGAGTAAGAATATGTAGACAGTTTTGGACACATCACGGAGGCGCTCGCCGAAGTTTAACCCTTCCGGCCTTTGCGCGACTCTTTCATTTCTTTCCACTCGGCTTTACAGCCTTCGCTTAATTTCTCTTTGTTTTGGCGCATGCACTTAGCCAAATCGCGATGAGTTTTCCCGGCGCAGAGAGTTTCGGCATCGTCGTGGCAAGCGGCTTTAAGCTCTTTCATGTTTTCCATATTCTTTGCCCAAGAAGCTTTGCACTCGGGTGAGAGCTTCGCTTCATTTTCTTTCATGCATTTCATCATACGGCCGTCGCCATGGGAGACGCCGGCGCATAACGTTTCGCGATCCTTCGCGCAGGGACCTTCGGCCATCGCGAAAGCGCCGGTTAACGTGAGAATGAGCAAGAAAATTCGTTTCATGTTTGCTCCTTTTTTGCCCTGGCTCGATCGTAAATGAGTTCAACACCTTTTCGGCTAGAATTGCCAGGTGGCACGCTTGCAGTTGCTCCTTGTCACCTAAAAATTAATCTAACAGAAAGGGCACGTACTCATGTTTAAAAAAGCTTTGCTCTTCCTTACGCTAGTGTCATCCGCGCCATCTTTCGCCGTGGTCGGGAATTTAATGAAGACGGCACCCGGCGCGAAGTCGTCGATGACGATACGCTTGGAAAATGCGCTCGGCCGGAAGCTGACGGAAACTGAAGCAGCCTCTCTGATGCAGGCCGAGTCCCAGGCCGCCGCCGTTCGCAATGAACCGGAAGTTTCTTTGGCAAATTCGCGCCAGTCAAAATGGACGGCCCTATTCTGCGTGAATGGTGGCGTGGGTTTACTGTTTGCGGGCGCACAGGGCCTTGCGTGCCTGACCGAAAATAATGAAGCTTACGGTGTTTTAAATATTCAAACGTTCGTAGGTCTCTCTTACGGTGTAACTTTGATTATGGTAAAAACGTATGACGGAAATCCTATCATCGGTAGATTCGACGGTTTGCAAGCTTCGTACGCCTTCTTAGCGCTCGGTGGCTCGGTCGGTTACCTGACACGACACCATTATGATCCTATCGTCGGACCCGACGATAAAGTTTTTCTTTTGGGCTATCGTAATGGCTTAGAGGCCGGCGTTCCCTACGGAAACCTGCAAATCGTTCGCATGAACGGCCAATAAATTATCTTAAACTTTTTTAAGTTTTAAGAAGAGCCGATACAAACCTAAATAAAGCAGCCCTTGCAGGACCGTGATCAGCACGGTCAGCAAGACCGTTGCGGTAGGACCATCAAGGACCTCGCCCGCCATCCCGAGGATGGACATCGGCGCAAAGATCACGGCCGGCAAGATGAGCCACGTCAATCCGAGTGTTTGGATACAAAATAGAAAAGCTAAAAATACACCGCTGCCGATGATGAATGCGAGGATATCGCCGTCTCGCCTAATGTACGGAGTGCGACCGGGTCTCCGGTCTATTAGGTGAAAGCTACCTTGAAGTGAAGCGGGCGAGGGCGGTTGCCGTTGGGCAAAACGCGCTGATTCTCGCGCACGAGGCGGGCAAGGCCGCTTTTCAAATCGCGACCGGTCTCGAAGCCACTCAACGCTCCATTTTAACTAAGGCGGAGAGAGTCGTGATCGAAGAATTAACGAACTCAAACGTCGCCGAAATCCGGCAGTTTATCTTCGGCGAAATTATGAAATCGAAAATCCAAGGTTTGATTCAGGAACTAACGGGAAAAACGGAGCGTAGGGTCTACGCCGACATGGTCGGACAAATATTTAGTCTTCTGCCCCGGGCCATTTTTATGGACTTCGTGGAAGATGCTTTTCGCGCCCGTGAAGCGAATGATGTTCATGCTCTTCGACGTAAGTATGGTGAGTACCTGCATTTAAGTTTTTAGTGCACGCCCACGCAATGTCTGTGTAATGACATCTTCATCCGAATGATGAGAGAATCTGGGGATGGGAAAAGCTCGCAAAGATAAAATCAAGACTTAAGCTTCTAGATAAGTATGATGATCATTCGCGAGAGCTTTAGTTTCCGCCGAATTGCCCGTCGAGGTTGCCGGTGCATCCGGGGCGTGAAGCGTAGTAAGGTACTCTTACGATGATGTCATCGGCGAGAACGTCGTCACCGTCGCCGCTGTAAGCCCACATACGGTCTTGCCCGCCGCTCATGATGACGTCGAAGCGGCAGTCGGTCGAACCGAATTCCCCCTCGTTCTCATCGAGTAGGTAGCAGTTTCCCCAAGGGTCGGTCGGCAAGTAATCGATCCCTAACTTAAGCCATTGCCCGGCGGCGGCGGCGGGCGTGGCGCATACGGGAATCGTGTTGGTGCTTCGGCCCTGAAAATAAAAACCGGTGGAGCCGGTGCCCATGATATCCACGAGCATCTTATCTTCGGAAATCCGAAGTCCCATGATCACGTTTCTGATCAATGACATCTCGCCCTTGGCGCGGCCGTAGCGGGCCTTTAGCATCATACCGTCGTAAGCCGGGAACGCGATGGTGGCGAGAATGCCGATGATGGACACCGTGACCATCAGCTCGATGAGAGAAAATCCGCGCGAATTCATTTTCAATCTGAACTCCATTAACCTTTACCCCTGGTCATCACGTACACCTTCACGATTTCACCCGTGGTGATTTCAACTTTCGTAGAGTCGGCGCAGGGTTTGCGCAGAACATAGAATAATTCGCCCGCGTATTTTGGCGGCTCGCTCGACATGATTTCGATCCGTGCCGCGGTCGCGGAGTCGATGAGCAAATAATGTTTTTCCACCGGAAGTACCCGCTCTAGTCCCGCAAGATCTTTCAGGAGTTCATTTTCATTAGCGGCGGCACAACCAAGAATTGTTTTTGCCGGAGCTTCACCGATGGCGACGACGAGTTTGCATATCCCGGTGCTTTCTTTCGGGCTGCCCGTTGCGCTAAGGCAGCTTCCTTCGAGCTGCTCGGCGACCTTGAGGGCTTCCGCGGTGCCGGTCTGATTAGCGAACTTAAATCGTGCGACGTTGCCGTTATTCAATCGTAGGTAGATCAGGCGTGGCTGATTGGATTTTATAACCTTCGTCTCCGCGACTTCCTTCGCGGGGGCCGCGGCGGGGGGATTCTTACGGTCCGCCTCGCGTTTGCGCATCTTATCTTCGTACGCTTTAGCGATCCGTTCACGTTGCGCGAGCGGAACGTCCTGACGATCGCCAAATATTTCTTTTTTAGTATTCAAGGTATACACGCGAAAGCCTATGGCGATCGCAAATAAAACAATGAGCAAATATTTGAACCGGACGTACCACGGTCGAGGCGCGCTCATATTAGTTGCCCCCGCAGATAAGTGGTTTGAAATTAAGAACGTAAGTCGCCAACTCGGCGTCCGAACGAAGAGCTTTTTTCAGCGCTTGGACGTTCTTTTTGCAGACGCTTTTATCTGCGGCCGCCTCTTTCGGATCATCAAAATAAAGACCCGCTCCGCAGCGGAACCATTGTTCGCTGCCGACTTTTTTGGCGTAGGCGATCTCGGCGCGCAAATAGACTCCGTAAGGTTCGGCGAGTTTGTTGGCGGAGGTGAACATCTGTCGTTCGCAGTGGCACTTGGCGTAGAGCTGAGCGTCTTCTTCACCGATCACGCGGCCGAGTGACGGACATTTTTCCGTACTCGCGAGCGTGCGCCACCAAGGTGAATCGATCGATTTGCCGCCGTGAAAACAGCGCCCCCGAAAAACCGGAAGTTCGGCCGCAAGCCTGAATTGGCTAAAGGCGAGTTTGCACTGGCTAAGGCAAGCGTCTTGCGTAAGCAAGTGGGTAAGGCCATCGCCCATTCCGGTAGAATCTTCGGATTCGGCCGCGCCGCCGGCTTTGAAGTTCTGGTATCGCAGTTCGCAACGGCCGAACGTTGCATCTAAACCACGCTTCACTTCGGCGAGCGCACCGGTGGCCGAAGTGCAGCCCGTCGAGCTTGCATTTTCACCGGCACAAATCTTGTCCACCAAAGGAGTAATGCTTGTTACCGCGGAAGAAAGCTCGGGCCCGTGCAAGTTCTCGGCGTCGAGTCGTTTTTGCGCAACTAAACGCTCGCAAGCCTGAGTTATTTTTTGCTCACAAGCCGCGGAATAAAGCGGCATGGCTTGATCGAACTTGTCGTGGCCACGATACCAATCGGCAAGATGAACGCATGATTCCGGCGAGCGCAGTTCGTTACAGCCGGCGCGCGCAAACTCCATCCCGTCGTGGCTTTCGGGTGAACGATAGTAAGCCGAGTGGCAAGCCTCTCTGTCCAATTGAACGAGACATTTGATTTCATCAACGTCGGCTTGGGATAACGGCTTTGGCTCGGCGGCGCTAGACAGGTCGCCCGCGAAGAAAAACAGGATCGTGATCAAGTGACATAGAACTCGCATTATTAATCATCGATAGAAGGTTCGCCTGAGGCAAGTTTATTCGAATGAAGATCCGCAACGCCAATTGATCGTCTTACTCATCTCGGAAGGGCGGCAGGCGGAGGATTCGCAAATTTAAATCGGTCATCCGCGGCTTTTTTACTGAGGAACAGGCCTTCTCCCAAGATCAGCCGGGTTGTCTTGTCCCCAATACGTAGGCCTTTGTCGGTGGTAAAGATTTGGAATTTTATTTCCACCGATTTAGGCGGGCCCGACAGAGCGTAGCTTTTGCCGTCTTCAGTCGTGACGTCGTTGACACCTTTGTAGGAAATGATCAGTTGGTCACTTTGAACCGTTACGTCGGCGGTTGAGTAAACGAGGTAAGCATCGGTGCCGGGCTCGTGGGCGGCGCAAGCCGAAAAACGCTGCACGGTTGCTATCTGAGTTTTGAAGCTACTGCTTTCGCGCAAAGCTTTCGTGAGTTCGGTCGCCAATACTTTCGAACTTTTGATTTTGTTTTGAGTAATCTCTTTTAAGCAATCTTCGACGCGAGTGTCTTCACCGAAGACCGTTACGGGAGCGACTAGTAAACCGAGCGTAAACAGCAGACCCCAAGAATTTTGTTGCTTCATTCTACATCTCTCCTTTGATCACAGAGGTTAAACCATCGGGATAAACGCGGCGATTTTTTGCTCTTTCAGCCAGGCGCAAAGCGCGGCCCGGCAGGCGGGCTGTAGGAATTTGATTTCGATTCCCAGGCCTTTGCCACGGCCTTCCGAATCCATTAAGTGGACCCACTGTATAAGTCCGGAACCTTCAATTTTTGGGAACGACTCTTGATCGTCGAACGTTAGGGTAAACTTGATGTAGCTCTGTGCGGCCGCGCCCGGGACCGTCTGGCGGATATAAAACCCGCCGTTGCCGAAGCGGACTTCTCCGCCGTCGATCATCTCTTCAAATGATGAAAAGCGTTTCGCGACCGTAGACACCACGTTAAACGCCGCGGGCTGGGCCCAAAGATGTTCTTTTTGGAGCAGGGACCGGTTCAATGCTTCGCGGATCGACAGCGCACCCACCGGCTTAGCTAAGAATCCGTTTGCGCCGAGGCTAAACAAGACGTCGTTCGCAAAGTCCGAATAACCTGAGGTCAGCATGACGCTCGGTGAAGAAGGATCGCGCTGCCGGATTTTTTTGAGGAGATCCACGCCGGTCATGACCGGCATCTTGATGTCGGTAAACACGATATCGAAATCTTGGGTCTGCATAAGTTCCCAAGCGATCTTACCGTTTGCGGCTGAACTCACGGTGAAGCCGAGGTTCGTCAAAAGCAGAACGTAGGTTTCTAATAAATCCTGATCATCATCGACGACTAATAAGCGAACTTTTGCCAAAAGACTCATGCATAAAACCTTAGCGCGCGAAACGCCCGGTTACAATTCATGAGTCCCTGGAGCAATTATTCTCGACTAGCGCAGTACGAAGTCACGTCGGCTTTCGTCTTTTCGCTTGCCTTGACTTCGGCGGGCTCGCGCATGCCTAAACGCGATTCTTCCTGCATTCCGGCTACGAGGATTTCGGCAACTTCGGGCGCTTCGTAGCAGTACTGAATTTTAATCATTTCTTTCGCGTCTAAGCGTGCTTTTAAAGAAAGCAGTTGGGCGGCGGCCACGTCGGTGCGGGTGACCTCACCCACGTTGAAGCGATCGATCGCCTGAACATAATTTTTTTGGGCGGCGTCGGTCGCGGGCGTCGCGGTTGCGGAGAACGAAACGGTGAGTGCGAAAGCCGTCAGCATAATCTTCATTTTCAACTCCAAGGTGTAATAGTTTTTCGATCAACCAACACGCTGGCGTAGCTCGCTTTATTTTCCAAGCTTTCGCGAGGTCCATGAAAGAAATGCCGGAGGTTTGCCTAAGATTGCGACGTGACCCATGACGTATATTCCAAACCCCACGATTACCACAACGACGGCAATATCCGCGCGGTCCTGTGGCTCATAGATCATTGCGACGATCGCGCCTAACATACCGAACAGACCCGTGACCGCAACGAAACCCGCGCCGTAACGAATGATTTTGCTCATGCGATGATTGTTCCGGGCCCAATTGCCCTCGTCAAGGACAGCGGCAGCTCGGGTCGCTAGTCACCATGCCCGCACCGCTGTAAACGGTCTCGCAGCCGTTGCGGATGAGGCGCGCCGTGCAACTCCCGAAGTAAGTCCGGGACTCACGCTTAGGTAAGACGGGAATCTCGCGGTTGCCCGAATTGTAGGTGAATTTGCATTCTTCAAAGAGCTGGCAGTCGTACGGTCCGCGGGTAACGGCGGGATTTTGCCGGTTTGCTTCGCACGCGAGCATCGCCGTTTCGTAGGAGGCCATGTAACTCGCTTCTTGCGCGGCGAAGAAGTAAGTGCCGTCGTAAACGATGCATTTAACCAAGGCGGAAGCGCTAGAAGATTGGAAGATCGACACTACGATCGTCAGGAGCAACGCGGAATATTTCGGGTTCATCGGTGGTGATCTCGCGGGGCAATTTTAAAATAGGGCAGGGGGTTGATGTTCCTAGCTACGAGGATGTAGCCAGGGAATCCGCTTTTGTGAAGGAATATTCCTTCGCGAACCGGTGAAAAGTGTGTCGCGATCAAGCCGGGCTCGTGACTCATGGCTCCGCGGGATTCTGGCTTATCCCGCTGGACCGTAGGCCGCGCTTGGTATTAACTCCCGGCTCTGAATCACACCAACGGGAGTCTCATGAAGTCCTTAGTTTTTTTACTCGCACTTTCATTTGTTGTATCCTCGGCGCACGCGACTTTGCGTGACGAGTTCGATCGCCGCTTGCAAGACACCAACGCCGCGGAAGCCGCGGCCCGGTCGACACGTTTAGAAAACGATTCTTTAAAATACAGTCGGTTTGAAGCGGAGCGCGTCGCGAATGCGAAGGTCGTCGGTGAAGCCGAAATTACCGCGTCGCAACCGCAACGCGGGCACATCACTTACCAAATGAGTAACGGGAAGATTTGTTCAGTCGTCGTCAGATTGACCGAAGCGGGCCAGCTCACGGGCATTTTCCCGTGGACCACCGCCTGTTACTAATTGCCGGAGCGGCCTTCGCCGCGCCCGTACTGTAGATAATGTTTGATACCGGCGCGGTAGTTGCCGCCGCCGAAAGCCGCTTGCAAATCGCCGTAGCGGTCCATGTAAGTGCGGGGCGAGAAGCTGTCGTTACCGCGGCGGCCCTCGTTCACTCCGTACTCGAGCCAGTGGCGCTTCAAGGCGTTGACGTTAGGTCCGAACGCCGCTTGTAGATCTCCGTTCATCGCGTAGTAGTAATCAACGTTGAACACTTCCGAGCGTAGCGAGAAAACGCCGACCCGCCCCTCATTGATGCCGAAGAGAATGTAATGATCGATCGCGCGCGGGAAATCTGCGCCGAAGGCCGCGGCCAAGTCACCGTGGTTTTCTAAGTATTCGCGCGTGGCGAAAGTTAAGTTGGCTTGTCTGCCTTCACGAACTCCGAACAATAGCCAATGTTGTAAAGTGCGGCCGGCGTCACCGCCGTAAGCGCCGAGGACATCCGGGTTGAGGGCGAGGTAGTCACCTTGATTGTAGACTTCCGGTCTGATCCAGTTGTTGCGCACGGTGATTCTTTGCGAAGTTGAAGAAGAACCGCCGTTATTGTCGGACGTTTGAACGCGGATGGTGTGTTCACCGTCGGCGACTTCCGCGGTGTTGAAATTGACGAAGTTATTACCCAGGTAGCGGTTGTCTACGTATATAGAGGTTGTTGAGTTTGAACTGTTGTTGCAACCGATGCTCGAGCCTGAACGCAAAGATCCTTCTGAAACCGACACGCTGATGCGAGCGACGCCGATCTCGACGTCCGCGCTCGAGCCGGGGCTTCGAATACTTAAGAACACGGTGGGATCATTGTAGTAACACGCGGCTTGCGCGGATACGGAAGATAGTAATGTTCCCGAGAAGAGCAGGCCCAAGGCGAAAATCTGCGAAGTCTTCATATGTTCCCCATGTCATTTTAAAATTGTTTGCGGTCGTCGCTGGATAACTTTGCAAGCGGTAAACCACGGCCGACCCGTTTGGGGTTCGCGTGCGAAGTACCTGATTCGTGGCGAAGGTGGATCAAAGTGATGCAAAACGCCGGTTCAGAATGAAACGCTGGGGGTGTCCACGATGAGGACAGGTCCGCACGATCGGTCTTCGCCCGTCAAAACCCTAGTCGCATCCGATGATGATTAAGAACTACGAAGAATAATCGTCGCCGCAATGGAAGCGTTCGACTTCTTTGCCGTTATGATCGACCGCCCAGTACCTGGCCGACGAAATCTTATTGCCGTTAGGATCGACGGTGAACGCGCCATGTATGGTGAACTCTCCGGATTTATAAACGAACTTTAATTCTCCACCGTCGTACGACTTCTCGACTTTATGAGCCAAGGCAAAATCCAACTCGTCATTCTTCGCCGTTCGCCAACCTTTCGCCAAGGGCACATTGTCGACGCTGACGGGGCCACCCGACGCAAATATTTTTCCCGATGGCGATCTTAAAACCACCGCGGACCAAAGTTTTCGCGAGGAGATCCGCGTATATACTTCGCACTTAGTGTATTTATCGGCCGAGGCGGACTTCTGATAGGTGAGGGGCAGGGCGGACTCGAATATAAAATCCGAACGTTTGGCCGGTGCCGGCGCTTCGTCGGAAGTCGCCAAGGATTCGGCGAAGGCCAGCGATGAGGAAAAACACAGTAAAAGAAGTATGAATTTCATAGAATCCTTTTAAAGCAATTCCGAAGCCCACCGGGTTGGATATAACGCGCGCCGGGCGAGCAAAAGGCTCTTTTTTGTCCATCAGCCGCTTATATTTTAACAGGTGAATGTTGCTTCATCTTCATCTATAAATCCCTGATTGCCGCTCGAGATCCTGGAGTTGAAATGAAAATTCTGAATTTTGCGATGCTCATCACTAGTCTTCTCGGTCACGCCGTTTTCGCCGAGACCACGGCGCCGCCCTTTCCGGTCAACCTGCCTAAGGCTTACAAAGACATCAGCTATCTACAAAATCAAATGACCGAGATCGGCGCCATGTACTGCCTTGAAGCTAAACGCGCGCCCGGGGTGCTCGCCAAAATGACCAGCCCCGAAAACAAAGAACTCCTGACGAAGGAAATTAAGATCGCGGCGGTCGTTTGCCGGGATGAAGTGTTTACGGGACTTCCGCAAACTCCCGGCGACGGCAACCTTAAAGTTCTGACTAATCAAGAGATTCTAAGGTTGGTCACGTTTCGGCTTTTTGTGCTTTACAAAGAAGTGCCAGGTGAACGAGGCACTTCTTACTTCGTCATCCAGCGACTTAGAAATTACGAGACGGTCTTCTCACGTGACATCATCGAGGCCTACACGCCGCCGGGCGGGAACGAAATCTACCCGCTGCTTCCGATCGCGGATTGGGTCCGTGCAATGCACAAGTACTACGGCGATCTTTAATCTTGTTAAGTTCTCGCACTAGCGTTCTCTTCACAGTCGCGATTCTGCTTTTACTGCCGCCCTCGACCGCCTCGGCAAGCGTTCGGCTCAGCCAAGAGATTTCCGATCTTTGCAAATCTATCCTGGTCGCCGGGGGTTTGCGGCCCAGCCCCTTTCAACTCTCACCGATGGATCCCGATTACATCGGTGAACGGAACGGCAAGGCTCGCAAATCAAGGAAGCCGGTCAAATACTACGGCCGAAGCGAGCGCCGGCAATTGCAAATCACCTTCGCCGACGGCGCAGCAAAACTTCTGAGCGGAAAGAAAATCTACGGTTGCTACCTTTACGTAGCCGATCGAATCGGTCGAATTTTTATTCTCAAGGGTGACTGGCTTCATCACCACTCCAGCGCCATCGCCGGCGGCCCCGCGGCCTGCGCCGGGCAGGTCTGCTTCAACGACGATCAGAAGATCAGTTACCTCGATCGCGATAGCGGGCATTACTCGCCGTCGGTCAAACAGTTCCGTCGCTTCACCGCGTGGCTCGGGGAGCTCGGTGCCGACCTCACCTCGGCCGTCTTACACGAGGACCTCGTGGGCGCCTTCGACTTCTTTTAGATCGCTTGTTATCTAATCAACCTGGTTATTTTTATAACCCCCTCTGACAAATTGCCGCTTGTTGAGTTAAATCCTCCCAAAATGAAAAACACACTTTTAGTCGTAATGTTGCTTGCTCTCCCGCTTCACGCAGCGCCCTTGAGTATCGATCCGCAGCTCTTTTCCAGCCAGCGTCCGACCAACGTCGAAAACGCCACCATCTTCTCGGCCAACGGCAAGGATCCGCGCCGTTATGTAAGCTTCAAAGGCGCGGGCAAGAAGTACGCGATGATCGGGCGGGTCTTCGCCAACCAAGCCTTGCCGATAAAGGACTTTGAAACCGGCCAAATCTCTTTGCTTGATGGTGTGGCCGGTACGGGATTTATGATTTCGCCATGCATTTTCGTAACTGCTCATCATGTTGTGTTTGGTAAAGCGAAGAATCCAAATACGAAAGACTTCTCGGTTACATTTCAGTCCACGAAAAAAGCCGTCGGCAGGCCAATCCTTTGGGGGCCTAAGGAAAAAACCGATCATCCACGTGATGATT
>CANEZP010000012.1 GCA_947444305.1 Pseudobdellovibrionaceae bacterium | reverse complement strand
GACGTCCATAATAAGAAGCTTAGAATCGCAAGAATCCTCGATCCATGACTTTCGTGCCTTTACGACCATGGTCTTGGTCAGGTTTTGGGCTTAATTGAATTAATCCCGGCCAATTTGTTCCATGTTGAGACAAGTCACGAAATATGTGCGGAGCCCGTGGCCCGTTGGCTTATCATGATAGGTGATGATGTCCCGACGTTTTCTCTACATCACGGCCGCCACGCTATGCATGGCTGCTTTCAATAACTGTGGCGGTCCGCAGAGCTACGAACCTCTCACCGAGAGCAACGGTCCCGCGCACGCGCCGGCCGCACCCGTACAAGCTAAGGTTGAAGAAACGGGCTACCGTTACGCCAAGTCACCGTTGCTTGACGAAGCTTTAATCTGTAAACGTATGACCGAAGCTTACGGCTCGCCTTACGTTCCCGTGATCATCGACGACAAGGTCGAATGCTTCGCGCAACACAGTATCCAAAATTATCTAGAGAGCGTTCCCGCTTATCGCAACTATGAATATTTTTATGTTTACCCGCCGTACACCGGCGAGGGTTGCGCGACACCGATCGACCTAGGCTTCGACGGCATCTTGTCGGTCTGCCTTTATGAGCTCAAAGGCTTCTAAAAATTCTGCACGGAACACCTTAAACTGGATAGGTATAGGTGTAAGGATTGCTTTGCGCGCCGTTTGCGGGTATCTACCCGCATGGCCATAACGAGCGGTAAGAACATCCTCATCATCGACGACGCGCTCGACACGCAGGAGCTTCTCAGGCTGTCGCTCGAACCACGCGGTTTTTTAGTACATTGCTGCCCGAACGGAGCCGAAGCCCTCAAATATTTAGAGTCCCAAGACGCTTTGCCTGACGTCATCTTGGTTGATCTACGTATGCCGGTGATGGACGGTTTCGGTTTCCTTAAACTTAAACGCGCCACGCCCCGAATTAAAAACATCCCCACGATCGTCATGAGCGCCGACGGCGACGGAAAATCGATTCGCAGCCGCATTAAACCGGGGGATGGATCAAAATCCCCCGATATTTTATTGAAGCCGCTCAATATCAAATCGGTCCTCGGCGCGATCGAAAAAAATATCCATTCGGCACCCGCCCCCGCTTCTAACGATCCTTCGCCCCAGCTTTAGTCAGCCGGTGAATCACGTGAAAGTGATCTTCGAACAACTTGTCTTCCATTTGCGCTACGTCCATCAGCGGTAACCACCGTGCGTTCATCGCATCGTCGTTCGCCGTAATTTGCGGCAGCTTTTCACGCTCGAGTTCAAATAAGTGCGCGTGCGTTAGCGTACGTCCGCGGCTGGAGCGCAGCGGATGATCGAACACCTGAACTTTTTTGAAGGCGGCGGTGAGCTCCTCCTTCGGCACTTGGATCTTGGTTTCTTCATCGAGTTCTCGCAGCACGCAATCAAAAATCCGCTCGTGCGGGTCAAGAAAGCCCCCGGGCAACGCCCATTGTCCTTTGCCCGGCACTTTTTTACGTTGAATGAGCAGCACGTGGCCCGCACAAAGCACAACCGCGTCGGTCGTCACGAACGTCGGGGGAAACGGCGCCGCGGCCCAGGCCTGCTTATATTGATCAATGCCGAGCTGCTCTGTCTTCAGAGTTTGGTATGTCTCGGTTTGCGCAAAGCCCGCGAGGTAAGTTTTCGTCGCCTCGGAAAGTTCCGGCGAGCTGGCCGCGCGGCCGGCGTCGCGAAAGAAATTTTCACGAATTCCCGTCGCGTGAACATCATAGCCTGTCGATATTCGGGCGCTCTCCCATTCTTTGAACCAGCTGAGATAATTCGAAGTGAAATCTTTGTGGTGGCCGATGAGCAGAACGTGATGCCCCTTCGCGGACTGATTCACTTTCTCACGAACTTCGTTGACCCAAGCGTGATCATTATAAAAGTAATCGCGCACGCCCGCGAACTGCAAGCGCGACGAGTCCGGGAAGTTGGCCCGGATCATCGCTTCGCGTTCCGCCGCGGTAAATGGATTGCGCAGATTACGGGGCCCGTTCGCGGAACCGAGTACGACCAAAACCTGATCCGCGATCTCGCCCGCGGCCTTTAACAAAGTGGCGTGACCCTTGTGAAAAGGCTGAAACCGGCCGATGAGGACGGCGGTCTTTTTCATGCGCCCAACTTCTTTAGTAAATCCGCGCTGGTCGTGATCGTTGCGCCCGCGGCTTTCATTTCCTTGATCGCCTTGTCGCCGTCGCCCGCGTTGAGGTTAACCGCGCGTGACCCGTCTTCGACGAAGGTGACTTTAAAACCTTCGCTCAGCGCATCCATGACCGTGAACTTCACGCAGTAGTCGGTCGCCAAGCCTAAAATGATGAGTTCATCGGCCTTGCGTTCTTTTAAGAATTCGGCCAGGCCGGTCGCCTTGCGTTTGCCGTTGTCGTAAAAAGCGCTGTAGCTGTCAATTTGTTTATCCATTCCTTTTTTAATTACTCGGTCGACCTTATTGATCGCCAACGCGCCCGCAAAATCGGCGCCGGCGCTGCCGGCCACGCAGTGATCGGGCCACATGACTTGTTCCAACCCGGCGAGGCTCCCCATCGTGCCGACCTTCGCGCCCGGATTGTTCGAAGCGAAACTGCCGTGGTCCTTCGGATGAAAATCTTGGGTGGCCACGACCAAGTCTATCCCGCGGCCCTTTTGCCCGAGTAAACGGTTCGCCACCGCTATCGTTTCATCACCCTTCGGCACCGCCAGTGCACCGCCGGGTAAAAAATCATTTTGTAGATCGACCAATATTAACGCACGCATGTGACCTCCTATATTTCGAATACAAATCCGCTTTTTATGAACGACCGGTACTTCGCTTCCTCAAACCGGTACAGCGAAGGCGCGCGGTACGGAACGCCTTCGACCTTGTCCTCAAGTTCTTTTAGAATTCCGAAACTTAAAATTTTGCGGCGAAAATTCCGCTTATCCAGTTCGTGGCCGAGGATCACCTCGTAAAGGCTTTGCAGCTGGCTGAGCGTAAATTTTCGCGGCAGCAATTCAAAACCTATCGGCTCGTAGCGGACTTTGTTGCGTAACCGGTTCAGCGCCGTCTTAACAATTTCGGCGTGATCGAAGGCGAGCTTCGGAAATTTAGAGAGAGGGAACCACTTAGCTTGTGCGGCGTCGGTCGATGCCTTTAGCGTAAACTTTGTCGGCTCAACGAGTGCGTAATAAGCGACCGAGACGACTCGCCCACGCGGGTCACGGCCGACCTCCCCGAAGGTGTAGAGTTGTTCTAAGAAAACGTCGCGCACGCCCGCCTCTTCATCCAATTCGCGCAGCGCCGATTCTTCCAGAGATTCGTCCATGCGCACGAAACCACCGGGTAACGCCCATCTGTCTTTGAAAGGTTCGACTCCACGTTTGATCAACAGTAACGACAGCGCGCCCGCGCCTTTGTCTTCGTGGTAGCCGAGCACCACGACGTCAACGGTTAGATTAGGCCGTGCGTATTCATAGCTGAAGCTCACGCAGCTCCTCCTCAAAACAGCTCGACAGAATCGGAAACCGGCACCAGGTTTTCGGATCCAAACTTTCGTCGTCCAGGTGAAACGCGGGTGCGTAGCGTTCGCGTTTCCACTGGTTGCGGCACCATAGTTTAAAAAACTTCGTGACCCAGGAAACGGCTTTCGCTTTATCCGTCGCGGGGAATGCTTCGAGGACGCTTTCTAGACATTCCTTCGGCGAGCGCTTGTCCCGGATCGCGGATCGCTCGATGGAATCGAGCACGTCGTAGGGCATAAGGTCGTCTTCGTCGGTTTGGTGCTGATCCGCGGGTCGCAGCTCGGCCGTAGGCGGTGTTTTTAAGACCGTGTTGAACGACGGAAAGGCGTTTCCGCCTTCGGGCGCGTTCTGCCCGATCCAGCGGGCCCAGTGGCGAAGGAAATTTTTGTCGATGCCGCCGATCGGGCTGATCCCGCCGCAAGTGTCGCCGTCCATCGTTGCGTAACCGACCGCGGCTTCCGACCGGTTGCTCGTCGCCAACAGGAGCGCGTTGTTCACGTTCGCTAAAATCCAAATCGACGGACCCCGCGCACGTGCTTGGATATTTTGCAGAGTCGAATCGTGTTTTTGCCACGAAAGCTTTTCGCCGAGCGCTTCTTCCGCCAAACTTTTGTAGCGTTGCAAAATTTCGTCGACGCTCCACTGGTAATAGGTAGCGCCGGCGTCTTTCGCGATTGCTTCGGCGGCGGCCCGCGTGTTCTCCGAGCTGTTGGCGGTCGCTTGGTACGCGCAGGTGATAAGCCGGCCCGCGATCTCACCGACCGATTTTGCCGCCCCTACGCCCGTGATGTAACCGAGCTGTTTTTTTAAGTTTTCTAATCCGAGTTCCGCCGCGCAAAGATCCAGCGCGATCCGGCAGAGCAGCGTCACCGCCGCCGAGTCGACCCCGCCGCTTAGGCTTATGACGAATCCGTTTTGCCGGCTCTTCCGTAAGAAGTCGAAGAGCCCCATGCTGACCGCGCGGGTAAATTCCTCTTCTTTAACGGCGGGCCCGCTTTCCCAAGCCGGCGCCGCCGGTGCCTTTGTCGATCCGGCCGGCGCTTCGGGCAACTTGAAGTCAACGGCGCGGCACAGTTTCGAAGTGTCCGATGAATCCGGCTGGTAACTGCTTAGCCGTGAACGTAAAACCCGGTTCCGTCCGATGTCGACGACCCCGACCGTGAGATTCGCGTCCCGGTACGAAAACCTTTCGCCTTGCGCGATGATTTGCCCACCGTCGGCAATCAAAACTCCGCCGTCGAAGATGATACGCCCCGCCTCGTTACCAACTAAATTTGTATAGACGTAAGCCGCGTTAAACGCACGCGAGCCTTCATTGACGAAGCCTTTGCGCACTTGCAGTTTACCGAACGCGAAGTGACTCGCGCTTGGATTTAAAATGACGTCGACGCCACGTTTCGCGAGCATCGCGCCCGGCCGTTGCGCGACCCAAGCCTCTTCGCAAATCTCCAAACCTATTTTTAAGCCGTCAAAATCAAAATGGAGATCACCGAAGGCAAAATCTTTATCACGCAGTTCGATCGTACCTACCTCGCCGGTCGGCCACGCCTTGAACCACCGTGGCTCATAGTGAATCCCGTCGCCCGCTAAAAACTTTTTCGGAACGACGCCCACGATCTCGCCGTTGCATAAAACGGCCGTGCAATTGTAAAGCACGCCGCGATGAGCGATCGGCAGACCGACCGTCAGCACCATGCCCTTTGATTCCGGCACGAGGTTAAATAGCATTTCCAGGGCTTCGTCTTGCACGAAAGGATTGAAGAAGGCGTCCTCGCAACCGTAGCCGGTGATACACAATTCCGGCATGCACAAAACCGCCACCGCTTCTTGGCGGGCTTGTTCGATCACCGCCAGAATTCGCTTACGGTTGCCGGACCAGTCGAATGGCACCTGATTGACCACGCCGCCGGCGACTTTAAGCTTCATGCGCGCCCCCGGCCAAAAATTCGGCGAACACTTCGTCGCAGCTGACGACTTTTAAAAACGGGTCCCGTGCCATCAAAGCGTTCGGGTGACTGTCGGTACAAACCAATTCCCTGATCAAGCCGCTCGCTTTCATATTCCGGACCGCGTCCCGCGTGAACACGCCGTGCGTGGTAAGAACGTCGATGGTCGCCGCGCCGGCTTCCTTATACGCTTCGCAAGCTTGTAGGATTGAATTTCCTGAACGGATCATGTCGTCGTACAAGATGACCGATAGATCTTTGACCGAGATATTGGAACCCGATACGCTGACCCGGCCGTCTATTTCACGTTTCTTGTAAACGAAGCCCGCGGGCACGTCTAAATCTTTGGCGAGCGACTCAACCCATTTCGCCCGGCCCGCATCCACCGCGCCCAAAACGAAATCCTTACCGCCCAGCCGCTTCGCTTCGCGGATCACGATTGCCTTCGCGTAGAGGTGGCGAGTCTTGACCGTGCCCTCAAAGTAAAAAGGAATTCCTTCCGAATGGAGATCAAGCATGACGATTTGATTGCCGAAAGGCGCCCCCGGGATAGCCGAAAATAATCGAGCGCGAGTTTTCGCCGTGACGACCTCGCCTTCGCGCGTGGCGCGTTCCATCGTCGAGTAGGCAAAGAACGGCATTAGGATTTTTAACGACCGGCAACCGGCGGTGACTAATCCGCAAGCCAGATCGAAAATATCTAAGGTCTGCGAATCCGAGTGCGCGCCCGCGACCAATATTACATCCCGGTCCCGCACGTCCGTACGTATGCGCAAATAGCGTTCGCCGTCGGGAAAATACTTGAGTTCGACCTCACCGGCGCCGGCCTTGATCTTGCCGCGAATTTTTTCGCCGAGTGCTTCGTAGCCGGAGAGACTAAACAGGATCATGCGATCTCCTCTTGCGCGAGTCCGCGGCGGTCTAGAATCATTTTGTTCTTCATGCTGTACAACTGAGGCTCGAGTCCCACCGGGTAGACGTGCGGATTTAAAAAACGGCGCACCGCCGGGTGCAGGGCTTCTACGTCACGTAGCCTGCGTTCGCGAATTTTATCTAACGAATCGCGGCCCGCGATGACCTTGCCGTTGCGAACGCAGGGCTTAAGTAGATCTTCAAAAGACGCCGCCGGACCGAACGACTTGCGGCGGGTGTGATCAAACGGATCCACGATGGTGCCGGCGCCTTTCGGGGGCCGGTCAATATCGAAGATCATGTCGCCCGCAAATAATCCATCCATCATAAAGCGCCGCACCTGATGTATTCCAGGCGTGGTCACTTTGATCATTTGCTCGGAAAGCTTGATCCGGTATTGCCAAGGCCCCTGCCCGTCTTTCACCGCGGTTAATTTGTAAACACCGCCGAGCGCCGGTTGGTCGTAAGCGGTAACGAGCTTCGTGCCCACGCCCCAGATATCGATTTTCGCGCCCTGCAATTTTAAGTTTACGATTAGATTTTCGTCGAGATCGTTACTGGCCACGATCTTGGTATCGTTCAACCCGGCGCGATCTAAGATTTTACGCGCTTCGAAGCTTAAGTAAGCGAGATCGCCCGAATCTAAGCGTATGCCGAGCAGCGAGTGCCCCTGCGACTTTAACCATTTCGCGGTTTCGACGGCCTTGCGCACTCCCTCGAGCGTGTCGTAGGTGTCCACCAACAGAACCGAGTTGTTCGGCATCGCCTTGGCAAAAGCGTTGAAGGCTTCTTGTTCGTCATCGAAGGCCATGACCCAGCTGTGCGCGTGCGTTCCGCGCTGGGGAATTCCGTAAATCTTGCCGGCCAACACGTTCGAACTTGCGTCGGCACCGCCGACGTACGCCGCGCGGCTCGCAAGCAGAGCGCCGTCGATGCCTTGCGCGCGCCGCAAACCGAATTCAAGCACCTGGTCTTTGCCGGCCGCTTCTTTCACGCGCGACGCCTTCGTCGCGATCAACGTTTCGAAATTAAATAGATTGAGCAGCGGCGTTTCAAGCAATTGGCACTGCAGAATCGGACCCTTGATACGTAGTATAGGTTGATTCGCGAAAACGACCCGGCCTTCTTCGATGGCTTCGACGTCGACGGTTAATTTCATGTCCCGCAAATAGTCTAGGAAAGCTTTTTCGAACAACGGCTCTTGATCCGCGCCCGTTAGCGAGGCTAGGTATTCGCAATCTTCTTGGCTGATGTGAAAATCTTCGATCAAATCTAAAATTGAACTTAGACCGCAGCTGACCGCGAAGCCGCCGCCGAAGGGATTCGACCTATAATAGAGTTCGAAAACGGTGATCTTTTCTTGTCCCTTTTCGGCGAAGCCACTCTTCCAGCCGGCGTAGGCCATGGTGACTTGGTAGAGATCCGTTAAAAGGCTTAGGTTGGCATTGTATTTCGCGCGTAATCCACGTTTTGCATCGCTCATGAGACCTCACTTTACTTAGTGTAGGATACACACTAAGTGAAAATATCGCAAGCCTACCCGCTCATTTTGAGATATAATTTAAGTATGAGCTTTAAAAACGCGCCGGCGGCATCCTGGGTGACTTCATGAAGAATATAAAGTTCTACATAACCCCCGCCGAGGTCCGTGAGTTCGTCGAATCGGCCCTTCTCACCGCCGAGATGAAGGAAGCCTTCCGCACCCAACCTTACTTAATAGACTTACTTAACCGTTACGCCCGCTACCCACGTATGACTTTCGTAGCAACCGACGACGTCATCGAGCGGGGCAACTTCACTTCCTGGTACAATGCCTTAGCGATTCGCAAATACGAGAATCCCGCGGTGAACGATCTTTTTTATTTGCACGAGCTGACCCACATCGCCACCATGCCGTACTTGCCCGCCGCGGGCTTCGAGGGCTGGAAGCGTAAGATGTTTCGCAACGAATTAGAAGCCAGCGTCGTTTCCGAAGCTTTTATTTATTTCCTTAGCCCGGCGCTACGGCCGCTCAGCTTTCGCGGTGAGATTTGGGTCGACCGTTTTACTAATTTAGACAAAATGCGCGCCGAAGATATTCTTACGACTTTGCTCGGCGAGCGTGACCGGATTCAGCGTAGCCCGCGCGAAGACGACGAGCAGGAAATGCGGATCTTCTCGTACCAAAAACAAAATGAGGCATGGGCGAAGATATGGGCCGCGAACTACGGCGAGATCGAGCGGCACATGCATGATTTCTACCGGCTGGCCGAACGTGACCCCGTCGCCGCCGTGGCCGCGCACTCCGCTTGGCTGGAGCAGAATATCGCGGCCGGCGGCAAACCTTTCCCGTTCGCGGCGGAGGTCGAAGCCTTCGCCGACTACTGCGCGAAAGACAAAACGGCGGTTATTCCCAGTGAACTTAACTTAAAGAAAAACACTTAAGGAGGCGCATGCGTACACTCACCATTCTACCCGGCGACGGTATCGGACCGGAAGTCATGGAGTCGGTTACCGAAGTTCTAAAGGCCGTTAAGGCGCCGTTCGAATTCGAATACGCCGATGCGGGTGAAGAAGAGTTCGCGCGGAACGGCGACCTCTTGCCGCAAAAAACATTAGACGCGATCGCAAAATCTAAACTTGCGATCAAGGGTCCCACGAGTACGCCGAAAGGCGGCGGCCACAAGTCCATCAACGTAAGATTACGCCAGCACTTTGATCTTTACGCTAACGTTAGACCCGTGAAATCTCCGCCCGGGGTAAAGTGCGTGAACGCGAACGCCGATCTCACCATCGTGCGCGAAAATACCGAAGATCTCTACACCGGCGACGAACGCATGGTTGACGAGAACACGGCCGAAAGTATCAAGCGCATCACTAAAGGCGGTTCGGCTCGCATCGCGCGTTACGGCTTTGAACTCGCGCGCCGGTTAAAGAAAACTAAAGTTGCGATCGTGCACAAAGCGAACATCATGAAGATGAGCGACGGACTTTTCCTGCGTACGGCTATGGAAGTGGCCGCCGAATTTCCCGAACTCAAAGTTTATGATCTGATCGTCGACAACTGCAGCATGCAATTGGTGACCCGGCCCGAGCAATTCGAGATTATCGTCACGCAGAACTTATACGGCGATATCCTGAGTGATCTTTGCGCGGGCTTGGTCGGGGGCCTCGGTATCGTGCCCGGCGCGAATATCGGTAAGGACGTCGCCATTTTCGAAGCCGTCCACGGATCGGCGCCCGACATTGCCGGCCAGGGTAAGGCCAACCCCACCGCGCTATTACAGAGCGCGGTGATGTTGTTGCAACACGTAGGCGAAATGGATAAAGCGGCCGCGGTACAAAGGGCCGTGTACGCGTCGCTGGTGAATCCGCTTGTGTGCACCGGAGACCTCGGCGGCAAAGGCAGTACGAAAACCTTTACCGCCGCGGTGGTGGCGAATCTTAAAGGATGAAGTTTTCCATTTGGTTATCAACAAACCCGGGGCGTTGACCGGATCGCCTGTAACGGCGATGAAGATATTCAACCCGGAGTAGAATATGTTGAAAATCAGTTCCTTTTTGATCGCCGCCGCTTTGTGCGCCGGCGGCCAAGTCCACGCGCAAGCCCCCGCGAAACCTACGGCGACGGCCCAGTCCGTCGTTGCGGCCTATACCGTTAAGGCCTACCAACTTTATACCGACTCGCTCGCGGGCGCCCGCAAAGTGCAGGCCGATCTAAATGCCTTCGTACAAAATCCCACCGAAGCGACGCTCGCAAACGCACGCACAAGCTGGACGGAAGCGCGCAAGATTTATTCGCAGACCGAAGTCTACCGTTACTACGGCGGCCCGATCGACGGCGCGATCAACGGCGTCGAAGGCCCCGAACCGCTGATCAACGCTTGGCCGCTCGACGAAATCTACATCGACACCATCATCGCGCGGGCCGACCTCTACCCGTCGCTCGACGCCGCCGCACTTCATGAGCTAAACGAAAAAGATGGAGAAAAAAATATCTCCACCGGCTGGCACGCGATTGAATACATGCTGTGGGGCCAAGACTTATCGGCGACCGGGCCCGGCGCACGCCCCGCTTCGGATTTCGCCGCGCAAAATCCTTTGGCCGCACGCCGTGCGCAATACTTGCAAACTCTCGGCGCGGCTTTGGTCGGCGATCTCGAAGCCGTGCAAGTTCAGTGGGACAGCAAACGCCCGGGCAGCTACGCACAAAGCTTCGTGAAAGATCAGACCGCTTTGACAAAAATCCTTACGGGCTTGACCAAAATGTCGGGCGCCGAGTTGAGCCAGGAGCGCATGTTCGTCGCGCTCGACACCCGCTCGCAGGAAGAAGAGCATTCGTGCTTTAGCGACACCACCCACTTAGACATCTATTACAACTACGTCGGCATCAAAACCGTTTTGACCGGCGGAATCTTGGATCTTATCCGCGCGAAAGACCGTTCGGTCGCCGGCGAAATCGAGGACAACCTGCAAGTCACCGAAGACGCGATCAACGCCATGCAAGTTCCCTTTGACCAAGCCATCCTTTCCGACAAAGGCCGCGCCGGCGTACTCGCGATCATCTCATCGCTCGAAACTTTGACCGAGTCGGTTCGCCAAGGCGCCGTCACGATCGGCGTGCAACTCCCTTGATCCGCACCCTCGCTTTTATCTTATTAACCCTAAGTTCGGCGGCGGTCCCAACCGCCGAAACCGCGGCGGCGCAACGCCCTGCCGAGCACCCGTTCGAAACGCCTGACTTCAGCCGTAACGCTTTCGGCAATCCATTTCCCAAACTCAATCGCGATGAGCGCCGCGAATTCTTTGTCGGCAATTCCTTTTTTAAACTCGCTTGGGTGCAGACGGGCGCCACCACCACGGCGCGCGACGGTTTAGGACCCACGTTCAACGCCGTCTCTTGTTCCGGGTGTCACCTGCTCGACGGCCGCGGCATGGGGGCCGCGCGCGAAGGGCACGCGCACGTCTCACTGCTCTTCAGACTTGACGGTGCCGAAGAACAGTACGGCAGCCAACTCAATCCGTTCGCGGTCGCCTCGGTCAGCGGCGAAGCGCAGCCCTTCATCAAATTTGAAACCGAGAGCGGCGTTTTTCCCGACGGCGAGGCTTACGAGCTGCGCCGGCCGATCTTCAATTTAATTAACTGGATGTTCGGTGAACCACCGAAGAACACCCGCGTGTCGGCGCGCGTGGCGAATCAATTGATCGGTCTTGGTTTGCTCGAAGATATTCCGGCGGCCGAGATCGAAGCGATGGCCGACCCGGAAGATAAAGACCAAGATGGAATTTCGGGCCGCCCCGCTTACGTTTTAGATCTTCGCACCGGCGCGATGGTGCTGGGTCGTTTCGGTTGGAAGGCCGAGCAGCCGACCGTTGAACAACAGAACGCCGCGGCCTTCAACGGCGACATGGGATTAACGTCCGCGCTTTTCCCGAATGAGAACTGCCCGTCGGTCCAACTCGCTTGCCAAGCCGCGCCTAAGGGCAACGCAATCGAAGTCGACGATCACATCCTCTCGCGCGTAACGATGTACATGCGTTCATTGGCCGTACCGGTGCGCCGCAAGCTGCCTGACGACAACGGCCAAAAAACTTTCACGCGCATCGGCTGCGCAAACTGCCACCGTCCCGGCTACACGCTCGACGGCGTTGCGGTATTTCCTTACACCGATTTGCTTTTGCACGACATGGGGCCAGGCCTCGCGGACAAGTCGGTCGGCGGCGACCTTCTCGCGACCGAATGGCGCACCCCTCCCTTGTGGGGCGTCGGCTTGATCCAAACCGTTAACAACCACCAAAACTTAATGCACGACGGCCGCGCGCGTGGCGTGCAGGAAGCTATTCTTTGGCACGACGGTGAAAGTGCCCGCGCTAAAAACGCTTACCTTCAACTCAACAAAGCCGAACGCCAAGGGCTGATCGATTTCGTAAATAGTCTCTAGCCACCGGCAACGGTCGAGTTTAAGATTGCCGGATGATTAAGCTTATCCGTTCGCTTGTCGCATCCGTAGTTCTGACCGCCACCCTCGCTGCCTGTAGCAGCACAACTAAAGAAGGCGAAGTCGGCGCCGACCGCCGGCAGTTCTTGCTTTTGCCCAGCTCGCAGATCACCGCGATGTCGGCGCAGGCCTACGAACAAACGAAGACGGAAGCACAGGGCAAAAATGCGCTCGACCGTAATCCCGAACAGGTTAAACGTTTGCAAAACATCATGCGAAGGCTGCAACCGCACACGGCCATCTTCCGGCAAGACGCGCCCGCGTGGGCATGGGAAGTTCACGTCGTCACCAGCCCGGATTTAAATGCGTACTGCATGCCCGGCGGAAAAATTATGTTCTACACCGCCATTATCGAAAAACTTCAACTCACCGACGGTGAAATCGCCGCGATCATGGGTCACGAGATCGCGCACGCCTTGCGCGAGCACGGGCGTGAACGCATGTCCGAAGCGGTCTTACAACAAGTGAGCATGGCCGTTTTAGTCGGCACCGGCACCGTAAGCCCGAAGTACGCAACGGCTCTCGGTGCACTAACGAACGTCGCGGTGGCCCTGCCGCACGGTCGTGGGCAAGAGTCGGAGGCCGACGACATCGGCGTCGAACTCATGGCACGCGCCGGTTACAATCCGAACGAAGCCGTCGTGTTGTGGAGAAAGATGTCGGAAGCTTCGGGTGGCAAAGGTCCGCCTGAACTACTTAGCACTCACCCGGCGCCCGACAGTCGCATTAAGCGCATTGAGGGCCTGATCCCGAAGGTCATGCCCCTCTACACTCGCGCCGCGAAGTAAATACGGACCGAAATCTTGCCAGGGTACGCCGAAGCTCGCGCCGCTGAAGCTCGCGTGGGTCGAAAGCGTCGCGCTGATAATACCGATGACTTCCCCACGTTCGTTGAATAACGGGCCGCCCGAAAAACCCTGCACGATATCGTTGCCGTAATATAAAAGCGGGAATTTCGAGTCGCCCGCCTTAAGTTTAAATTTGAAAGTTCGCCCTAGTTCAGTGATCATTTGGCGCCGGCCTTGATTCGCGTAGAAATTAAATCCGTCGTAATTGATCGTCCGCCCGCTCGTGCGCATCGGAAACCCGAGCGCCCAAAATATCTTGTCGGAAACATCCGGAGTCTTGACCGGTAGACCGGCGGCCACCGGTTTACGCAACTGAATCAACGCAAAATCTTTTGCGAAACCCTTTAGTCGCGCGGGCATGCCGCTCTTGGCTTGGCGACGGAAACTTTCTAGGGGATCACCGACGCTCAAATACCGGTGCGGCTGCTCGTAGTCGCGCGTGTCGTAGATTTTGCGCCCGTTGGAATCGAAGAGTAAAAACGCCGGCCGGTAAGAGGAAAAAATCTCGTCGCGTTTTTCGGCCGGAAGATTTAACAGCGCCGCGCCTAAGAAATGAAGTCTCGCCGATTCATTTTCAGCCGCGACGTGAAAAGCCGTCACTAAGGTTGAACCGTCGCCCACGACGAAAGCGGTGCCCGACGTTGAATAAGGAATGCGGCAAAAGCCATCGGCCGGGCATTCGTCACGTATGTAGTCGCAGCGTAATTTTATAAGGAAGTGTTGGGGATCGCGGCATTCACCACCGGCGATTTCTTGGCGGCGGGCGGCCGGCCAGTTCTCACCGGCTTCGCCCAAGTTGAGCGGCACGATGCGCAGGACGGAATCGGATCGCTCTAAAATCTTCGCCGGCAGAGCCCCCTCGGTGCCGGCGAAAACCATCGGTACAGATGCGAGCATGACCAGAAACAAAACGAGGATTTGTGTCATGCCCTTTCCCCCAAAGCGAGTCGCGTGAAAGGAAGATCATCGCGCGAAGGTAGAGAGGCAAATCGTGAAAATCAAAATGCAATAATGACAGGTGAAAACGCCGAAATTCGCAGCGTCATCACGTTTTCGCAACAGAGGTGCTTATCCGATCCATAACTTAACGTGAATGGCGCGTGTGCGGCGCGATCTCACGCGTCGCAATTACCGCACGCATGATCGCTTGCTCCGTACGCGAGACACGATCCAGCGGCGTCGGAAAACGCAGCGTCGCGTGCAAGTGACCGTAGTCGTCGTACTGGAACGTCACGCGAGGTTCGACGCGCGGTAAATCTAAGCCTTCACGCTGGCCGATGCGGGTCATAGATAGACGTGCGGGTTCCAAAAACGAAGCGCATTCGCGATTTGCCGATTCGAGCAGCACTTTTTCAAGCTCGCGCCAATCCTCGCCGGGATTGATCACCATGCGCACCGTCTGCAGAATATATTCCTGTTGCAGCGATTGGTTCTGGATCGGGTGCAGCAAAAACAAACTATTGGGCAATATCACCTGGCGACCCGACAGCTGATGGACTTCGCGCACGGGGCCGATCTCTAACAGCGTTGTAGATAAAAAATTATGGTCGATGACTTCACCGCGGTGACCGTTCACTTCGATGCGGTCGCCGAGTTCGAATGGCCGCGTGCTCGCTTTATAGAAGCCGCCCAGGAAACATTGCAAAATCTCTTTCGTGGCGATGGCGAGTGCGGCCGCGACCGCGACTAACGACAAGGCGAAAGAGCGAAGCTCGGTGGCCCAAATTCCGAAGAGGCCCGCGGCCAAGATAATCATCGAAATGTTTTTGATTTGAATAATCCAGCGGCGTTTTTCGTCGCCGGAGGGTGCGTTCCAACGGCGAATCGTCAAGATGGTGGCCCAACGGAACAGCAAAAAGGCCAGCATCAAGACAAGCGTTGAAACCATTTGTTTCATCACGCCCCAGCTGCTGAACATCGCGACGGTATCCGCGATCGTTTCCGAGAGGTACGTCATGCGTCGCCCACGCAGGCAAGCACCCATTCCGCGGGACTAACGCCGGCTTTCGCGGCTTCGTCGGTGAGCGCGGAATAAGGCGAATTGCCGGCCGCTTTCGAAGTCTCTTCTAATTTCTTAACGACGCATTCGAAATGTTTAAACGTAGGACAAAGCTCGACGAGCGCTTCAACTTCACCGTCGCTCATGTTGACGGAGATGCGCTGAAAGTCTTGGCTCCAGATCGCCTTTTTCCAGTCGGCTTCTTTTTCATTTACCGTGAGGGCGCGGCGAAGCGCGAGCCCGTCCAAATCAAGCATTCGGGATCCTGTTGTAATCGTCTTCGTAACGTTTGATATCATCTTCACCGAAGTACGTGCCGGTTTGCACCTCAACGAAAACCAGCGGTTCCTTACCGGGATTGCGCATGCGGTGTTTCGCGCCGACGGGAATATGAATGGACTCACCGGGCACGAGCGGAATCGTTTTCTCGTTCAAGATCACTTCGGCTGTGCCGGAGATGATCACCCAATGTTCGCTGCGGCGGGTGTGACTTTGGTACGATAGCTGCGCGCCCGCATCGATCGTTACGCGTTTGGTCTTGTGCGATTTCTCGTCCGCTAAGATTTCGAAGCCGCCCCAAGGCCGCGTTTCGAACGGATGAATCGTCGCCTCCGGCTGATTGGCCTCTTTCATCGCGTCGACGAGCTCTTTTACCTTTTGGGATGAGCCTTTACGCGCGACCAAGAGAGCGTCGGGTGTATCGACGATGAGCAAGTCCGTCACGTCGACCAGGCCGACGACTTTGTTGTGCACGGCAAAGACGTAATTGTTTTCTGAATTCTGGTTGAAGACCGAAGCGCGCGAACGCGAATGCAAAGGCGTGTTCTCATCGAGCAAACGCGCCATCTCGTCCCACGACCCGACGTCGCTCCAACCCATGTCGCAAGGGACGCAGGCCTGCGCGGCGAGCTTTTCCATGATCGCGTAATCGAGTGAGATACCTTCGACCATCGCGTAGTTTAAACCGGCGTTCTTCATGTCGGCGTCGATCTTCGAAATTTTCTCCCACAGCTGGGGTTGAAATTTTTGAAAATGCGCGATCATCTCGGAAACTTTGAATACGAACATTCCCGCGTTCCAGAAATGGCGACCCGAGCCGGTGTACTCTTGCGCCGTTTCGGCGTTCGGTTTTTCGCGGAAACCTTTTACCTTAAAGGCTTCGAGCTCTTTCTCTTTGTTCAGCGCCTCGCGGCTGACCTCGATGTAACCGTAACCGGTCGCGGGATAATGCGGGAGCACGCCGAGCGTGGTGACAAAACCTTGCGCCGCCGTTTGCTCGGCGAGTTTGACCGCACGTTGAAACATCTCTTCGTCGGCGATCAAGTGATCCGACGGAAAAACGCCAACCATCTCGCCCGCTTTGCCGCGCAAGTTCAGGATGTGACAAAGCAAGGCCACGGCCGGCGCGGTGTTTTTGCCCATGGGCTCGAAGATCACGTTATCGGGATTGAGACCTTCTTGCTTTACGGCCCTATGAGTCAGAGCGCTCATTGACGCGGTGGTAAGAATATAGACATCGCCCAAGGGCTTCAGCCGGCGAATCGTATTGCCTAAAAAAGAACCATCGAAAAACTCGCAGAACTGCTTGGGGTAAGCCGCCCGCGACACGGGCCAGAGTCTTGTTCCGCTGCCGCCGGAGAGTATGACGGGAATCATGAATTTACGTCCTCACTTAGGGTGGCAAGCGTGCGACCCGAGATATCCTATATTGACGAGTCGACTTTACCTCATGCAAAACTTAAGCAAAAGCAAAGGTTAGTCAGTAAACCAAAAAATCACTCAATGAAAACTATCCCATTTATCGACCTCAAAGCGCAATATCAAGCTATCAAAGATCCGATTCAACAGCGGATCCAAACCGTTTTAGAGCATGGCCAATTCATCATGGGCCCCGAGGTTGAAGAACTCGAACAAAAATTAAATGCGTTCACCGGCACCAAACATTGTCTCGCCGTCGCGAGCGGAACCGACGCCGCCGTCGTGGCCATGATGGCGATGGGCATCGGCCCAGGTGACGAAGTCATTTGCCCCGCCTTCTCTTTCATCGCAACGGCCGAAACGGTCGTGCTCGTCGGTGCGACGCCCGTTTACGTCGACATCGATCCGTGCACGTTCAACCTCGACGTTCGCCAGCTTGAAAAAGCATTGTCCGAAAAAACCAAAGCGATCCAACCGGTTTCGCTTTACGGGCAGCCCGCCGAGATGGACGAGATCAATGCTTTCGCCAAAAAACACGAATTACGTGTGATCGAAGACGCCGCGCAAAGTTTCGGCGCGACGTACAAAGGCAAACGCAGTTGCAATTTGTCGGAAGTCGGCGTGACTTCATTCTTCCCCGCGAAACCGCTCGGTGGCTACGGCGACGGCGGCGCGATCTTCACCAACGACGACGGCCTGGCCGAAGCGATGCGCGAAGTGCGCGTGCACGGCCAAAAATCGCGTTATTATCATACTCGGATCGGCGTGAACGCGCGGCTCGATACGCTCCAGTGCGCGATCCTCATTCCTAAACTCGAACGTTTTTCTTGGGAGCTGGAACAGCGTGACCGCGTGGCCGCTCGCTACAACAAAGAATTCAAAGAGCTCGAAGCGAAGGGCGTGCTCCTCCCGCTGCTCGCACCGAATCGCACGAGCGCTTGGGCGCAGTACACTTTGCAAATGGCTAAGCGCGAAGAGTTCCAGAAGTTCATGCAAACGAACGGCGTGCCCACCGCGGTTCACTACCCGCGCACAATGCCCGACCAGCCCGCGTACACCGAACTCGGCCGAACGATGAATATCGAAGTCAGCCGCAAGATGGCCGAAACCGTTGTTAGCTTGCCGCTGTACCCTGATATGACCGACGATCAACAAGATTACGTGATCGAGCAAACGATTAAGTTTTTTCACAAGAGCTAAAGCGAAGGCTAAGGCTTGAGCCAAGGAAAAAGGAGGTTTTCGGATGACCTTAATACTTAAACAACTCTTCGCGTTTCTGAAGATGTTGAATTCAGAAACGGGGCAGAACCAAATCGCGGCCGGTATCGCGGCGGGTTTTGTTCTAGGCATGACGCCGCTGTTGTCACTGCAATCCCTGCTGGTGTTCATTTGCATTTTCTTTTTTCGCATACAGTCCGGCGCGGCGTTTCTGGCCGCGTTTTTCTTCGCGTTCATCGCCTGGTTGCTCGATCCCGTTTTTCATTCGGTCGGCGTTAAAATTTTAGAGCTCGACGGTCTGCAGGAAACGTTCACGGCGATGTACAACATGCCGATCGTGCCGCTCACCCGCTTTAATAACACGATCGTGATGGGATCGGGCGTGGTCGCGATTGTGTTAAGTCCATTCATCTACTTTATCAGCCGCATGCTCATCATCCGTTACCGCGAGACAATTTTAGCGAAGATCAAGAACACTAAAATGTGGAAGGCCATGCAGGCCACCTCCCTCTTCAAATGGTACTACTCCTATGACAACCTCTACGGATAAAGCGGCGGGCGAACAGCCCGCTAAAAAGAAAAAAGCCAAGGGCCCGATTCGCTTCGAAGCGATCATCCCGGTACTTATCCTCACGTTACTCGTGGGGGCATACTTCAAGTTATTTTTCGACGGTCACGTTCGCCGGCTTATCGAATACGTCGGAACACAAGTGAACGGCGCCGAAGTTAACGTCGGTTACTTGACCACCAGCTTCTTGGGCGCGAGCCTAGACGTCGGCGATATCGAAGTGACCGACAAGAACAAACCTGAGCGCAACACCGTCGAAGTCGGTTCGATCAAATTTAAGATGTTGTGGGACGCTTTGCTGCGCGCGAAGGTCGTCGTAGACGAAGCTTCTATCAATAATATCCAGGCACTTACCCCGCGAAAAAAACCGGGTTACGTCGTGCCACCTTCACCACCCTCGACGGGCAAATCGGTGGTTGAAAAAGCCCAAGACCAAGTACTCGCGCAAACGCGCAAACAGTTTAACCAAAATTTCTTAGGCGACGTGGCGGCGATCCTCGGCGGCACCGATCCAAAGGAACAGTTGAAAGCGCTGCAGGGCGAACTCAAATCCGACGCCCGCATCAAGGCCCTCCAAGCCGAACTTGAAGTTAAGAAGGCCAAATGGGAAAAGCAGATCAAAGATCTACCCAAGCCGGAAGAGCTTAAGCAATACGAAGCTCGCGTGAAGGCTTTGAAGTTCGACGTCAAAAATCCCGCCGAGCTTGCCGCTAATCTTAAAGAGGCCGACAAAATCATCAAAGATGCCGACGCTAAGGTGAAGATGGTTGAGCAGACCTCGAAAGACGTCAACGGCGACGTCTCCGTCTACACGCAAGCGTTCAAAGATCTCGAGAAGATGGTCCAAGAAGACATCAAAGATCTACAAACGCGTTTTAAAATTCCGAAAATAGACAGCAAAGAATTTTCGCAGCAATTGTTCATGTCGATGGTCGAAAGCAAGTTGGTTTCGGTCCAAAAATATATTCAGGTCGCGCGAAAGTACATGCCGCCAAAAAAGACCGCCGCCGAAAAATTAGCCAAGCAAGAAGAAGCCGTCGTTCCGCGCCGCCGCGGCGAGGGCAAGAACTACCAATTCCCGATCACCACGGGCTACCCGCTCTTTTGGCTTAAGCACGCGGGCATCAGTAGCGAGCTCGGCACTTCCGAACTCAGCGGCGACATCAAGGGCGACATTCTCAATCTGACCACCGACCAGGCTTTCATCAACAAACCCACCGAGATCAAACTCGCCGGCAATTTCCCGAAGCAGCAGGTCATGGGCGTCGACGCCGTTATCACGCTCGACCACCGCACCGAACAGCCGCAAGAAGGTTTACGTCTCAAGGTTGGGAAATTTCCCACCGGCAGCTATAAATTGTCCGACAGCTCCGACGTAAAACTCGGCATCGCCGAGAGCAGCGGTTCGAGCCAGTTGGTCGCCGCCTACGTGAACGAAGAGATCACCCTCGAGATCAAGAACACTTTCAACGACATCAAGTATGACCTCGAAGCTAAAAATAAATTGGTGAAAGAAACGATCGACGCGATTCTAAAAGGTATCCCGATGGTCGATCTGAACGCGCAAGTGCGCGGCAGCTTCAGCGACTTTAGCGTGCACATCAATTCCAATTTAGGTGAAGAGCTCGCCAAAGGTTTTCAAAAGCAGCTGCAAGCTAAATTAGCCCAGGCGCAAGCGCAGCTGAAGGCTATGGTCGATCAGCGAATCGGTAAAGAGCGCGATAAGCTCAAAGCCGAGATGGACAAAACCATCGCCAACCTCACCAAAGATTTAGGTCTTAAAAAAGAACAAGTCGATAAGGTCGTCGCCGACGCCAAAGCCCAAGTCGAGGGCGGTAAGGGCAAAGGCCAGGGCAAGAAGCTCGAAGAAGAGGGCAAAAAATTATTGAAGAAGCTGAAGTTCGGCGGCTAAAGCATCGTCCGTACGCGAACGGGCATCGGTCGTACACGGGCATCGGTCGAGCGTGGGCGGGCATAGATCATACGCGAACTAAACGCCCTTTATTTACGTCGCAGCGTTTCCTGTCTAGAGAGGAAACATCGCGTTGCAACCGGGACATGGAACATACACCAACAGGGAATTCATAAACACGCGGCCTCTCACTTCGGCCGCGTGGGAGCCGGCCTACTTAACGGCGACTTCGGGGTACGTTTGTGTTTTGCCTTCAACTTTATCTAAAGAATTGATGTAGCGTTTCGCATTTTCCGTAACCAATTCGGCCTTCCAAGTGCCTTGGCCGTCTTTGATTTTCATGTCTTTGTGTCTACCGATTTCGGTGTAGCGGATCGAATTCATCATGACTGCGGTAAGGCGCTTGCGTAACTCGGCGCGCTTTTCGGGCGTTTTCTTGGTCCAATCTATATAAATAGATTTAGTTAATGTTGTGAGATAGATGTCATCGCTCTCGAGAGCTTTGTTTTCCGCGTTGATTTGCGTACCGAGGGCGTTGCCCTGATTCTGCATGTTTTCGGCGTTCTTCGCGTCCTTGACGGCTCCGCAAGCGGTAAGGCCGAGGGTAAGTACCAAACCCGTGACGAACAAATTGACTGCTTTCATTTTAAAGCTCCTTCCAGAGTGCTTTATCTTGTTTAGAATTATTTCCCGGAGGTGCCCAAAATTGTCGGCGAGGGTCTCCCCCAGCCTCATTCAGTGGCAATCCAAGCGTTCGGAAGGTTTACTTTGGAAAAATCAGGCCAGTTAGTGGCCGAGGCCCGGGGGCGTGGGCTTAAAGTACGAGCCGTCCACCAGCTCCTTGAAGAACTCGAGCGCCATCGGTTCATCCCAGGTGGCCTCACCGGCGATCTTGCGGATCATCTTACCTTCGCGCGAGATGATGTAGGTCTCGGGCAGAACGTCGGTGCCGAAGACCTCGGTCGTTTTCTTCTCTTTGTCCCAGGCGATGTGGAAGTTCGAAGGAATACCGCCGAAGGCCTTGATGAACGCATCGATGTCTTCACGCTGGCGGTCGTAAGAAACCGCGAGGATAGCTAAGTCGTTCGGGAACTTTTCAACCAAACGTTTCATCGACGGGAATTCTTTTACGCAAGGTGCGCACCACGTGGCCCAGATATTCACGAGCACAAGTTTGCCGCGAAAGTCCTTCATCGAAACTTCTTTGCCGTTCAAATCTTTGATTGAGAAATCAGGAACGCCTTCGATCTCCATGCTATTTAGCTTTTGCGTGGAGACCGGCGGGCGCATACCTTTGGTGAGGTATTCCCAGTAGCGGTAAAGCGGAAACGAAAGAATTCCCGCGGTGAGCAAAACGACTAACGCTGCTTTATAATTCCACATCCGCCCACTATAGCGGCCTACGCCTTTTCAGGCACGTCCTTAATGAAGACGTTGGTGGCGAATTCGTAGGAGATGAGTAAGGTCGCCGCCGTGTAATACACCCAGACGAGAAACACGACGAAGGTTCCGGCCGCGCCGTAAGCCGAGCCGACCGCCGCGTTGCCGAGATAGAGTCCGATGATCGTTTTACCGATCAAGAAGAACGCCGCGGCACACGCCCCCGCGATGGCCGAATGCCGCCAACCTAAACGCTCGGTCGGAATAAAATGAAACATCGCCGTGAAGAGCCCGGTGAACAAAACGACGTTAACTACGAACGACACCACGGTCCAGACCGTCGCCTCGGCGCCCGCGAAGGCTCCCGACAGTACAGCGGTCACGGCGAGCGATACCACCGCCAAAAACACAAAGCCAAACACCAGCCCGAGCGAAAGAAACTTATCGCGTAAGAAGCCCTTGACCCCCGACGGCTGTTTGTCGAGCGGAGTTTCGTTAATCATGTCGAGCGCCAAACGCAAACCGCTAAACACCGCCGAGGCACTTACCGCGAGAACCGCGAGCCCGATCAAGCCCGAGATTGTCGTCGCGGATTTGCTATTGTCGGCGTTCTCAACGACCATTTTGATCGCGCTACCCGCCTCGCCGCCGAGGAGTGACGTCATTTGCCTATACATCTGATTCTGAAAATGTTGTCCTAAAAGCGAAGCGAACGCGAGCATGATTAGAACGAACGGCGCCAAGGCTAAAGCCGTGGTGTAGGCAATGGAGCCGGCCAACATCAATACTTGATGATCACCGACCGCCGTTGCGAAAGCCCCGAGGCGTGCTTTTAAAACCGGCAAAGAAAATTTCTGCGGATTGGCCACGCTTTTGTGATTCTTTCGGCCTCGCGTTTTGGTTTGATCTTGCTTCATCGTTGATTCGCCGTTCATTGTGGTTGTCGTCATGTCGCCTCCCGTGGGGCAAGATTGGCCGGGAGCGCCATGCAAAGCCCGTCTATTTCCGCCCGTTCACCCGCTTCCCCAATTTGCACTTTCCATGCTAATTTCCGCAAATGCAAAAACCCGCGATCGCTAACTTATGTTTCTCGGGCGCCTGGGGCGGCCTTGAGATGTCTTCGGTAAAGATGACGCGCCTCTTCGCGCAGAAGGGCTACCCGTCGTTTGAAATCTGCGAACCGGAATCGCCGATTCACCGCGCATTGCTCGAACAAAACCTGAGCGCGAAAACCGTGAAGTCGGGCAAATACTTCGCGCCCTCGACCACGCTGCAGGTGCGGCGCTGGATCAAAGAGAACAACGTCAAAGCTTTGTTCCTGCACCACATGAAAGATATTTGGCTCGTCACGCCGGCTTTGTACGGCATGCCGGAGGTCAAACTGTTCGGCTTCGCGCGCATGTTCTTCAAAGACGTAAACAAGAAAGATTTTCTGCACGGTCACATGTACGGCCGCCTCAATCGGATGATCGCGTTAAGCCATATCCAAAAAGATTATCTAGCCCGGTGCCTGCCCGTCTCGCAGGCGCAGTTCACCGTGATCCCGAACGGCGTCGACATCACCCGCTTCGCCCCGCGCCCCCGTCGCGACGACATTCGCGAGAGCTGGGGCGTTCACCCGCAGCAAACACTCTTTGGTTTGATCGGCCGCCTAGATAAACAAAAAGGCTCATTAGAATTCGTTGAGGCCGCGGCCCAAGTTCTCGAGCGCAGTCCGCAAGCGCGCTTTGTTCTGGTCGGCGGTAATACGATCGGCGAAGGCGATTTCGACCGGCTGGTCAAAAGCCGGCTTCGCGAATTGAATCTCGACGGCAAGGTGATCCTTACCGATTTCCGCAAAGACATCCCCGACGTCATGAACGCACTCGACGTTTTCGTAATGCCTTCGTACGAGGAGAATTTCGGGAACGTATTGCTCGAAGCACTAGCGTCGGGTTTACCGGTCGTAGGAACGGACTCCGGCGGCACCCCAGAAATCCTCGACCGCGGGCAAACCGGTTTGTTGTGCGAGCCCCGAAGCTCGGCAAGCCTGGCCCAGGCGATGCTCCAATTCATGAACCCCGAAGTAGCCGCGGACTTCGCGTCACGCGCCCGCGCCAAAGCCTTACGCGAATACGATATGGACCGCGTTTTCGAGCGCATCGAAGCGTTGGCCATCTCCTAAGCCGAAGGACTTCCCCGGCGCTCGCGACTTCCTCGTAGACGAGTTCACCCGCGCCCGGTAACGTACCGGGCCTATGTCACAAAACACTTCGCAGAAAATCTTAGTCACGGGCGCCGCAGGTTTTATCGGCGCCGCCCTCACGCAGAAATTATTAGCCCAGGGCCACTCGGTCCTCGGTATCGATAATTTCTTTCCGTACTACGACGTCAATTTGAAGCACGCGCGGTTGAAGCACATCCGCGATCTGGATTTGCCGGGCCGTTTGACCTTCGAAGATATAAACATCGCCGACACCGAAGCGCTGCTCTCCGCTTACCGCGATTTTAAACCCGATCGCGTTTTGCACATGGCCGCGCAAGCCGGGGTCCGCTACTCACTCGAGAACCCACACGTCTACGTCGAGAGCAACCTCAAGGGCTTCCTCAATATTTTGGAGGCTTGCCGGCAACTCGGCACCGCGCACCTCGTTTACGCTTCGAGCTCAAGCGTCTACGGCGCGAATACTCTGATGCCCTATTCCGTTCACCATCCGACCGAGCACCCGATCTCGCTCTACGCCGCGAGCAAAAAGGCGAACGAGCTGATGGCTCATTCGTACTCGCACCTGTACCAATTGCCCGCGACGGGCCTGCGTTTTTTTACGGTTTACGGACCATGGGGACGCCCCGACATGGCCGTATTTTCGTTCACCGAGAAAATATTAAAGGGTGAAACCATCCAGGTATTTAATAACGGTCATCATCGCCGTGACTTCACCTTCGTCGACGACATTGTCGAAGGCGTTTTGAGGGTGCTGTGGCAGGCGCCAAGCCCCAATCTGGTGTGGTCCGGTAATTCACCCGACCCCGCAACGGCCAAGGCGCCCTACCGCATTTACAACATCGGCAATCACAAGCCGGTTTTGCTCTCGGATTTCATCGCTACTTTAGAAAAAGTGATCGGCAAAAAAGCGAAGCTTGAGATGAAGCCCA
The DNA here is from genome assembly GCA_947444305.1 of Pseudobdellovibrionaceae bacterium. Taxonomy (GTDB): domain Bacteria; phylum Bdellovibrionota; class Bdellovibrionia; order Bdellovibrionales; family UBA1609; genus JALHOQ01. The sequence continues at coordinate 130,226 of CANEZP010000012.1, read as the reverse complement.
TGCAACCCGGCGACGTGCCCGACACCTACGCCGACGTCGGCGACCTGCAACGCGATTTCGAATTCGCGCCGAACACGAGCCTCGAAACCGGCCTCACCGCCTTCTGGAACTGGTACAAAGTTTTTTATAAAGTGTGAGCGGATTAACGGCTAAACCGGCCATGCTCTACCCGCGCCGGCGCGGGTAAATTAGACGGCCCACTTCGGGTACACCGACCGTACGCGGATCTAGTCCCACACGCGGATCTAGTCCCACACGCGGATCTAGTCCCACACGCGGATCGAGTCCCACACGCGGATCGAGTCCCACACGCGGATCGAGTCCCACACGCAGATAGAATGCCAAACGCCATGCGAGTCCGGTACGCGGCGAGAACCTGCATACAACCGGGTAACGCCACGTTTCCTTTCCAGACAGGAAACGTCGCGGCGACGGTTTGGACCACAAGTTTTTCCCGGCTACTTGAATGAGCTAAATGATCTCCAAAAAACAAAAAACCCGGATCTCTCCGGGTTCTTCGTTCAAGCCAATCTTCTTTAGGAGAAGACTACATGGGATTGAGGATGCGAGCTTCCGCGCGCGATTTGCCTTGGATGCGGCGAACGTTCTTTTTTACTTTTGCTTTTACGGCAGCGCGAGCACGGGCAGCTAACTTTTGTTCTTTGGTCGTACCTTTTACGGTCTCATCGCTGTCGGCCGCTTTCGGAACGTAGTCAACGAACTCGAGGAAAGCCATATCGGCCTGATCACCACCACGCGCACCGATTTTTACGATGCGAGTGTAACCGCCCGGGCGTTCACCCATGCGTTTTTGGAGATCGTCCATCAAGATCCCAACGACGGTGTCGTTAGGGAAACGTGAAAGCAACAAACGGCGAGCGTGGAGTCCACCGCGCTTAGCAACGGTCACCGCGCGCTCAACGTGGCGGCGAACTTCTTTGCAACGGGCCACGGTCGTCTTAATACGGCCATGCTCAACCAACGACTGCACCATACCGCGGATCAAAGCGACGCGCGGACCGGGACGGCGGTGGAAATTATGTCTTTTTGTACGGTGTCTCATCTCAATCTCCTAAAAATTCAAAATTCGATTACAGCTTGCTCGCAACGATTGCGTTTTACTGCTGGGGCGCTCCGCCATCATTACGAACGATCGGCGCGGCCGGGGCTTGCGGCTTGATCGGGTTGTTCGGATCCCATCCGGGAGGCGGCCAACCGTCAACTTTCATACCCAACGACAATCCCATGTTCGACAGGATTTCTTTGATTTCGTTCAAAGATTTGCGGCCGAAGTTTTTGGTCTTTAACATCTCGGCTTCGGTTTTCGAAACCAATTCGCCGATGTAGCGAATGTTCGCGTTCTTCAAGCAGTTTGCCGAACGGACAGACAATTCGAGATCGTCGACCGAGCGGAACAAGTTTTCGTTGAACGAGGGTGAACGCGTGTCTTCTTCTTCAGCGACGGGTTCCATGTTCTCGTCGAACGTAAGGAAGATTTGCAGCTGTTCTTTGAGAATCTTCGAACCGAGAGCAACCGCTTCTTCGGGTTTCAAAGAACCATCGGTCCAAACTTCTAAGGTCAATGCATCGTAATCCGTACGCTGAGCAACACGAGCGGCATTCACCACGTAGTTTACGCGGCGGATAGGGCTATGAAGAGCGTCGACGGCGATGTAACCGACGGGCAAATCTTTACCGCGGCCTTCGGCTTCAACGTAACCACGACCGAAGCTGATTACCAGTTCGGCTTCGAAACGGCCATCTTTACCGAGGGTGGCAATGTGTTGATCCGGGTTCAAGATTTCAATGCCTTCGATCAATTGGATGTCGGCGGCAGTCACTTTGCCGGGGCCGGTCTTCGAGATGCGCAGAGTTTTTTGCTCGGGATCGAATTGGCGGAAACGAACTTCTTTAAGGTTTAAGATGATGTCCGTAACATCCTCGAGAACGTCGGGAATCGTCGAGAACTCGTGCAATACACCTTCAAATTTAACGGCCGAAACCGCCGAACCCATCATCGAGCTCAACAAAACACGGCGGAGCGAATTGCCTAAGGTCACGCCAAAGCCACGCTCAAGCGGACGAACGTTGAATTTGCCGTAACGAGTGGTCAGGCTTTCTTTTTCAACTTCGAAACCTTTAGGTTTAATGAGTTCGCGCCAGAATTTGTAATAGTGAGGTTGCATTGCCAATTGTCCCATCAGTACTCCCTGAAATTGGAAGGCCCCGCCAGCGGTCACCTTCACAAATATTTAAAACCAAAAAATCAAAAATCCAAACTTCACTTTACATAGCGCGATCGCCGTTGCGATCACCTTCAACACTGCGCGATCGCGAACATTAAGGATCGCACGCCTGCGATCCGCAACATCAAAGGATCGCAAGCCTGCGATCCGCAATGTTAAATCCGGCGGCGTTTCGGCGGACGACATCCGTTGTGCGGAATCGGCGTCAAATCTTTGAGTGAAGTTACGCGGAAACCAAGCGAAGCTAATGCACGAACGGCGGGTTCACGACCGGCGCCCGGGCCACGTACAACGACGTCTACGGTTTTCATTCCCGCTTCCATCGCTTTTTTGCCGGCATCTTCGGCCGCAACTTGAGCCGCGAAGGGCGTGCCTTTACGGCTACCTTTGAAACCTTGCATACCTGCCGACGACCACGCGAGCGTGTTGCCGTTCAGGTCAGTAAAAGTGACGATCGTGTTGCCGAAACCGGCTTGCACGAAACAACGTCCCACGGGAACGTTCCGTTTTACTTTTTTCTTAGGACCGCTGTCCTTTTTGACCATTTCCTGCGCTTTTGCGTCAGCCATTAGGCATTACTCCAAATATTGAGTGCACTCAGACCGGAGAATTATCCGGCCATGATCACTGTGTTAAACCGTTTTCTTCTTGTTCGCGATCGTCTTACGCGGGCCTTTGCGAGTGCGCGCGTTTGAACGCGTGCGCTGACCACGGGTAGGCAGACCTTTTTTATGGCGTAGACCGCGGTAGCAGCCGAGATCCATCAAGCGCTTGATGCTTTGTCCGACTTCGCGGCGCAAATCACCTTCCACTTTTAAACCACTCTCGATGACGTTACGCAGTTTCGCGACTTGTTCGTCGGTCAATGCATCCGTACGGAGCGTGGTGGGGAAACCCGTCTTTGCAACGATTTCTTTCGCGCGAGTTTTGCCAATTCCATAAATATATTGGAGAGCAATTTCGATGCGTTTATTTCTTGGCAAATCTACGCCGGCAATACGAGCCATTTATCTATCCTTGTCTTTGTTTGTGTTTCGCGTTTTCACAAATGACGCGCAAAACTCCGCGGCGGCGGATAACTTTGCACTTGTTGCAAATACGTTTAACGGAAGCTCTGACTTTCATACGGACCTCTGTCGCGAAACGGTTACGATCAGTCAAACCCACGAAATTACTGAACTTTTCAGCCTTTCGGAGGTCAATTTGAGAATGCAAGCGGTGAGGCTAGCATTCGCAAATTTGCAAGACAAGCACTTTCTGGCACGACATTTGACTAATGGTCAAATGTGCCGTCAGCTTTTTCCCTGCATGACTCGGGTTAATCTCTCAAACACCTGTTCACTCGTCCCCGTTCCATCGATTTCCACGTAGGTTTGGGGACCTTTTGCCTTGTAGTACTCTTTCAGGGGCCGCGTACTTGTCTCGTAGGCTTCGAGACGAGTGCGGATCACTTCCTCTTTATCGTCGGCGCGCTGGTAGACTTCTCCACCGCAGGCATCGCAAACGTTCTCCTTCGTCGGAGGTTTCGATTCGATGTGGTAAACCGTTGCGCAGGTTCGACACACCCGACGGCCCGCAAGCCGCCCCAAAAGCAAATTGATGGGCACTTCGACGAAGAAGACCTTATCGATCGTCTTGCCGGTTTTTTTCAGGATGTTTGCGAGCGCGTCGGCCTGAGCCACGTTGCGCGGGAAACCATCCAGGATAAACTTCGTGCCTTTAAGCGCTCCTAACTCTTCTTCCACCAAACCAATGGTGACCGAGTCCGGAACTAGCTTCCCTGCATCCAAATATCCTTTGGCTTCCTTACCAAGAGATGTCGAATTTTTGATCGCGGCACGGAACAAATCGCCCGTGCTGATTTGTTTCATCTTCTGGCGCTCAACCAACAGCTGTGATTGAGTGCCTTTGCCTGCGCCCGGAGGCCCAAACAGGATCAGGTTCAATATTGAACCCTCCGGCTCTTGAGCTTAACGCCCTTAAGCATGCCTTCGTAGCGAGCCGTCAAGAGATGCGATTGAATCTGCTGGCTCGTGTCCAGTGCCACACCGACCAAAATCAAAAGTGAGGTTCCACCGAAGTAAAACGGCACCTTGAATTGGTTTTGCAGGATCGTCGGTAATACACACACCAAACTTAGGTACGCGGCACCGGCGACGGTCAAACGATCGAGAACCTTCTTGATGTAATCCGCAGTGCTTTTACCCGCGCGAATGCCCGGAATAAAACCGCCGTACTTTTTCAAGTTGTCGGAAACTTCCGTCGGATTGAAAACGATCTCGGTATAGAAGAAGCAGAAGAATACGATCAGACCGACGAACAATAAATTGTAAATCGGATGGGTCGGATTCAACGTGTCGGCCAAAGTCTTCAACGTTGGGTTCTGAATAAACTGACCCATCGTAGCCGGAAACATCAACAACGAGCTCGCGAAGATCGGCGGAATAACGTTCGAAAAGTTGATCTTCATCGGCAAGTGACTTTGTTGCGATTGGGCCATGCCCTCACGCGTGGGTGCACGCTGCGAATACTGGATCGGAATTCGACGTTGGCCAACTTCCAAGAATACGATGACACCGATGATCGCAACCATCGCCGCAACGATACCGAAAGCGAGCAAAGGATTGAGTTCGCCCGAATTCACCATCTGCCACATGCGGATCGCGCCCGAAGGCACGCCGGCGGCAATCCCGGTAAAGATGATGAGCGAAGTTCCGTTACCGATTCCACGCTCGGTGATCTGTTCACCCAACCACATGACGAAGCATGTACCTGCCATCAAAGTAACAATCGTTACTAAATGGAAGCTTAGACCGGGCCCGAAAGCACGGGTCGTCACCAACGGAACGCCTTGGTGATCCGCTTGCGCAAGGAAAGACGCCATGGCGTAACCTTGAACAATCGCTAAAACCAAAGTGGCGTAACGGGTGTACTGATTGATCTTCTTGCGGCCGGGCTCACCTTCTTTTTTCAACTGCTCGAGGTAAGGCACGGCTGTTTGTAATAACTGGAAGATAATAGATGCCGAGATATACGGCATGATGCCCAACGCGAAGACCGAGAAACGCTCGAGCGCTCCACCGGTAAACGTGTTGAACATACCGAAGATACCGCCGGAAGCTTGTTGCTGGAAGAACGCCAACATGACGTTTGCATCCACGCCCGGGACGGGAACGTGGACACCCAGACGGTAAACCGCCAGGATTCCAAGGGTAAATAAGATGCGTTTACGAAGATCGGCTGGGATGCTCATACCTGGTGCGGCCACTAAACTACCTCGACTTTTCCTCCAGCCTTTTCTAGGGCGGCCTTGGCGGTTTCACTGAATTTGTGAGCTTTCACGGTCAAACCTTGAGGAGCGTCGCCGCGACCCAAGATTTTAACGCGAGCTTTCTTGCTCACTAAGCCGGCTTTCACCAGTTCATCAGGGCCAATGGTTCCCGTAAAAGACTGAAGTTGGTTCAAATTCACAATCTCAAAAATATTCTTAAATTCGGTGTTCGTAAACCCTACTTTGGGCATACGGCGAATCAAAGGCGTTTGACCACCCTCGAAGCCGCGGCGTATCGGAGTTCCCTTACGGGCTTTTTGGCCTTTTCCGCCTTTGGTCGATGTTCCACCTTTACCCGAGCCACGGCCACGACCGAGTGCCTTGGTGTTATGGGTCGAACCTCTGTGTTTTGTTAAGCTGCCGAGTATGCTCACTTTAATCTCCTAAGCGATCGTTCTTACGATCGCGCCATATCAAAAAACTACGATTGAACTTCAACTTGGACGAGATGCTGGACTTTCGAAATCTGTCCGCGGTTCGCCGGGTTATCTTGGATTACATTGCTATGGTTGATTCGACGAAGGCCGAGGCAACGAACGGCGTCGCGCTGGCTTTGGGTCGTACCGATCAATCCACGCTTCAAGGTTACTTTAAAAGATTTTGCCATGGTCTACCTCTTACTCCGCGCCTTTAACGGGACGGCTCATAATCAATTGCTCGAGACCATTCATCGTGGCGCGAACCGCGTTGTGCGGATTGGTCGTGCCTACGCACTTGGTCAAAATATCTTTAATACCGACGGCCTCCAGAACCGCGCGGATGGGACCGCCGGCGATAACGCCGGTACCGGGCGATGCGGGCATAAGAATGACTTTCGCCGCTCCGAATTTACCGATCACTTGGTGGGGGATGGTGCGGCTTTCTTTGATATTCATACGTTTCAAAGATTTCTTAGCCATGCGGCCGGCTTTGCCGATAGCTTCGGGAACTTCGCCGGCTTTACCGGTTCCGAATCCGACTTCACCGGTACCGTTGCCTGCAACCACGAGTGCCGCGAAGGAAAAGCGGCGTCCGCCCTTCACAACTTTGGCGACGCGATTGATTGCAACCACACGCTCCATCAATTCACCTTGCTGATTTTCCACTTATGTCTCCTGCCGCTTACGCTGGCAAATTGGGACCGCGCCTACGCGGTTATCCCTTTTTAAAAATCAAAATCTAGAGCTCGCAACTGCGAGCGATCGAATCGGTGGGCTCGAAAATGCGAGCTCCCAATCTCAGATCTAGAAGCTCAATCCACCTTCGCGGGCGCCGTCGGCTACGGCTTTTACGCGGCCATGGAACACGTAGCCGCTACGATCGAAAACTACGCTTTTAATGTCTTTACCGATGGCGCGCTTCGCGAGCTCAGTGCCGACCTGTTTCGCCGTCTCGATGTTCTTTTTGTCGAGATTACCTTCGAGGGTTGAGTACGCGGCCAAAGTTTTGCCGGTGCTGTCGTCGATGATTTGCGCGTAAATATGACGGCCGCTGCGGTAAACCGACAAACGCGGACGCTCCGAAGCTCCATCCACTTTTTTGCGGATGCGCGCGCGGTTTTTCAAGCGCTTGGTCACTTTGTGTACCGTTTTGTTTTTCATCTTAATGCGAATCATATTTTCCTCTTCGTCATCTACGAATTCTTAAAAAATCTCAGTAAAGCGCCTCTATAAAGGAGACGCAGCATTAACCCTAACGGATTACTTCGCGGCCGATTTACCGGCTTTGCGACGCAGTTTCTCATCCGCGTATTTAACGCCTTTACCCAAGTACGGCTCGGGCGGACGGAAGCTGCGGATTTTCGCGGCAACTTGGCCAACCTGTTCGCGGCTGGGGCCGGCGACGGTGATTTTTGTCTGCTTCTCGATCGTGATCTCAATGCCTTGCGGAATCATGAAAACAACCGGATGGCTGTAGCCCAAGGTCAACTCAAGCTTTTTGCCCGTAACGGCCGCGCGGTAACCGACGCCGTTCAGTTCGAGATCGCGAGTCCAACCTTTGGTGACGCCCGTGACCGCATTTTGGATCAAGGCGCGGTAAAGGCCGTGAAAGCCGCGAGTTGTGGGCGCATCATTGATGGTCGTCAACTGCACTTTACCATCTTTGATTTCCGCTTTGATTTCGGGACGCATAGCGATCGTCAAAGCGTGCTTAGCACCTTTAACGAGAACTTCGTTCTTCGGATTAACGGTCACTTGAACCGTTTTATCTAAAAATACCGGGGACCGACCTACACGAGACATAACTCACCTTTTTAATAGAACCGCTTCAAATACGGTTCACAAATTAAGAACCGCTCAATATCGAACGGTTCACAAAAATCGAAGTCCGATTACCAAACGTTACAGAGGTACTCGCCGCCAAGTTTATCTTTCTTGGCGGTGTCACCGTCGACGACGCCGCGGTTTGTGCTGAGAATGGAAATACCAAAACCATCACGAACCAAAGGAACTTCGTCTGACTTAATGTAAACGCGGCGACCAGGACGGCTCACGCGATCAATCGCGGTAATAACCGGTTTACCCTTGTCGTTGTACTTCAAATAAACGCGCATCACGCCTTGTTTATCGTCGCGAACGACTTTGAACGAGCGGATGTAGCCTTGATCCAACAAGATCTTGGCAATGCCCACGCGAACGTTCGAGGCCGGGATATCCAGCTTCTCGTGTTTCGAGGCGCCGGCGTTGCGAATTCTTGTTAAAAAATCACCAATTGTATCCATATTTCCAAATCCCCTACGTACGCTTTCTGAACGGCATGCCTAAGGCTTCGAGCAATGCGCGTCCCTGATTGTCATTAACGGCCGAAGTGCAGATGGAGATATTCATCCCGCGCACTTGTTCCGCTTTGTCGTAATCGATTTCCGGAAAGATAATTTGTTCTTTCAAGCCCATGTTGTAATTGCCACGGCCATCAAAACCGCGGGCATTCAAGCCACGGAAATCGCGTACACGCGGTAAAGACAAATGAATCAAACGCTCGAGGAAAGCCCACATTCTCTCTTTGCGGAGAGTAACCATACAACCGATGGGCATACCTTCACGAAGTTTGAAGTTCGAGATCGACTTCTTCGCCTTGGTGATCACCGCTTTTTGACCGGTGATGGCCGTGAGCTCGTCAACCGCGGTGTTCAACACCTTCGGGTTTTTTACGGCCTCGGCCGTCGACAAGTTGATCACGATCTTCTTCAAGCCCGGAACCTGCATCGAACTTTTCAAGCCCAGCTCTTTCATGAGAGCGGGAACCATGTCAGCGCGGTACTTCTCTTGAAGACCGATCTTTACGGTTTCGCCTTTAACTTTAGGCGCTTTTTCAGCTTTGGGAGCCTTATCGGCGCCTTCGCCTTTTGCTTTTTTAGGTTTCTTTTCGTCAGCCATCTTAAATTACCTCGGGAGCCAACGAAACGATCTTAACGAAAGCCTTCGCACGCAATTCACGCGCAACGGGTCCGAAGATACGAGTTCCGATCGGTTCTTTAGCCGCGTTGATCAACACCGCGGAGTTATCGTCGAAGCGAATATAGCTTCCGTCGGCGCGGCGCAATTTGTGAATTGTGCGAACGACAACGGCTTTAGCTACGTCACCTTTTTTAACTTTTGAATTCGGAAGAGCCTCTTTTACCGAGACCACGATGATGTCACCAATGGCCGCGTAGCGACGCTTTGATCCGCCCAAAACTTTAATGCACATAACTTCGCGGGCACCCGAGTTATCGGCTACGCGCAAGCGGCTTTGCATCTGGATCATACGTTCACCTCAATATCGGCTTCGGCCTTAGTTACGACTTCCATCAGGCGCCAGCGCTTCGTTTTGCTGAGCGGGCGAGTCATCTGGATACGAACTTTATCGCCTTTTTTGGCTTGGTTCTTTTCATCATGGGCTTTGTAAACCGAAGTTTTCTTCAGGTACTTGCCGTACATCTCGTGACGAACGCGACGGAAAATTTGGACGGTGATGGTTTTATCCATCTTGTCGCTGATCACTTCGCCGACCACTTCTTGGCGGCGAACGTTTTCGCGCTGTTCTGTTTGTTTATCTACATCTTTTACAGACATACTCTATCCTTTTGTCTTCGCGGACTTCGGCGCACTTTTAGTTTTCGGAGCGGCGGTAGCCTTGGGAGCGGCCGCGGCTTTTGGAGCTGCGGCAGCCTTCGGGCTTTGACCAAGCTTCATCACAAGAGCGGTCTTAAGACGAGCGAGATCTTTGCGCTTGTGGCGAATTTCAATCGGGCTGCCAAGCTGGCCGAGCGTGTGCTTCATGCGGGCTTCGAAAAGCTCTTCACGCAAGGTCACTACGCGTTTGCGTAATTCCGAGCTCGTCAATTCTTTAACATCAGCAAACTTCATAACTACTCCCGAGCCACAAACTTAGTTTTAAAGGGCAATTTGTGAGAAGCGAGGCGGAAAGCGCTTTCGGCTTGCTCACGGGTAACCCCGTTCATTTCAAACAAAATACGACCCGGAAGGATCTTCGCTACCCACAATTCCGGCGAGCCTTTACCGCTACCCATCCGAGTTTCGGCGGGCTTACGGGTCAACGGCAGATCAGGAAATACGCGTAGCCACAATTTGCCACCACGTTTAACCGAGCGGCTGATCGCGATACGGCTTGCTTCAATCTGACGCGCGGTCAGGTTGTGCGCTTCAACCGCGCAAAGACCGAAATCACCGAAGGCCAGTGAACTACCACGCATTGCGAAACCTTTGAAGTTTCCGCGGTGCTGTCTTCTCCATTTAACTCTTTTAGGACTTAACACGGCTCTTCTCCTCAATCTCACGTGCCGAGTAAACATCGCCTCTGTAGATCCACACTTTAAGACCAATCAGTCCGTAAGTGGTGAGTGCTTCGGCAGTTCCGTAGTCAATGTCGGCGCGCAGGGTGTGTAGCGGGACGCTCTTCTCGTTGTACCATTCAGATCTCGCGATTTCGGCGCCATCAAGACGGCCGCTAACGCGAATTTTGATCCCGCGGACTCCGCCTTTAACGGCGGCGGCCAATGCTTTTTTCAAAGCGCGGCGCCACGAGATACGTTTTTCAAGCTGGAGCGCGATGTTCTCGGCAACCAACTGGGCATCTAAGTCGGGCTTGCGCACTTCTTGGATGTTGACGAAAACTTCGTTCGTCGTAAGGCCTTGGATTTCGACTTTAAGAGCATCGATTCCCGTGCCTTTTTTGCCGATGACGACACCGGGGCGCGCGGTCGAGATGATGATTTTCACCTTGTTTGCGGCGCGCTCGATCTCAATTTTGGCTACGCCGGCGTGCTTAAGCTTATCTTTGATAAACTTGCGCAGTTTTTCGTCCTCTTGAAAATTGATTTGGTACTGTTTGCCTTTAGCGTACCAACGCGAATCCCAGGTCCGAATAACACCTAGACGTAAACCAATTGGATGAATCTTTTGTCCCACTAATGCTCCCTATTTCTCTTCCAAGACGACGTTGATGTGGCTCATCTTCTTTTTTACTTCGAAGGCGCGGCCTTGAGCGCGGGGACGGAAACGCTTCATAGAAGGTCCCATGTCTACCCAAATCGACTTCACAATTAGGTTGTCGATATCGATCGTCTTTTTGTTTTCAGCATTCGCAACTGCAGACTCGATCAACTTCTTGATCAAGCCGGCACCTTTTTGCTTCATAAAGGTCAGGCTACGAATGGCTTCGTTCACATCTTTACCGCGAACAACATCAGCGACCAAACGGGCCTTCTGACATCCGATGCGAGCAAAGTTTAAGCTAGCTTTCACTTCCACGGTCTATCTCCCTATTTCTTCGACGGCGCCGAGGCCGTTGGAGCATTCGATTTCTTCTCAGCGTGACCGTTGAACGTACGCGTCGGAGCGAACTCACCCAGTTTGTGGCCGATCATATTCTCCGTTGCGTATACGGGAATGAATTTGCGACCGTTGTGAACGGCGAAAGTCAAACCTACCGCTTCGGGCAAAACCATCGAGCGACGCGACCAAGTTTTAATAACCTTCTTGTCGCCGGTCGCTTTGGCGGTGTCGATCTTCTTCTGCAAGTGATGGTCTACAAATGGACCTTTTTTTACTGAACGTCCCATCGATTACTTCCTCATTTTGCGCTTAGCGCGGCGCTTAACAATCATTGAATCCGTACGCTTGTTGTGACGGGTCTTGAAGCCTTTGCAAGGCTTACCCCACGGAGTAACCGGGTGATGACCTTTACCAACACCTTCACCACCACCCAACGGGTGATCGATCGGGTTCATAGCCATACCGCGAACGGAGGGGCGAATACCCAACCAACGTGCACGGCCGGCTTTACCGAGCGAGATATTCTCGTTATCGGTGTTGCCCACTTGACCGATCGTTGCGCGGCAAACCGACAAGACCTGACGAACTTCACCCGAAGGCAATTTCACCTGGCAGTACTGTTCGGTTTTAGCAACGAGAGTCGCTTCGGCGCCGGCACCGCGCGCGATTTGCGCACCTTTGCCGGGACGAATTTCGATATTGTGCAGAATCGTGCCCGCGGGAATCGAAGACAGCGGGAGGCTGTTGCCGGGCTTGATATCGGCTTTGTCGCCCGACAAAACTTTATCGCCTACGTTCAGACCGATCGGCGCGATGATGTACGCCTTGAGTCCGTCTGCGTAGTGCAACAAAGCAATACGGCAAGTGCGGTTCGGATCGTATTCGATCGCCGCTACGGTCGCGGGAACATCCACTTTGGTACGTTTGAAATCAATCAAACGGTACAAACGTTTGTGCCCGCCGCCTTTGTAGCGAATGGACTTCATACCCGTATTGCTACGACCGGCGTGATTGTGTACACGCGAGGTCAGCGCCTTCTCAGGCTTCGATTTCGTAATTTCCTTGAAGTCGTAGCCGGTCATTGAGCGACGGCTAGGGCTGCTGGGGCGGTAAGTTTTAATTCCCATTTTTATGCTCCCTCAAACAAGCCGATTTTTTCGCCTGCTTGCAGGCGAACGAGCGCTTTTTTCCAAGATACGGGCTTGCCGATGCCGAACTTGGTGCGCTTCGCGCGGCCACGGCAAGTGGCCGTGTTCACGTTAGCTACTTTTACGCGGAAGTATTTTTCGACCGCTTTTTTGATATCTAATTTAGTGGCTTCCTTGTCGACTTCGAAAACATACACGCCTTTTTCGGCCATGATGCTGTTCTTTTCTGTCACGAGGGGGCGCTTAATGACGTAATACATTATGCCTTCTCCGCAGTTCTTTCAGACTTCTTAACCATTTTCTTCTTTTTAGCATTCTTATCAACGGCCGCGGGAGTGGGCTTCGCTTCTGAAGCTTCAGCAAACTTACGGGGAGCCTTTTCACCGCAACGGTCAATGATGGCTTCGATCGAACCTTTAGCAAGAACGACATTGTCGTACTTGAGCAGATCGTAAACGTTTAGACCTTCAACACCCATGTAACGGAACTTGGGAAGGTTGCGCGTCGCGAGATTGAATTTGTCTTCAACTTTCGCATCGATCAACATCGCCTTGGTAAGGCCGAAATCTTTTAATTTTTTAGCCATGTCTTTGGCTTTGCCGTCGGTCGAAGTCATCGCGTCTACGACGAACAAGCGACCTTCTTTTTTCAAGAAGGAGAGTGCCGTGCGCAAACCAAGACGTTTTACTTTTTTAGGCAAAACGTAGCTGTAGTCGCGGGGCTCTGGACCGAAGGCGATACCACCACCGGGCATGATCGGCGAACGAATAGAACCCTGACGAGCGTTACCGGTGCCTTTTTGCTTGAACGGCTTTTTACCGCCACCGCTAACTTCGCCGCGGGTCTTCGCTTTGTGCGTACCTTGGCGGCGGCAAGCCAACTGCCAACGAACGACCGTTTGAAGAATTTCTTTTTTTACTTTTACGTCGAAAACCGCGGCGTCGAGATCAACGCTGCCGACTTTCTTTTTATCCCAACCGAGAACATCAACACTTGCCATAATCTACACCTTTACCAAACGAACGAGAGAGTTGGGCGCGCCGGGAACGGAGCCGCGAACCAAGACCACATTTTCTTCGGGGATGACATCAACGATTTTGAGATTGCGGATGGAAACGGTTTCGTCTCCCCACTGACCGGCCATACGTTTACCGGGCATTACGCGACCGGGCCACGTTCTGTTACCGACGGATCCCGGTTTACGGTGAAAACCGGAACCGTGAGTCGCGGGACCACCCGCGAAACCCCAACGACGAACCGGACCTTGGAAGCCGCGGCCGCGCGAAGCGCCGGTGACCTTTACGACGTCGCCTTTTTTAAGAGAATCCAGACCGATCTTCGTGCCGGCGGTCAAACCCGCGGGCATTTTGTCGAAGCGAAGTTCACGGCGGAATTTAGCGCCGTTTTCAAATCCGACTTTGCTCAACGCGGTTTTTGTCGCGCTGTTGGTTTGCGAAGCGCGGTCGGCCTTGAAGGCCAACTGTACGGATTCGTAACCATCGCTCGCTACGGTTTTTACTTGGCTAACGACCATCGGTTCATATTTTAAAATCGTTACGGGTACGCGCTCGCCGTTTTCGAAGACCGCGGACATACCCACTTTGAACGCGAACAAGCCATCAAGCTGCGCGGCGCCCGTAGGAGCTGCGGTCGTGGTTTCTTCGGTAGTTGTGTTTTCAGTATTTTCACTCATAAATCACTTTTCCTTAGCCGACCGACAATTTGATTTCAACATCCACACCGGCCGAGAGATCCAACTTCATGAGTTGATCGATCGTCTGTTGCGTGGGCTCAAGAATATCTAACAAACGCTTGTGCGTGCGCACTTCGAATTGCTCGCGTGATTTTTTATCGACGTGAGGTGAGCGCAAAACCGTGTAACGGTTGATGCGAGTAGGAAGAGGAATCGGACCAGCTACGCGGGCACCCGTGCGGCGTGCGGTCTCGACGATTTCTTTCGTCGATTGATCCAGCAACTTGTGATCGAAAGCTCTGAGACGGATACGGATTTTCTGACTCTGCATACAAACCTTCTGCTTTTAGTTACTTCTTAGGCCCATTTTTCAAAGACCAAACAAAACAAAACCATCTAACCGGACATTCTATTTGAGACCACTTCCGTGGACTCGTTTAGACAATAGAAACCCTTTTCTAACCGATCATCAGCAGCCAGTCTCAGCAAAACGAAGGCGTTTTACCGACTTGGAAACATTTAGACCGAAGAACTAGAGTCGCAAGTCGGCGATAATGCGTTAGTGAGGTGGGCCTGTCAAAAAGAAAATAGAGGAATTTCGAAGGCTTGTTGAAGTGCGCCGAAGTCGCGCCCAAAGCGGGCCTCCGGCCGAGGGGAATCGACCCGGATTTAGCGGCCTAATTTGTTTAAAATTTCGGCCTCAACTTTGGGCGCCACGGGTGAATACTGCTGGAATTCCATACTGAAACTCGCCCTGCCCTGACTGAGCGAGCGGATGTCCGTCGCGTAGCCAAAAAGTGCGGCTAGGGGCGCTTCGGCTTGTATGAGCTGACCACCCGGTTTGGGTACCATCGAGTGCACTTTGCCACGGCGTGAATTTAGGTCGCCGATGACCGTCCCCATGAAATCCTCGGGGGTAAAAATCTCGAGCTTGAAAACGGGCTCTAACAGCTGTGATTTCACGCTCTTGAGGGCCTCACGCAAGGCTTGGCTCGAAGCTACCTTGAAGGCGATTTCGGTCGATTCTTTATCGCGTGTTTTCAGGTTCACGAGAGAGACTTGCACGCCCATCAACGGGTAGCCGGCAAGAACGCCGACGTCGGCCGCTTCCAGTGCGCCGCTCTTGATGGCTTTTACAAAATCCGGATCGATCCCGGCGGTAGATTTGGCATCGAAGACGATCCCCGTCTCGACCGCTTTGGGCTCGATCTTGAGCGTGACTTCGGCGTACTGCTTGTCGCCGGCGACTTCCCGCTCGAACGCGCCATGGCCTTGTGCGCTACTGGTGATGGCCTCACGGTAAGAAACTTGCGGCCGCCCGATGTTTGCTTTCACTTTGTACTCGCGCAGCAAACGATCGATTAAGATTTCGACGTGCAATTCGCCCATTCCGGAAAGGAGCATCTGCCCGCTTTCGGCGTCGATGCGAACCTTCGCCGATGGATCTTCTTGCTGCAGGCGCTCGAGTCCCGCGACCATTTTGTCTTGGTCCGCCGCGGATTTGGCTTCGATCGCGATGGATATTACGGGCTCGGGGAAGGTGATGGTCTCGAGCACGACGGGATGCTTTTGGTCACAGAGCGTGTCGCCCGTGCCGCTAAATTTGAGACCGATGGCCGCGCCGATGTCGCCCGCGCGTAGCTCTTGAATTTCGATGCGCGTGTTGGCGTGCATACGAACCAGGCGCTGAATGCGTTCGCGTTTATTCGTGCGAGGATTGAGCAGAGTCTCACCGGCTTTTACGATGCCGGAGTAAACGCGCAAGAATGTTAGGCTGCCCGCAAAGGCGTCGGAGGCGATCTTAAACGCGAGCGCCGCGGTCGGCGCTTCGAAATCTGTTTTCACCGGAATGACTTTGTCTTCGCGCGAGGGGTCTTTGCCTTCAATCGGTGGAACTTCAAGCGGGCTCGGGAGATAAGCGAGCACGCCATCAAGCAGCGGTTGAACGCCTTTGTTTTTGAAAGCACTGCCGCAGTAGACAGGATTTATAGTTAGCGCCAGCGTAGCCGCGCGCAATCCGCGGCGGATTTCGTCGGGCGTGAGGGCCTCGCCGTTCAAATATTTGTTCATGAGCTCGTCGTCGCCCTCGCACGCGGCTTCGACCATTTGCTCACGGAAGTAAGCCACGCGTTTGACGAGATCATCCGGCACATCGGTGACCTCTTGCTTTTCGCCTTTGTCATCACGCCATACCATCGCCGTATTTTCGATGAGGTCGACGACGCCGAGGAAGTTGTCTTCGGCGCCGATCGGATACTGAACGGGAATCGGGCGCGCGCCGAGCTTTTCGCGAATCGTCTCGACCGACATTTCGAAGTCGGCGCCGATACGATCCATCTTGTTGATAAAGCAGATGCGGGGGACTTTATATTTATTAGCCTGGCGCCAGACCGTTTCGCTTTGCGGTTCGACGCCGTTGACTCCGTCGAATACCGCAACCGCGCCGTCGAGCACGCGTAAGGACCGTTCAACCTCGATCGTGAAGTCGACGTGCCCCGGGGTATCGATGATGTTGATGCGATGATCTTTCCAAAAACAAGTGGTGGCCGCGGCGGTGATCGTGATCCCGCGCTCTTGTTCTTGCTCCATCCAATCCATAGTGGTGTCACCGTCGTGCACTTCGCCCATGCGGTGGGTTTTGCCGGTGTAGAACAATATCCGTTCGGTCGTCGTGGTTTTGCCCGCGTCGATATGGGCCATAATGCCGATGTTACGGGTAAATCGCAGCTCTTCTAATTTTTGGGGATCTTGGATGCTCATGGCTGATTTCGTTATCGGGCAAAAAATCGGCCATGTCCATAACGGATTTAAGAGCGCGCAACCACTTAGAATTGCGGCTCGTAATTCTTCGGAGGATTGCCGCGCGCAAGAAGGTCGTGCGCGCACGTTTTATCGAACGTCGTTACGGTGGTCGCGAGCAGCGCCGATTTCGCGAGCGTGTTCAGGGACTGCTCCCCTTTACGGCCTTTGATCATGTAATCGGTAATTGTGCCGTCGGCGGCGTAGATAAAGCGCGAGTGCCGGAAGCCTTCGAGCTTCACGTGCACCGGGGTAAATCCGTCGGTCATCTCATTTTGTTTTTCAAACGAAATGGCACCGCGAAAGCCTTCGGCCATGAGCGAGGCTACGCCGGCTAAACCGAGTGACATCACGACTTCCAGAGAATCAAGCGAAACGCCGCTTAGCCAGTGATAAGAGATCAGCGCCAGTCCCGACGCGCACATGGTCGTCGCGAAATTTAAGCCCGAGTTCGCGATGATCTCGCGGATCGAGTGCTTTTCCCAATCGGATTGTTTGTATTGAAGCAGTTCGCCTTTTGCGTCTATGGCGAGCAAGTGCCCCGGAGCGTGAAAAAATAGATCTTTGATGTTGCGATCCCCACTCAGGAGGAAGCCCACGTTCCGGTCTTTAAGCTTGATGACGTTGAGTACCCGCCCCTGCTTGTCGACGCCGAGGTAAGCGCTGGGGCTGATCTCGATCCAAGGGTTGAGAACGACGTCACCACCGCGCCAGAGGCCAACGGAATCGACCCGTGAGATCATTTCAACTTCGGCGATGGGATAGGGAGCGTGGACGGTCTGGGCGAAGCCGCAAGCCGTTTCGGCCTTTGCGCTCGTGAACCCCACGATAAGATAAATAACAAATGAGATCATGCGGTTCTCCCCTCAAACCGTTGATTCTATGTCAGAGGACCTCAGCCAAGGTCCTCTCAAAGTCAAAAGGCCCGTTGCCGGGCCTTTCGTTCGTTTACCAGTTGTAGTGCGAGAAAGCCTTGTTGGCTTCGGCCATACGGTGAACGTCTTCTTTTTTCTTAATGGCGTTGCCGCGGTTGGCGTACGCATCGGCGAGTTCACCCGACAAGCGAGTGGCCATCGATTTTTCACCGCGCTCACGCGAGTAATCGATCAACCATTTCATCGCCAACGCCAAACGGCGCGAGGGACGAACGTCGACGGGAACTTGGTAAGTCGCACCACCGACGCGGCGGCTGCGAACTTCGAGGTTCGGTTTGCAATTTTCGAGAGCTTTTTTGAAAACGGTCAAGGGCTCTTCGCCGGTGACTTTTTCGCGGAGTTGATCGAGGGCACCGTAAACCGAAGAGTAAGCTTTGCTCTTCTTGCCTTGGATCATCATTTTGTTCACGAACTTCGCAACGATCAAATCGTTGTATACGGGATCGGGAAGGATTTCTCTTTTTGCGGCTGTTTTTCTGCGCGACATGTTTTTCCTTTAGAAGGACCGAAACATCGGTCCCGCGAAATTAATCTATTTTTTAGGCTTCTTAGTGCCGTATTTAGAGCGGCTGTTCAAACGTCCGTTCACACCTTGGGTATCGAGGACACCGCGAACGATGTGGTAACGAACACCCGGAAGATCTTTAACACGGCCACCGCGGATCAAAACAACGCTGTGTTCTTGCAGGTTGTGACCAACGCCAGGAATGTACGAGATAACTTCGAAGCCGTTGCTTAAACGGACTTTAGCCACTTTACGTAGAGCCGAGTTAGGCTTCTTAGGAGTGGTTGTGTAAACGCGAGTGCAAACGCCACGTCTTTGCGGGCAGGAATCCAGCGCGGGAGATTTCGTCTTGTCTTTAGAAGCCTGGCGCGACCGGCGAATCAGTTGGTTAATCGTTGGCATATTCGGCAAACATCCTTTGAATATTGCGCGTTTCTATCAAAAAACGCTTTTTTCAGCTTTCGGAACCGCCGAAGTTATAGTCACCCGGCAGCGTCCGTCAAATACAAACCGCGCGAAAAGCGCGGTTTGTCCTATCAAAACCGCGGTCGCCCGCGGTTTTTTAACGATCTAGATTAGTTCAGCCCGTAGTTCGGAGCGGTCGCTCCGGTTCCGGGGAGGAATGACGAGGAAGAAGCTTCTTCGTCTTCGACGATGACCTTCCAGCGTTTGTACGCGCCCAAGCCCGTTCCTGCGGGAACGAGACGGCCCATGATGATGTTCTCTTTTAAGCCGCGCAAGCCATCGGTCTTGGAATTCACGGCCGCCTCGGTCAAAACCTTGGTGGTTTCTTGGAAGGATGCCGCGGAAATCCAGGAATCGGTGCTCAACGAAACTTTGGTGATACCAAGCAACAAGGGTTCGATGACCGGCGGACGTCCGCCTTCTTTCGCAACCTTTTCGCTCTCATCGGCCAATTCGAAGCGTTCAACCTGTTCGCCCGCCAAAAAGCGGCTGTCGCCCGGGTCGGAAACTTCAACTTTACGGAGCATGTTCCGCACGATGACTTCGATGTGCTTATCGTTAATGCCCACACCTTGGAGACGGTAAACCTCTTGAATTTCGTTCACGAGGTAAGCCGACAAGGCGCGATCACCGAGAACACGCAAAATGTCGTGCGGGTTCGACGGACCATCCATCAATGCTTCACCGGCACGAACGAATTCGCCCTCGCGAACCGCGACGTGTTTCCCTTTCGGGATGAGGTATTCACGCTGTTCGCCGACTTCGGGAGTGACGATCACGCGCTGTTTACCTTTAACGTCTTTACCGAAAGTGACGTAACCGTCGATCTCGGAAATGATGGCCGCTTCTTTCGGCTTACGCGCTTCGAACAACTCGGCAACGCGCGGCAGACCGCCCGTGATGTCGCGGGTTTTCGAAGTTTCGCGGTGAATCTTCGCGATGAAATCGCCGGCGTGCACTTCTTGACCGTCGCTGACGAGCAGCTGCGCTCCCACCGGGATGACGTAGCGGCAAGGAACCGTGCGGTTCGGAAGATCGAGCAGTTTGCCCGTGCTGTCGGTAATCAAAACGGTCGGCTTGTTGTCGGCGCCTTTGCTTTCGGAAATCACCTTAGTGGCGAATCCCGTCACGGCATCGACTTGTTCCGTCATCGTGACACCCTCTTCGATGTCTTGGTACTGAATGACGCCGGTCAAATCGGCAACGATCGGATTCGAGTAGGGATCCCACTCGGCCAAAACGTCTCCGCGTTTAACTTCGTCGCCCTCTTTAAAGCGAAGGATCGCACCGTAAACCAATTTCATCGAGTCGCGTTCGCGGCCCGAGGAATCGACGATGATCATTTCACCGTTACGGTTCAATACCGTTACGGATCCTGATTTGTTCGCGACCATTTGCGTGTCTTTGAATTTCAGACGGCCGTCGTAACGAGCGGTGTGCACCGATTGTTCGACCGCGCGTGAAGCCGCACCACCTAAGTGGAACGTACGCATGGTGAGCTGGGTACCGGGTTCACCGATGGACTGAGCGGCGATAATACCGACCGCTTCGCCCATGTTGACCGTCGAACCGCGCGAAAGATCGCGGCCGTAACACTTCACGCAAACACCGCGGCGGGTTTTGCAAGTCAGCGTCGAGCGGATCATGACTTTGTCGATCCCGAGTTCGTCGACTTTACGTACAACGCGCTCGTTCACTTCGTCGTTAGCTTTACAGATCACTTCGCCCGAGTTCGGGTCGACGACATCTTCGTTGGCCGTACGGCCAAGGATACGATCGCCGAGCGGCTGAATGATTTCGCCGCCTTCCATCAACGGACGGATTTCCATCCCGGGAGTGATGCCGCAATCAAGCTCGGTAATGACGATATCTTGAGCCACGTCGACCAGACGACGGGTCAGGTAACCTGAGTTCGCCGTTTTCAAAGCGGTATCGGCCAAACCTTTACGCGCTCCGTGAGTCGAGATGAAGTACTCGAGAACCGAGAGACCTTCGCGGAAATTCGCGGTGATCGGCGTTTCGATAATTTCGCCCGACGGTTTCGCCATCAGACCGCGCATGCCGGCCAACTGACGGATCTGAGCCGCGGAACCCCGCGCGCCTGAATCGGCCATGATGAAGATCGGGTTGAAGCTTGCGCTTTCAACCTGTTTGCCGTCGACGACAAACTGTTGCTTCTCGAGATGTTGCATCATCTCTTTCGCGACTTTGTCGGCGCATTGAGCCCAGATATCCACGACTTTGTTGTAACGTTCCCCGTCGGTGATCAAACCTTCGTCGTACTGGTTACGGATCTCTTGAACCTGGTTCGAAGCGTCGCCGAGCATGTTGGCTTTTTGCTTCGGAATGTGGAGATCATCCACGCAGATCGAGATACCGGCTTGGGTCGAGTAAGTGAAACCGAGTTCCATCAATTTATCCGCGAGGATAACGGTTGCTTTAGCACCCGCAAGACGGAAGGTGCGGTCGATCAAATCGGCCATGCCTTTTTTGTTCATCACTTTGTTCACGGTATCGAACGGAACTTCGTGGGGAACGATGTCGGCCAAGATGGCGCGGCCTACGGAAGTCTCTTCGAGCTTGCCGTTGACGCGACACTTGATCGCGGCTTGCAGATCAACGTGACCGTTGTCGTAAGCGTACAAGATTTCTTGCACGGATCCGAAGATGCGCTTGGTGCCTTTGGCGCCCGGGCGAACGCGGGTCATCCAGTAAATCCCGAGGACGATATCCTGAGTGGGATTGATGATCGGTTTACCGTTGGCGGGCGACAAGATGTTGTTGGTCGACATCATCAAGACGCGCGCTTCAACTTGCGCTTCGATAGACAAGGGTACGTGAACGGCCATTTGATCGCCGTCGAAATCGGCGTTGAACGCCGTACAAACGAGCGGATGCAACTGGATCGCTTTACCTTCGTGCAACGAGGGTTCGAAAGCTTGGATCCCGAGTCTGTGCAAGGTAGGCGCGCGGTTCAGCATGACCGGGTGCTCTTTCACGACGTCGGACAGGATATCCCAAACTTCAACCGACTCGGTCTCAACCAATTTCTTGGCTTGCTTGATCGTGGTCGCGAAACCTTTTTCTTCGAGCTTGTTGTAAACGAAGGGCTTGAAGAGCTCGAGCGCCATCTTCTTGGGAAGACCGCACTGGTGCAATTTCAAGTTCGGACCGACGACGATAACCGAACGACCGGAGTAATCCACCCGTTTACCGAGCAAATTCTGACGGAAACGACCTTGCTTACCTTTAAGCATATCGCTCAAAGAACGTAGGGGGCGTTTGTTCGGACCGGTGAAGGTCTTGCCGCGACGGCCGTTATCGAGCAACGCATCAACGGCTTCTTGAAGCATGCGTTTTTCGTTACGGATGATGATGTCGGGCGCGTTCAGTTCTTGGAGGCGTTTCAAGCGATTGTTACGGTTGATCACGCGGCGGTACAGATCGTTCAGATCTGAAGTCGCAAATCTCCCACCGTCCAAAGGAACGAGCGGGCGCAAATCCGGCGGAATTACGGGAACAACTTCCAGCATCATCCACTCGGGCTTGTTGATCGAATTTTTGAAGGCCTCGACGACTTTCAAACGCTTGGTCAATTTCTTGATCTGCGCCTCGGACTTGGTTTCTTTCAATTCCAAGCGGAGTTTACGCGACAAGAAATCGGGATCGACTTTGCGCAAGATTTCGCGAACGGCGTCACCGCCCATGGCGGCCTTGAAGTTCGGCCCGTACTCGCCGAGCGCATTTTGGTACGCTTCTTCAGGCAAGATTTGGCCTTCGATCAAGGGCGTGTCCATCGGATCGGTCACGATGTAGGCTTCGCAGTAAAGTACGCGTTCGACGTCTTTCAAAGACATGTCGAGCAAGTTACCGATACGTGACGGCAACGAGCGCAAGAACCAGATGTGCGCAACGGGCGTCGCCAACTCGATGTGGCCTAGACGTTCACGGCGAACTTTGGTTTGCGTAACTTCAACGCCGCACTTTTCGCAGATAACGCCGCGATATTTCATGCGCTTGTATTTGCCGCAGAGACATTCGTAATCCTTAATGGGACCGAAGATCTTCGCGCAGAACAAACCGTCGCGTTCGGGCTTGAACGTGCGGTAGTTGATGGTTTCGGGCTTCTTCACTTCGCCGAAAGACCACTCGCGGATCATCTCGGGGCTGGCCAGCGAAATGCGGACGGCATCGAATGATAGCGGATCTTTGGGTTTATCGAAAAAATTTAATAAATCTTTCAAGCTAACTCCTACTTTATATCGCGGGCCGCTTGGTCGCGGTCCTCAATAAATTTAAAAACAAAAACACTTCAAACAACCGCCCGCAATATCAAGCTAGTTCGGCGGAGTCTCCGAAACGGTCGTGCTTGCCGGTTCGTCCGCGGCCGGAGCCGGGGTCGAACTGGTGCTGGCCGTTGCGGCGCCCGCATTTTGCGTGGGCGCACCGTTCGAGGCGGCATTTGCCGACGCGGGGTTCTCGTCCACCAAGTTGTGCGGTTGCTCGGTCAGGATATCCGATTCCATCAGCTCGACGTTTAGCGCGAGCGACTGGAGCTCTTTCACCAAAACGTTGAACGATTCGGGCAATCCGGGTTCCAAGACGTTCTCGCCTTTGACGATGCTTTCGTACATGCGGGTTCTTCCGGCCACGTCATCTGACTTAACCGTGAGGAATTCCTGCAAGCTGTACGCGGCACCGTAGGCTTCGATCGCCCAAACTTCCATCTCTCCTAAACGCTGACCACCGAACTGTGCTTTACCGCCCAGGGGCTGCTGCGAAACGAGTGAGTATGGACCGATGGACCGTGCGTGAATCTTCTCTTCGACCAAGTGATGCAGCTTGAGCATGTACATCACGCCCACCGTCACCGCCGTTTGGAAAGGCTCACCGCTACGTCCGTCGAAGAGCACCGTCTGACCCGAAAGCGGCAACTTCGCGCGCTTAAGAAGGGCTTTAACGTCGCTCTCTTTGGCGCCGTCGAATACGGGAGTCGCCACGTGGACTCCGTCTTTCATACGGCGGATCATCTTCTTGATCGATTCGTCATCGGCGTTAGTGACCTGCTCGACGATGTCGGTGTCTTCTTGGAAAGTGTCGACCAACTTCTTACGCACTTCTTCGGCTTTGAAGTCTTCGATGTGCTCTTCAAGTTGACGGCCCAGACCTAAAGCGGCCCAGCCCAAATGCACTTCCAAAATCTGACCGATGTTCATACGCGAAGGAACGCCCAGCGGATTCAAGACCATGTCGACGGCGGTTCCGTCGGCGAGGTAAGGCATATCTTCGACGGGAAGAACCTTCGAGATAACCCCTTTGTTTCCGTGACGGCCGGCGAATTTATCACCGACTTGCATTTTGCGTTTAATCGCGACGTAAACTTTGACCATCTTGATCACGCCGGGGGGAAGTTCATCACCCTTGGTGAGGCGGTCGATCTTTTCGTTGAAGACCATTTTCACGGCATCCAACTGGTTACGTGCGCCGTCGACGATACGTTGAACTTGGAATTCGAGTTCGGAATCCAAGGGCACGTAGCTCAACAATTCGAAAGGAATCGTCTCGAGATCTTCACCTTTGATGGTTTGACCTTTGGAGAGCAATTTTTCAGAACCGTCTTCGCTCAACAATACGCCCGTCGTGATCTTGCCGATCAAGACGTCTTTAAGTTTATCGAGGGCGTTGTTCTTAATAACGTTCTGTTCAACGCCGTAATCTTTTTCAAGTTTCTTACGTTTTTGTTCGATGATCGACTGCAAACGTTCGTCACGGTCCGAAGCTTCGCGCGAGTAAACTTGCGCGTCGATGACGGTACCCGATACGCCAGACGGTACACGTAGAGACGTGTCGCGAACGTCGCCGGCTTTTTCACCGAAGATGGCGCGGAGCAGTTTTTCTTCGGGCGAAAGCTGAGTCTCGCCTTTCGGAGTGACTTTACCGACCAAGATGTCACCGGGCTTAACTTCGGCACCGATGCGGATGATCCCGGAATTATCGAGATCCTTAAGCGCTTCTTCACCGACGTTGGCGATATCGCGCGAGATCTCTTCTTTGCCGAGCTTGGTGTCACGGGCAACGCACTCGAATTCTTCGATGTGAACCGACGTGTAAACGTCGTCTTTGAGCAAACGCTCAGAGATCAAGATCGAATCCTCGAAGTTGTAACCTTGCCAAGGCGTGAACGCGACCAGGATGTTTTGACCAAGGGCCAATTCACCAAGTTCGGTCGACGGACCATCGGCGATGACGTCGTTTCTTTTTACGCGGTCACCGACTTGAACGATCGGCTTCTGGTTGAAGCAGGTGTTCTGGTTGGTGCGCTGATACTTAATCAAATTGTAGATATCTACGTTCGCGCCGAGCTCGCCGCCTTTAGCGTAGCGGCGAACCACCACGCGGGAAGCGTCGACTTCTTCGACCACGCCGTCGTTCGTGCAAACGACCGAGGTACCCGAATCGCGAGCAACCAAGCGTTCAACACCCGTTCCGACGAGCGGAGCGCGTGATTTCAAGAGCGGAACGGCCTGACGTTGCATGTTCGAACCCATCAGGGCGCGGTTAGCATCATCGTGCTCAAGGAACGGAATGAGCGAAGCGGCGATCGAGACGAGCTGCGAGGGACTAACGTCCATCAGCGATACTTTGTCTTTTTCGACGAGTTCGTATTCACCGTTGAAGCGCGCGGTCGACTGATCAACCGTCAGCTTGTTGTTCTCGACGTCTTTACCGGCCTGCGCGATGTAGTGACCGCTCTCTTCGAGTGCGGACAGATACATGATGTCGTCGCGGACTTTGCCTTCTTCGACTTTGCGGTAAGGCGTTTCGATAAAACCGTACTGGTTAATGCGTGCGAAGGTCGCGAGCGACGCGATCAAACCGATGTTCGGTCCTTCCGGCGTTTCGATCGGGCAGATCCGGCCGTAGTGGGTCGGATGTACGTCACGAACTTCGAAGCCGGCGCGATCGCGGGTCAAACCACCCGGACCTAGGGCCGACAGACGGCGTTTGTGCGTAATCTCTGACAGAGGATTCGTTTGATCCATGAACTGCGAGAGCTGCGAAGATCCGAAGAATTCTTTAACGACGGCGTTAACCGGCTTAGCGTTCACGAGATCGTGCGGCATCATCGTCTCTACGTCTTGCAGAGACATACGTTCACGGATGGCGCGTTCCATACGAACCAAACCGATGCGGTATTGATTCTCGAGCAACTCACCTACCGAACGAACACGGCGGTTACCCAAGTGATCGATATCGTCGATCTGGCCTTGGCCGTTCTTGAGGTCGATCAAAGTCTTAACGACCGAGAGAATATCTTTTTCGGTCAGCGTACGATGTTCAACCGGCGTTTCTTCGAAGGGGATCGAGAAACGGTGATTGATTTTCAAACGGCCGACTTCCGACAGATCGTAAGTTTCGGGATCGAAGAACAAGCGCTTGAAGAAACCGGTCGCGGCTTCGAGGGTCGGCGGCTCGCCGGGACGAAGACGTTTGTAGATTTCGATTAGCGATTCTTCTTTGGTGTTTACTTTATCGACCAGCAACGTGTTGCGCAGGTACGGACCCACGGCCAAACCGTCGAAGAAGATAACGGAAAGCTCGGTGATGCCGGCTTCGCGTGATTTATCGAGTACCGAAATCGAGAGCTCGGTATTGACGTCGGCGATGATCTCACCGGTGTTTTCGTCGATGACGGGCTTCGCGATGACTTTACCTTCGAGGTCGTCACGGTTGATTTCGATCTCGGTCAGTTCCATCGTTTTTACGCGTTTAACGGCGGCGCGCGTGATACGGCGGCCGGCTTTAACGATGGCTTCGCCCGTTTTCGGGTCGATGATGTCGGACATGGCCCGTTGGCCGGCCATGCGCTCGATATCCAAGGTGCGCGTGACTTTGCCGTCTTTTTTAATGCGGACCGAGTCGATATGATAGAACTGCTCAAGCAATTGCTCGGTGGTGTAACCGAGGGCTTTAAGCAAGATCGTGATGGGGAATTTACGGCGGCGATCGATACGCACGTAAATCAAATCTTTTTGGTCAAATTCGAAATCCAGCCACGATCCACGGTAAGGGATAACCCGTGCCGAGTAGATCAGTTTGCCGGAAGCATTGTTTTTGCCGCCGTCGTGATCGAAGAACACACCGGGTGAACGGTGCAACTGCGAAACGACTACGCGTTCGGTACCATTGATGATGAACGAGCCGTTCGAAGTCATGAGCGGAATTTCGCCCAGGTAAACTTCCTGCTCTTTTACGTCGCGGATGCTACGTGCTTCGGTTTCTTCATCAACGTCGAAAACGATCAAACGCAAGGTCACCTTGATGGGCGCCGCGAAGGTCATTCCACGTTGACGGCACTCGTCTACGTCGTATTTTGCCGGCTCAAGCGTGAAGCTCACGAACTCGAGGCTAGCGGTATTGTTGAAATCTGAAATCGGGAAAACCGATTTGAAAACGCCTTGCAGACCCACGTCGCCGCGGCGATCCGGATCCATGTCTTTTTGTAGGAAGGCTTCGTAAGATTTTTTCTGGAGTTCGATCAAATTCGGAATATCGATCAAATGGCGCGTCTTCGCGAAACTACGGCGAACGCGCAAATTGCTTGCGGTAACGGGAGTGTTCTTCACTCTTGGCTCTCCTCTGAATATAGTGAGTTTATAAACTCACAATTTTTATCGTTGGTCCTCGCGGGATTTCGTCCCGACCAGACACTTCGCAACAATGAGGGCGCCGCCCTCATTTTATTTTCTGAACATCAGAGCTCGCTTACGCGATCTCGCAATATCAGGTGCAAGGAGTTAAAATTCGTCCCGGCCTAAACCCAAAGCGCCCTTACAGGCGCTCCGGTATGTAAACGATTAGAAATCCGTAAGTAGAAAACTACTTAACGTCTACTTTTGCGCCCGCTTTAACGAGGACGTCTTTCATTTTCGCAGCTTCATCCTTCGACACGCCTTCTTTAACGGTCTTGGGAGCGCCTTCAACGAGATCTTTCGCTTCTTTGAGGCCGAGGCCGGTCAGAGCGCGAACTTCTTTGATGACGTTAATTTTGTTGGCGCCGGCTTCCATGAGAACTACGTCGAACGCAGTTTTCTCTTCAGCGGGAGCACCGGCAGCAGCGGCAGGACCCGCGGCAGCTACGGGAGCAGCGGCGCTAACGCCCCACTTCTCTTCCAATTCTTTGATCATGTTTGCCAGTTCGATAACGGGCATGTTGCTCAAAAAGTCGATTACTTCAGTTTTCTGCAAAGCCATTTTTATTCTCCATTTAAGCGGCGTCCCTTTTACTTAGGGTTGGCCGAAATCAATTTAGGGGACCACTTCCTTATGAAGCAGTTTCGCCCTTAGTTTTACTGTAACCATCCAACACTCTTACGAATCCCGCCGGTACGGCCTGCATAGTTCCCAAAAGTTTCGTCATGGGAGCCGACAGAGTACCAAGTAGCATCGCGCGCAATTCGTTTTTGCCAGGAAGAGTCGCCAAGGTTTTGATGCCGGCTTCGTCTAAAGCGGCTCCATCCATAACGCCCGACTTCATTTGGAACGCTTCCACGTCCTTACCGAAGGCTGTGAGGGCTTTCGCCACTGCACTGGGATCTTCAAAGGCAAATACGACAGCGTTCGTGCCGACGAATTTGTTCTCCAGGACCGGCTTCAACGACGCGTGGTCGGTGAGGGCCCGGATAGCGAGAGTGTTGCGCACCACTTTCATTTCCGAATTGATTGGCTTTAGCGTCTTACGCAGCTTCGTGACACTTTCCACGTCCATGCCTTTGAAATCGACAAGGAATGCTGCTTTCGAACGGCCAAACTTTTCAGAAAGATTGGTGACTTCTTGCTGCTTATCCTCGCGTGTGATTAACGGCAAGATTACCTCCTTCTTTCTTCTGTTCGACCGCGATTGATCTCAGTGGGGACTCACCTCCGCTAAAAAGCTTCGGCGCGATTTATAGTCCTTACGGACCCCAACTTTCTTCGATCGCGATACAATTTATGGGCGCTAACCACGCGCCCGTTATTCACCGTCGATTACGACAGTTGGTTTTCTAACTCTGACAAATCCATTTTCACGCCGGGACCCATCGTCGACGAGAGCGTGACCGCGCGCAGGTAATTCCCTTTGCTGGTCGACGGCTTCGCTTTCAGAAGAGCGCCCATGAAGGCGTTAAAGTTTTCGCGCAGTTTATCGGCGCCCATGCTCTTGCGGCCGATGACGGCGTGAACGATGGCGGCTTTATCAACGCGGAAGTCGAGTTTCCCCTTCTTCTCGGCGGTGACTGCGGCGCCCACGTTCATGGTGACCGTGCCGACTTTCGGGTTAGGCATCAATCCACGTGGACCGAGCACTTTGGCAACTTTTGAGACCGTCGCCATCATGTCGGGAGTAGCAATTGCCTTATCGAAATCCAGCCAGCCGCCGTTGATTTTCGCAACGAGCTCGTCGGAACCGACAAAGTCGGCGCCGGCTGCTTTGGCTTCCTCTTCTTTGGGACCCTTAGCGAATACAATTACACGAACTGCTTTACCCAAACCATGCGGTAAATCTACCGCACCGCGAACTTGCTGATCAGATTGCTTAGGATCAACTCCCAAGACCACCGCAACGTCGATGGCTTCATCGAACTTAGCGGTCGCGGTCTCTACAACCAAAGGCATGGTGTCCTTCATGCTGTAGCGGGTGTTTCTGTCGATTTTTTTAATTGCGGCCGAAAACCGCTTTCCAGATTTGCTCATGATCGACTCCCTATTTCGCGATTTCTAAGCCCATGCTTTTCGACGTTCCGATCACTTGCTGAATTGCACTTTCAACTTCGGTGCAGTTCAGATCGGGCATCTTAAGCGTGGCAATCTGGGTTATTTGGGCCATGGTGACTTTGCCGACTTTGTCTTTTTGCGGCATCTTCGAACCACTCTCTAATTTTGCGGCCTTTTTCAACAGAACAGACACTGGAGGCGTTTTGGTGATGAAGGTAAAACTACGGTCCGAAAAAACAGTAATGATCACCGGAATGATCATGTCGCCCTCTTTTTGAGTGCGAGCATTAAACTGCTTACAGAACTCCATAATGTTTACCCCATGCTGACCAAGCGCCGGTCCAACGGGAGGAGCCGGATTGGCTTTCCCTGCCGGTATCTGAAGTTTAATTTGGCCTGTTACCTTACGTGCCATATTTTCCTTCTTTCCCACTTTACAGTTAGGGTTTCATAACCAGCCCCCGCACCACGCGGAAACCGGAAAAATCTTAAATCAAAAATCTATACGCCTAGGTTTTTTCGACCTGGACGAAATCGAGTTCAACCGGCGTCGGGCGACCGAAAATGCTAACCAGCACTTTCACTTTGCCTTTTTCGGGATTGATCTCTTCCACGGCGCCGTTGAATCCGCTGAACGGACCGTCGACGACCGTGACGTTCTCGCCGAGCGAGAACTTCACTTTGGGCTGCACTTTTTCGGCGCCCATTTCCATTTGTTTGGTGACGCGCATGACTTGTTCTTCGGGCACTTCGGCGGGCTTCATTTTATTGCCCACGAAACCGGTGACCTTCGAAGCGTTTCTGACGATGTGCCAGGTCGCATCTTCAAGCGCCATCTGTACGAAAATATAACCGGGAAAGAACTTGCGTGAACGCGTCGCTTTTTTACCTTTAACGAGCTCGACGACGTTTTCCGAAGGGATGAGAATCTGACCGAACTTATCTTCGAGGTGAAGCGACCGAACGCGTTCCTCAATCGAAGCTTTAGCCATTTGCTCGCAGCTGGTCTGAACATTGATGATATACCATTTCAGATTAGCGGTATCGCGTGCAGGTTTTGAATTTTCCGTCTCTTCAGCCACATGAACCTCGAATTTAGTTTACGAACACTTTGATCAACTGGCTGGCGAGGAAGTCATAAACTCCCAAACCAATCCCGGCGATCACAACCATCACGCAGCAAACAACCGTCATAGCGATCGTGTCTTTGCGCGAGGGCCAAACCACTTTACCGACTTCAGTAATGACTTCGTCGCCCCACTTTTGAACTTTGGGGTTCAGAAATAAAATCAAAAATATAGCGATGGCCACGGCCACGGGTAAACCGTGACGGACCAATTCAATTTCGCGGAAACGGGCCACCGGACCAAAAGTCCCGGCCAACACCTCCAACACAACGTTGGTGATTAAGTAGCCAATGACACCGGCAATAACGAAGCCGAAGTTCACTAAATTCTGGTTACTTTTCTCTTCCATAAACCCTCTGTTGAAGGATCGCACGCTTGCGATCCGTAATGTTCTTCCGATCGACCGAACTGGCAGGGCAGGTAGGATTCGAACCTACAACCTAACGATTTGGAGTCGTTCGCTCTACCGTTAGAGCTACTGCCCTTCATAAAAAACATAAACACTAATGAAATTAAAGGGACCCCTACCGGGAATCCCTTTAAATTCGTCCGCCTTCGCTAAGGCTTCTTCGAAACTATTCTAAGATCGCGACAACAACGCCGGCGCCAACGGTACGTCCGCCTTCGCGAATTGCGAAGCGAAGCTCTTTTTCCATGGCGATCGGTGCGATCAATTCAACTTCCATCTCAACGCGGTCACCGGGCATAACCATCTCGGTACCTTCTTTGAGGGTCACAACACCCGTTACGTCCGTCGTACGGAAGTAGAACTGCGGGCGGTATCCTTTGAAGAAAGGAGTGTGGCGTCCGCCTTCTTCTTTCGTCAGGATGTACGCTTCGCCTTTGAACTTCTTGTGCGGCTTGATCGAGCCTTTAGCCGAGATAACTTGGCCACGTTCGACGTCTTCTTTTTTGGTACCACGGAGCAAGCAACCTGCGTTGTCGCCGGCGCGGCCTTCGTCCAAAAGTTTACGGAACATTTCGATACCGGTGATAGTCGTCAATTGAGTGGGACGGATACCGACGATTTCGATCTCTTGTCCAACTTTAACGATACCGCGTTCGATACGGCCGGTAACAACCGTTCCACGACCCGAGATCGAGAAAACGTCCTCGACGGGCATAAGGAAGGGTTTGTCGGTCGCACGTACGGGCTCGGGGATGTAAGCGTCAACGGCTTCCATCAACTTCATGATCGAACCTTCGCCAACGTCGCCGGCTTCGCCTTGAAGTGCTTTCAAAGCAGAACCTTTAACGATTGGAATGTCGTCGCCGGGGAATTCGTACTTCGAAAGAAGTTCGCGAATTTCGAGCTCAACGAGATCCAACAATTCTTTATCGTCAACCATGTCGACTTTGTTCATGAAAACCACGATCGCGGGAACACCAACCTGGCGAGCCAAGAGAATGTGTTCGCGAGTTTGCGGCATCGGACCATCTGCGGCCGAGCAAACCAAGATCGCGCCATCCATTTGCGCCGCGCCGGTGATCATGTTTTTCACATAATCGGCGTGACCAGGGCAATCAACGTGAGCGTAGTGGCGGTTAGCCGTTTCGTACTCAACGTGTGAGGTAGAGATCGTGATACCACGCTCTTTTTCTTCCGGAGCTTTATCGATTTGATCGAAAGCCATGGCGATACCGCCCGACGCTTTCGCCATCACGGTAGTGATCGCCGCGGTCAAAGTTGTTTTACCATGATCCACGTGACCGATGGTGCCGATGTTGACGTGCGGCTTATCCCGCTTAAATGCCTCTTTTGCCATTTGGGTAATCTCCTCCGTTGGCTCGTTTTAAATATCTCAATCGCAATCTCAAACTACATAAACCTAAACAATCTAACTCTCAAACCCATGCGCCTTCGGGCGCATATGGAGACGGCGAAAGCCGTCTACCTCACATCGGATGGAGCCCATGGTGAGAATCGAACTCACGACCTCACCCTTACCAAGGGTGTGCTCTACCACTGAGCCACATGGGCAGCAAAATACAATCCTGTATCCTGGATACCGCTAACCGTATCCTGGATACTGAATGTGGTAGCCGCACAATCACGGCGTCCCTTATCAGTGAGGCCGCTCGCTCGCGGCCGAACCAATATTAAACTGGAGCGGGAGACGAGTCTCGAACTCGCAACCCTCAGCTTGGAAGGCTGATACTCTAGCCAATTGAGCTACTCCCGCTCATCTAACAAACAAACAAAAACCATTTGCCGTAAACTTTTGAAAGTGGTGGACAGGGTAGGATTCGAACCTACGTAGACATAAGCCAATGGATTTACAGTCCATCCCCTTTAGCCACTCGGGCACCTGTCCAGAATCAAAAATTAACTAACCAATGGAGCTGGTTATGGGACTCGAACCCGCAACCTGCTGATTACAAATCAGCTGCTCTACCAATTGAGCTAAACCAGCAACCGCAAGCCCAAAACAAATCCGATCGCGAAATGCGATAAGGATTAAATTCATGACGTGCAAATGACGGTTCTACTGAGCGTGGAGATTGCAGTCAAAAGGTATTTCTAAAGAAACCGAAGGGTTATCATGCTTTTCGAAGAAGCCACTCACGCCAATAATTCAGGCAAATGGATCGACTTGAAAGCTTTGCCGATAGAATGGCTCGGCGCGCCATGCGCTGAAACACCCTTAGCTTTGAGCTGAGTTGAATTTACCGCGCATAAAATCGATTTCTCTGTGCCCAATCGCCTTATATACTCGCCGAATGCCGCTTATTCCATATCTCTTTTTCGTGATTGCCGTCCACGCTGAGCCCACCGCTAGCGCTTTCTGCGCCGACTTTAGGAACTGCAAAGTTAGAATCAAGACTGAATCGACGCAGTGCCTGAACGCGGCGATTCGCGAATCGGAGCTGGTCAAGCGAGTTTTAGAGAGCGCGGTTGCGAGCAAAGTCGCGGCCGATCTTCGACAAGAAGGCTGGCAGGAAGCCTCCGAACCGCTAGATGAAGGTAGCGTTCGCCTTTTCTCGCCGGGGCCGGGATGCGGGGGCAATGCCGGTCTTGCGCAAGTGTATTGTGCGGGCCGCTGGATCGGCGCGAACGACCCGGGCTCGAATTGTGAAAGCATTACGTTAATTCATCCGGGGTTTGTCAGCGCGAAAACTAAAAAGGATCTTCTATGCCGCATTTTTCCGGCATGTTCGGCGAGTGCCGGCCGGTCCTACGAATGCTTGAAGGAATCTTTCAATATGTCGGGGCTGACCACACGCCGGTTGGAGGGAAACCGCCCGAAAGATGCACCGCGCTTTTTGCTCAAGGAAAATTTCGATGAGGTCACGGATCCGAACCCTAGACCCGAGGGAACGGTCCGCGTGTTTAGCGCGGAATGCGCGAAGCCCGAAGGGGCCGTGCAAATTTACTGCGACGGCAATTGGTTAGGCCCCGTTGTGAAGAATGAAAACTGCGCCACGCGGGATTTTGTGCACCCTCTTCTTCGTGACCCGAAGGCGCGGCCGGCGATCCAATCACCTACCGACGTGAGCCGTTAATCACGCTTCGCATGAGGGGCTCGCCGGTCCGGGTCACCGGAGCACGCAACTGGGTTCTGGTTAATTCAAGTTGATCCGGGGTGAGCACATTTCCGGCACCACCGTAAACGCTCTCGGCCGATGAGCCGTGAGAGTTTGAAGATAAAATCACCCGCCGCCCATCTAAATCAACCATGTATCCCGCTCCGGAGATTCCGGGTTGGGTCGGCGCCGACGTATAAAATGAATTGTACCGCTCCTCGTAGCGTACGTAGCCTTCCGAAACGTTGAGACGCCGTACGCCCGCTTCATCACTGGTATATCCATATATGGTGACGGGTTCGCTCGAAATCTTTTGCAGCCGCGAGTTTGGACAGCGGTACTCGAGCCCTACGGTTTGGCAGGTTGCGATCGAGTCGTCGCGCGAGAGTAAATAATTGTCGGGCGCCGGCAAAGCCGTGTCGAGTGTGCAGGTCGAGAAATCCTGTTTACCCGGTTCGTACTGCCCACGGGCGCAACGGCCCATGACCGTTTGTGTTTGGCCATTGCCGTCCGTCACTTGTAGCGTACGGGTCGCGCTGCCGTTAATGTCTTCGGTGCAGTGACCGGCCGTGCTTACCGTCTGCCCATCGCGTAACAAGGTGCCCGAGCATGCGTCGCCCACGAGTGCGGGCGTCGCCCCTCGAGCGCGCATTTCTTCCGGATTTTTTTCGTCGGCGATACCGGCTTTTTGTGTGCCGTCGGTATTTAAATCGCAAACCCGGCTCGTTTTATCACGGCAGATTAGCTGCTCCCGCGCTAATTGCTCGGGAGTTTTAGTCTTGTTCGAGGTCGCGAACACTTCGCGGGCTTTTGCCTCAAGCTCCGCGCCCTGAGCGGTCATGCAGTCGCCAATCTCTCGGAGATCCACCTTCGCGAACAAGCCGAACATCGGCGAATTGTCCTTATCCTTTTCCGCCGGAACCGCCGGGGCGGGAGGTTTAGATCCGGCTTTGGCTTTAGCACCCGGTGCCGAAGCCCCCGCACCGGACGCGCCGGTAGCCGGCTTAGACGTGTCGACCTTCCCGCAGGCTTTATCGATTTTCTCGAGCTCATGATTCAGGCACGCTTTCACCCCGCGGTAACAGTTCGCGGTGCGAAGCATTTTTTTGACCATATCGTTTGATGGATCCGCGGTTCCTTGGCCGCCCGTGCGGCCCAAAGCCTCAATCCCCGCCTGATCTTTAAAATCTTCGCAGAACTGTCCTCTGGGCACGCTACACTTTTCGCCCACGCCCTTCGCCGCTTCGTCGCAACCCGGCCGCGTCGGCGTAAAATAACTTCGCGCTCGATCGAGTTTCTTTAGGAAGCCTTTTTCGCTCGCATCGCAGTTGCCCGTACCCGCTTCCGCAGCCGTCGACGGCACGGCCGGGAACGCAATGGATATGAGTAGTATGAATGTAAAGGCCACACGATTCATGCTTACTCCAACTCGGGTAAGCCAAGTTGCTTGCGTCGCAATTGATAGTGCGACGCCATACGCGCGCGCTCGATATTGGTGATGTGAGCCAGACATGGACGCCCGCAAACGATCACGTAGTGCACGCACGAATCAGCATCGTAGTTTTGACCGCAATGCCCTTTGACCAAAGCGATAAGAACATCTCTTTGCTCGGGCGTGAGCTCGCCGAATATTTCGGCTCTCTCTTGATTTTTAAAATAGAGAAGGAGGTCGGTGCGGTTAAAAAATGTCGTTCGCTTTTCCGTAGCGGCGGCGTCGCGCTTTGCTTTTGCGACCGGCGCTTGAGTCGGCGGTTCAACTATGAAATGACGATAGCCTAAAAAGACCGCCGTTGCGGTCAAGACGAGAACGAGTAAAATTTCGATCGGGCGCGCTTTCACTCGCCTTCAATTATACACAGGCCGCAAACGGATGCCCCTACATTCTCATTACGAGACGGTTTAGGCCAGGATTCCGCGCTTACTTTTGGAGGGAATGCTGGCGGAAAGTCTCGGCCATGGCGACGGCGCCCGCGACGCTAACGTTGTAGCTGGCCTCCGGCGCGCTTTGGGGAATACGGATTAAATCATCGCACGCGCCCGACACCGATTTTCGCAAACCGGAGGATTCCGAGCCAAGCACCCAGACCACTTTTTTGGGTACTTCAAAGGTAAATAAATCTTGTTTTGCTTCGTGCGATAGGCCGAGGACCCAGAAACCCAACTTCTTCAATTGTTCGAGTTGGCTCGGCAAGTTGGTTTCACGGCTGACGGGAATGTGCTCGGCCGCGCCTTGCGCCACCTTCGAGACCGCCGGTGAGAGGTGCGCCGCGCGATGTTCGGGTGTTAGAACGCCGCTCGCGCCGAACAACCACGCCGTCCTTAATACGGCACCAAGATTGTGGGGATCTTCGACTTCATCAAGCGCGATGAGGCAGGCCGTCTCAGCATTTTTAAGCATTTCCCAATCGAGTTCGGGTTCATCTTGGGTGAAGGCCATCACCCCTTGGTGCGAACCTATGATGCGATCCATGGCGGCGGGGTTTTGCATTTGAACGCGAACCTTAAGATTCTTTGCCGAATCGAAGAGCGCGTTCAGCTCGGCATTGTCGTTGTATTTCTCGCGCATCCAGAGTTCCTCGATGGCGCGCGGGCGGACCTTGAGGAGTTCGGTAACCGCGTGAATGCCGACGACGCAGCGGCCTTTCGGCGGTTGGCCCGGAGCCGGCGCTTGCCGGATCGGCGGCCGTTGCGGGCCGCGGGCGCCCTTTGCGGGACGCGAATTTTTGTTCTGTGCCGGGCGGGTGCCGGCGGTACGTGAATTAGGCTTTTTGAATTTCTTCATAATAAAACTTAGCGGCTTTCGCAGGTTCGAGGGATTCGTAAATAGGACGGCCGACCACGAGGGCGGAAGAGCCGCGCTTCAGTGCGGTCACGGGATCAGAGACGCGATTTTGGTCGCCGCGGTCTTCACCACTGAGGCGTACGCCCGGGGTCACGAGGTAAGCCTCGGGAAAAAGTTTGCGTAAGGATTCGACTTCGTCGGGCGAGCAGACGAGGCCCGAGAGACCGCTGTCGATGACGAGCTTCGCGAGCTGCGTAGTCTGCTCGGCGATGGAAATTTTTGTGAGCATCGGTGGTAAAGTGTCTTGTTTAAAACTAGTCAGCACGGTGATCGCCAGAATACGGAACGGACGAATCTTACAGAGCTCGGCTTCAAGCTCCGCCAACTGCGAGAGCGCTTCCCTACCCGCTAACGCGTGCACGGTGCAAAACGTCGCGCCCACTTCGAAACTCGCGCGCACGGCCGAGAGCATCGTGTTCGGAATATCGAAATACTTGTTATCGACGAACATCGAACCGTGCCGGGCAATTTCTTTAAGGAGAGGTTCGCCGAAGCGAAGTGCGAGCCGCGGGCCGACTTTGAAGCCGCCCACGAACGCACGGGTTTGCCGGATAAGCTCGATGGCTTGATCGGCGGTGTCGACGTCGAGGGCTACAAAAATAGGATTGGTAAGACTCGCCTTCAATTCTTTGCGTCCTTCTTCATTTGCTCTTTGAACCAGGCCTGGATCTTTTCGACCGTAGCGCCCGGCTGCACTTTCTCGAGGTTCTTCGTTTTGCGGTCGATCAATTCAACCTCTCCCGCTTGCAGACCACGCGCGCCGAGGTTTACCCGCATCGGCATCCCGAGTAAATCGGCATCTTTGAATTTTACACCGGGACGCTCGGTGCGGTCGTCCATCAGGACTTCGATCCCGCGCTCATTCAATTCCGCGTAGTAGCGGTTCGCGAGCTCCATCACTTCGGCGTTGTCGGGATCAAGCACGCACAGGTGCACGTGGAAAGGTGCGATGCTGACCGGCCAGATGATGCCGTCCTTGTCGTGGTTTTGCTCGATCACCGCTTGGACCGTGCGGCTGACGCCGATGCCGTAGCAACCCATTTCGATCGGGCGTTGCGATTGATCTTGCGCTAGATATTTAGCGTCCATCTTCGCAGAATATTTGGTGCCGAGGTAAAAGATGTGACCGACTTCGATCCCGCGGTAGGCTTTGAGTTTGCCTTTGCCGTCGGGGCTCGCGTCGCCCTCTTTGGTCATGCGCAAATCGGCGAAGGCCGTGGGCGTGAAGTCGCGTCCGTGGTTGACGTTTTTAAGGTGGAAGCCGTCTTTGTTCGCGCCGACGATGTAGTTTTGTTTCTTCTGCATGCCGTTGTCCATGATCACCGGGATCTTTAAGCCAACGGGCCCGCAGCTGCCGGGGCTTGCGCCGGTGGCCTTCACAACCTCTTCGTCGTTCAGAAGCGCGGGTGCGTTCGCGAGCTTGAAGTGATTCTTGAGCTTGATCGGATTCACTTCGTCGCCGCCGCGCAAAACGACCGCGATCGGCTTGATTACTTTGGGATCATCGCTCGCGCTAAAGAAAAGCGTTTTAACGAGCTGGTTGGGCTTCATCTTTAAAGATTTAGCGAGCTCGTCGATCGTTTTTAAACCGGGTGTCGCGAATTCTTCCGTGGGCAGTTCGTCGACCGGGGGCTTCGCGACCCACGAATCGATCGCGGGGCAAACTTCGCTGTTCGCGGCGAAATCGCTTTCTTCGCTGACGAATAGTTGATCCTCACCGCTGTCGGCTAGGATGTGGAATTCTTGGGATTGGTTACCGCCGATGTTGCCGCTGTCGGCTTGCACGACACGGAAGTTGGCGCCGAGGCGCGAGAAGATCGCGGAGTAGGCTTCGAACATGAGCTTGTAAGATTTTTGCGCGCCTTCGTTGTCGATGTCGAACGAGTAGGCATCTTTCATAATGAACTCGCGGCCGCGCATGAGACCGAAGCGCGGGCGGATTTCGTCACGGAATTTTGTCTGAACCTGGTAAAGATTCACGGGCAAATCACGGTAAGACTTCACATCGCTGCGAACGAAATCGGTGACGACTTCTTCGTGCGTGGCGCCCAAGCAGAAATCGTGACCGTTGCGGTTCTTGAGCTTTTGCAAGCCGTCACCCATTTCGGTCCAGCGGTTGGTCTCTTCCCAAAGTTCGCGCGGTTGTACCATCGGCATCAGGATTTCGATCGCGCCGCGCTTGTTCAGCTCGTCGCGCACGATGCCTTCGAATTTACGAAGCGCACGGAGCAAGAGCGGTCCGTAGGTGAAAATACCGGGCGCGAGTTTGCGCATGTACCCTCCCCGCACCATCAGAATGTGGCTGGGGATCTCGGCGTCCGTGGGTGCTTCGCGAAGGGTGAATAAATAACCGGTGGACCATTTCATTAGGAAACCTCGATGCCGTACGATTTAATTTTGCGATGGAGATAGCTGCGTTCGAGCCCGATGCTCTCGGCCGTTTTGGAGATATTGCCTTGGTTCTCTTCGATCTTTTGGATCAAAAATTCTTTTTCGAAATGCGCGCGGGCTTCGCGGAACGTGAGTAGTTCGCTATCGCCGGGGCTGCCGGGGCTTTCGGTCAAACCGGCGAATTTCAAATCTTGAATGTCGACGTCATCGCCGGGCGTAAGGATATAAATGCGTTCCACGAAATTACGCAATTCGCGCACGTTCCCGGGCCACACGTGACCTTGCATCTTTTCGACCGCGGCGGGGGAGAAGGTTTTGCGCTTGTAGCCGTTGTTGCGAAGGAACTGATCGCCGAAATAATCGATGAGCGTCGAGATATCTTCGCGACGCTGCCGTAACGGAGCCACGCGCAGGGGCACGACGTTCAAACGGTAGTACAAGTCTTCGCGGAAACGGCCGGCTTTGATCTCTTCTTCTAAATTTTTGTTGGTCGCCGCGATCACGCGTACGTCGACTTCGATCGGCTCGTTGCCGCCGACGCGGTAGAATTTGCGCTCTTGCAAGATGCGTAGGATTTTGGCCTGGGCCTCGAGGCTCATGTCACCGATTTCGTCCAAGAACAAGGTCCCGCCGTTGGCGAAATCAAATTTACCTTTTTTAGCGCGATCCGCGCCGGTGAAGGCGCCTTTCTCGTAACCGAAAAGTTCGCTTTCGATCAGCTCGCCCGGGATCGCGGCGCAATTGACCTCGACGAGCGGATTACCCGCACGGTGACTCAGGTAGTGGA
The DNA here is from genome assembly GCA_947444305.1 of Pseudobdellovibrionaceae bacterium. Taxonomy (GTDB): domain Bacteria; phylum Bdellovibrionota; class Bdellovibrionia; order Bdellovibrionales; family UBA1609; genus JALHOQ01. The sequence goes on along the minus strand of CANEZP010000012.1, from coordinate 89,921 downwards.
TGTTTTGCGCGACGAGCTCTTTGCCCGTGCCGTTCTCGCCGGTGATCAAAATCCACGCGGGGCTCGTGGCGACCCGGCTGATCATTTGTTTGAGCGAGACCATGACGGGGCTCTCACCGACGAGGGCGATGTTTTTACGGAGACGTGTCAGTAACGCGTTCTTCTCGGCCTGCTCGCGCTTGAAATTCAAAATGTTCGCGATGAGGATCGTGATCTTGTCCATCGAAAGCGGTTTTTCGACGAAGTCCCAAGCGCCGTTCTTTACCGCGCGTACGGCGGTTTCAATCGTGCCGTGACCCGACATGATGATGAACTGGCAATCGGGATAACCGCCCTTCTTGACCTCTTCGAGCACTTGCAAACCGTCGAGATCGCCGGGCATCCAGATATCTTGCAAGACGATGTCGGGCGAAAATTCGCGAATCTTTTGTAAACCCTGGCGTCCGCTGAACGCCGTGTCGACGATGAAGCCGTCATCTTTCAGCGAAGCCGCGAGCACTTCGACGATGGCGCGTTCGTCATCGATGATCAAAATTTTGGTTGAGTTCTTCATGTGTAGTTCTCCCCAGGGCCTTTGCCCGTGGTTTTCGGGCCGAGCCGGCTGCGTGATTCGGTTTTCAACGTTTCGACCACCGGCAACTCGATCACGAACCGCGTTTGGGTCTGCGCTTCCGGCGACTCGGCTTCGGTGACCGAATACGCCCGGATAAAGCCTTGGTGATCTTCGACCATCCGTTTGACGATGGCGAGCCCGAGGCCCGTGCCGTTCACTTTGGTGGTGATGTAGGGTTCGAAGATGCGTTCGCGCAGTTGCGCGGGAATCCCCGGGCCGTTGTCTTCCACCTCGATGCGGGCGATTTTCAGAACACTATCATAGTGCGTGCTAATGACAACTTTGGGGTTCGGCCGCCCGACCACCGCCGCGAGGGCGTTATCCACCAGGTTATGGATAATGCGGTTCATCTGGTCGGGATCGAAAAAGAAGCTCGGCAACGCTTCGTCGGGCGTAAAATCCACAACCTCGCCCCGCCCTGAGTTGCGGAAAAGCACCAGGCTATCGCTGATCGCTTGGTTCAGTTTACCGGGCGTGGGCTGCGATTTCGGCAGCCGCGCGAATTGGTTGAACTCGTTGACGAGATTTTTAAGCGAGTCGACTTGATTGACGATTACGCGCACGCATTCTTTGAACGCGGGGTCTTGGATCTGCGCACCGAACTTTTTTTCGAGCCGCTCGGCGGAAAGCTTGATGGGCGTAAGGGGATTTTTGATTTCGTGGGCGATCCGGCGGGCGACCTCTGTCCACGCGGCCGCACGCTGCGCACCCAGCACGGCGGTAAGATCGTCGAAGACCAAAACTTTGCCGAGCTCTTGTTGATTGTCGTCGTAAAGAAAGGAAAGCGTCATCTGCAGCGGAATCGAGCGGCCGCGGATCTGGATGCGAACTTCGCGCTGGATGCTTTCGGCCTTATGGCTTTTCATCTGCTCGATCATGTTCTCAAGAATCTGCAAATATTCTTGGTCGAGCACGTCGGCGATATTTTTGCCGAGCAATTTGACCGGCGGGGTCTCGAGCAATTTTGAGGCGTGCCGGTTAGCGACAGTGATCCGCCCGTCGGGATCGAGCGACACCACGCCTGTACTCACCGTCGACAGGATGACTTCGATGTACCGTGAGTGCTCATCGAGCCGGCTGAGCGTATTGCGCAAGTTTATATTGGCTTCCGAAACTTCGCGCTCGGAAGTTTCGATCGTGTTGGTCATTTGGTTGAAGTGCAGAACGAGTTCGTTGATCTCGCGCGATCCCGAGGTAAGCTTGACCACTTGGTAATCGCGGTTAGCGACCCGCTGAGCCGCTTGGCCCAGCTCTTCCAGCGGCACGGACAACTGCCTCGCCAAGTAAAAACCGAACCAGGTCGCCCCCAGCATGATCGTTAAGGTCATGAGAACCAAGATGATCAGATAGATCGATTTTATCGGTCCCTCGAGCGGATTGATGTCGCGGAAATCTTCGTAAGCCGCCGCGATGTCGTCCATCTTGGCGATGAGCGAAAGCGGGATAAACGTGCTGACCACCACCGCCCCTGCTTCTTTATTTTTACCGACGGGAAAGATCACCCGCACGAGATTGCCGTTTTCAAATTGGTGGATGGTCGACGCTTCGTTGCGGTCCTCGATTCCGCGCTCAAGCAGTTCGAGGGAGAGCGGTGGCACTTCGGGTAAGGCCTCATCCGGACTCACGCTAACAATGCGTTGGCCGAACAGCGAAGGATAATATTCAACCGCGTCGAGGGAGTAACGCTCGCGCAAGTCCGGCAAACGCCGGCTCCAGTCGGAACTTTGGGTGCCGCGCAGCTCGGTCGCGACGCGCTCGGCGAAGTGATAGTTCTTTCGCTTTGCCGACAAATAATACGCGTTCGTCACTTCGAGCGAGCTCTTTAATACGCCCGCCATTTTTTCGGAGAACCATTTGTCGAAGCTGTTATTGATGTAGAAGACCGACACGATGAACATGAGAGCGGTCGGGATAAAACTAAACGTGACGAAGGCGGCGATCAGTTTGGCTTTTAAAGTTTTGCCCGTCAGTCCGGATTGCCGCTCGGCAAAAATCTTAACGACGTTGCGGAAGATCAGGAAGAACAGCAACAAGAACAAGATGATGTTGAAGTTGACCAGCCCTAAGAAAAAGATCGAGTGGGCGAAGGGCAACTGCTGACTCATGCCGAACAGCTTGAATTCGATCGCGGTCAACACCAAGAATAATACCGCGAGGAAGAAGACGAGGCCTAACTCGCGGCGGCGCTTGCGTCCCTCGACGGGACCGCTCTCAATCTCGTTGTCGCTTTCGCTTAAGGGACTCAAATGTTGTCCTTAGATCATGTCCATTAAATTTAACATCTCGACGACGGTGTCGGCGGCGTCGCGGCCCTTATGACCGTGTGACCCCCCGATACGTTCTTCGGCTTGGCGTTCATCGTTGGTGGTCAAAACGCCGAAGATCACGGGCTTCATGGTGTCGAGCATAACTTGGGTACAGCCTCGCTCAACCGAATTGCACACGTAATCGAAATGTTTGGTATCGCCTTGGATCACGGCGCCGAGCGCGATCACGCCGTCGTGCGCGCGATCGATCAATTTGCGGGCGGCCAGCGCGATCTCGACCGCGCCGGGCACGCGAACGCGCGTGATTTGTTCGGGCTTTAAACCCAGCTCGAGCAAGCGCTCGTAACAGCCGGTTTCGAGACGCTCGGTGATTTCGGTGTTGAAGCGCGAAGTCACGATGCCGATTTTCCAGCGGGATTGAATTTCCATTTTACCTTGCAGAAACATTTAGTCCTCCAACTCGTGGTCGAGTAGCGGCTCGGTGTCGATGGGCAATGCCACTTCGTCGACGATCTCGAGTCCGTACCCTTTAAGGCCGACGCGTTTGGCGTGGCTGTTCGTGATCAGGCGGATCTTGCGCACGCCAAGGGCACGCAGAATTTGCGCGCCGATGCCGTAATCACGGTCGTCGGAACGAAAAACCTTTTTGATTTCTTCGGTGGGCGCCTCACCTTGATCTAATTGATGATAACTTTGTACCCGTTGGCGCAGGCGGTGGTTCATTTCTTCGAGCCGGAGATAGATGAGGACGCCGGCACCTTCCTCGTCGATGAGTTTCATCGACGATTCGAGATAGTCTCCCGAGCGCGTACGCCGGCTTTTGAAAACGTCACCCATGATGCATTCGGAGTGAACGCGCACCAAAACCGGTTTGTCGGAATCGATGTCACCCTTGACCATGGCTACGTGCTCACGGCCGTCGAGAGCATTCTCAAAAACGCGAATCTTAAAACCTTTGCCGAAACGAGACGGGATCTGGGCCGAAGCGCGTTCGACGACGTAAGTTTCGTTTTGCACCCGGTAGCGGATGAGCGATTCGATCGTGCCGATCTTAACGTTATGTTTCTTGGCGAACTCGATCAACTGCCCCATGCGCGCCATCGTGCCGTCGGGGTTCATGATTTCACAAATGACCGCGGCCGGATTCAAACCCGCCATGCGGGCGAGATCAACGCTCGCCTCGGTATGACCCGCGCGCTTGAGCACGCCGCCGTTTTGCGCGCGGATCGGGAAGATATGCCCGGGTACGATGACGTCTTCTGGGCCGGCGGAGGGATTGGCGGCAACTTTAATCGTGAGCGCCCGGTCGGCCGCCGAGATGCCGGTCGAAACACCTTTGGCCGCTTCGATGCTGACGGTGAACGCCGTGCGCAGGGGCGCACGGTTATTTTCGTCTTTGGTCATGAGCGGCAGTTCGAGTCTTTGGATCTGCTCGTTCGTGAGCGAAAGACAGATGAGACCCCGCGCTTCGGTGGCCATGAAGTTGATCAATTGCGGAGTGATGTAATCGGCGGCGACGATGAGGTCGCCTTCGTTTTCGCGGTCTTCGTCGTCGACTAAGATGACCGGCTTACCGGATTTGATGTCTTCGATCAGTTCGGGAATGGGATTCAGACTCATATTTGATTTTCTTTCGCGCGCAGCGTTTGCACAACGTGCACGAGCCCGCGGGCCATGTTGTCGATTTCTAAATTTACGTTCAAATTCTTCTCGAGCAGACCGAGGTTGGTACGCTTCAAAGTTTCAGGAATCAACCAAACTTGAAATTCACCGTCTCGAACGACGTTTACGGTGAGACTTACTCCGTTCACGGTGATGCTGCCTTTGGGCCAGATGTAGGGCGCGAGCGCTTCGGGAATCGAGATCGCGAGGCGGAGGGTCTCACCCTCGCGTTCGGTTTCGCGAACTTGCGCGACCGCATCGACGTGCCCGGTAACGAGATGTCCGTGGATGCGATCGTTCAATCTCAACGAACGTTCAAGGTTTACTTTTTTGCCGAGGGCGGTGGCGCCATTCCAACCGGTCACTTTGAGAGTCTCGGGGCCGAGTGCGAAAGTCAGATTTTCGGAGTCGAATTTTTCAAGCGTCAGGCAAACGCCGTCGATCGCGATGCTGTCGCCCGTGCCGACGTCGTCGAAGTTCACCGGTCTTTGAATAGTGCATTCGAGAACACCGTCTCGTTCGCGAACCGCGGTGATGGTAGCTGTCGTCTCGACGATTCCCGAAAACATTATATTGACCTCGTGACGTGCAAAGTACTCTCGCTTGGACTCTCGCGTCAAGCGGGTGGATAGACTTTTGCATTGTTCCGCCTTCGCCCTTTGGAAGGATCAAGCATGGTACTGAGCAAGAAAATTTACACCACATTCCTAATGTTGTTCCTCGTTTCCACGTCGGAAGCAAACACTCACGCGACGACCGTCGACGCTTGCCTTAAATGGTTGCAAGCGTTCGACGGAACTTCTTCCGGGCCCGAGCCCGTGCAACCCTCGGCCAACAAAGAGTACCAAAAATTTATGCGCGCACGCGCCGCGAATCCCAATTTGAAACCACTTACGCTGACGTTCGAGCGTGAACCTTCGGAAACCGATTTACGCGAAAACTTTTTTCTGTGGTGGTATCCCGGTAACGTTTTCGGTCCGCTGATGGTGCCGAAGTTTGAAGAGTTAGCCGCGCACATTTTAGCTGGCGGCGAAATCGAGCCGGGAATGGTGCCCACCGCGGCCGATCTTGCGACCGAAGCCCGAACGCGCGCCGAGCAACCGATCAAAATCGATCTGCGCCGGGTCGCGGTCCAAAAAACCGTGGAAAAGAAAATGAATCAGCTGAACCGGAAAGGCATGGCCGCCCGGCATGACGAAATCTACGAAGACAGGGACTCCACTAAGGATAACGCCATGACCACCAGTCTCGCGCAGGGCGCCATCGGCGGGCCGGACGCGGCCGATCCCGGAAGCGGCGTTTTTTCGGATACGAGCACACCATCGACGGATTCGCATTAATCCGGTTGCTTATTCCGGTCGCTTATTCTGTAAGCGCCTCGAGCTTCTTCTCGATCTCGCGCGCTTCTTGTTGTTTCCTCCACATCGCGGCGTACTCACCTTGCAGTTTCAGCAAGTCTTGGTGACGTCCGCGTTCAACGATGGATCCCTGTTTGAGCACTAAGATCTCGTCGGCGTCGACGATCGTCGAGAGCCGGTGGGCGATGACCAGCGTCGTGCGATTGCGCGAAACTTCCCGGAGCGAGGCCTGAATTTCTTTTTCGGTGTGCGAGTCGAGCGCCGAGGTCGCTTCATCCAGCATAAGGACCGGTGGATTCTTTAAGATCGTGCGTGCGATCGCGACTCGTTGTTTTTCGCCACCCGACAATTTTAACCCACGTTCGCCCACGGGCGTATCGTACTTGCGCGGCAGGCTTTCGACGAAGTTGTGGATTTGCGAAAGTTTCGCCGCTTCGACGACCGCCTCATCGCCCGCGCCGGGCTTGCCGTAGCGGATATTGTAGCCGATCGAATCGTTAAAGAGCACCGTGTCCTGCGGAACGATCCCGATCGCTTGCCGCAAAGATTTTTGCGTGACCTCGCGCAAGTCGTGACCCCCGATGCGGATCGCGCCCGAATGGACGTCGTAAAAGCGGAAAAGCAAACGCGCTAAGGTCGACTTGCCCGACCCGCTCGGCCCGACCACCGCCACCGTTTGCCCGGCGGGAATTTTAAAACTAACGTCACGAAGAATCTGCCGGTCGGGATTATACGAGAAGTTCACGTGATCGAATTCAACCGTCCACTCCCGGGTGGTTAACGCGCTCGCCGACGGCGCATCGCTGACCTCGGCGTTGACCCGGATCAGCTCGAACATCTTCTCCATGTCGATGAGACCTTGGCTAATCTCCCGGTACACCCAACCAAGAAAATTGAGCGGCAGGAAGAGTTGCAGCAGCAAGGTGTTCACCAACACAAAGTCACCGACCGAGAGGGCCCCCGTCTGCACGCCTTGCGCGGCCATCCACATCACCGCGATGAGCCCCGACCCGATGATCAACCCTTGACCGATGTTAAGCATCGACAAGCTGGATTGGCTTTTTAGCGCGGCCGTTTGGTATTGCGTAAGCGACGCATCGTAACGCCCATACTCATGCTCTTCGTTGACGAAATACTTAACGGTTTCGAAGTTGAGGAGCGAATCGATCGCCTTCGTGTTCGCTTCGGTGTCACGTTCGTTCATCGAACGCCGGTATTTGGTTCGCCAATTGGTCACGTTGAAGGTGAACGTAATATAGATCGCGATCATCCCAAGCGTCACGGCGGCGTAAAACCAGCCGAACTTGAAATACAAAATTCCCGACACGAGCAAGATTTCAATTAACGTCGGGATAATGTTGAAAAGCATGAAGCTTAAAACGGATTGTATCGCGCGCGTACCGCGTTCGATGACCCGCGACAGCCCGCCGGTCTGCCGGTCGAGGTGAAACGCCAGGGATAGCTCATGAAGGTGGCGAAAAGTTTCGAGCGCCACGGTTCGCTGCGCGTGCTGCGAGACGCGCGCGAAAATGAAGTCGCGCAATTCGCCGAAGGATTGCTGCAGAATGCGCGCGAGTCCGTACCCGACAATCAAGCCCACGGGCATAATGATTTCAGGCTTTGCCGAAAGCGCGTCGACCGCGCCCTTGTAAAGAAACGGAACGTAAACGTTAACGCCTTTCGCCGCGATGAGCGCAAGCATCGCGAAAACGACGCGCGCCTTGAGATCGGCGTGCCCGGGCGGCCATAAGTGAGCGCCGAGGGACCTCACCGTGGCCCAATCGCCGCGCGCCGGTCCCGCCCGGTCAGGTGACCTGTTATGAGGTGACGTCACCTTAAGCTTTGAATTCTAAAGCCTGCCCGTTAAGGGAGACCTTGATTTTGTCGCCCGGGTTTACCGTGCGGTCTAAAATTTTCTTGGCTAACGGATTCAGAACTTCTTGCTGGATCACGCGCTTGAGCGGTCGCGCGCCGTAAACCGGATCGAAGCCTTTTTTACCGAGCCAAGCCGTTGCTTCCTCGCTGAAGTCGAGCTGGATTCGCTTTTCAAGCAAACGTTTTGCGACTTGCGCGAGTTGCACGGTGACGATCGAATTGAGCTGTTCTTGCCCCAATTGATTGAAGATCACGGTCTCGTCGATGCGATTCAAAAACTCGGGCCGGAAATGCGCGCGCAAAGCTTCCATCACCGCGGCTTCGCGTTTTTCGGGTTTCATCTTGTCGTCGAGCAAGGCTTGCGACCCGACGTTGGACGTCATGATCAAAACCGTATTTTTAAAATCAACGGTGCGCCCCTGCCCGTCGGTCAAACGGCCGTCGTCGAGCACCTGCAACAAAACATTAAACACTTCGGGATGTGCCTTCTCGATCTCGTCGAGCAAGATCACGCTGTAAGGCCGGCGCCGTACGCGCTCGGTCAACTGCCCGCCTTCTTCGTAGCCGACGTAGCCGGGGGGCGCGCCGATCAAGCGCGAGACAGAGTGCTTCTCCATATACTCGGACATGTCGATGCGGGTGACGGCCTCTTCGGTATCGAACATAAATTCGGCCAGGGCCTTCGCGGTTTCGGTTTTCCCGACGCCCGTGGGTCCGAGAAAGATAAACGAACCGATGGGCCGGTTGGGATCGGAAATTTCGGCGCGGGCGCGGCGGATGGCGTCGGCCACGGCGGTCAACGCGTGGTCTTGGCCTTTGACCCGTTCACGCAAATGTTCTTCAAGGTGCAATAGTTTTTGCGTTTCGCTTTCTAACATTTTGCTGACCGGAATGCCCGTCCACTTGGCGACGACTTCGGCGATTTCTTCGGGGCCGACTTCTTCCTTGAGCATGCGGTTTTGCCGCTTTTGCACGCGGGCGTTAAGCTCGGTCAAAAGTTTTTCGAGTTCGGGCAAACGGCCGTACTTCAGCTCGGCCGCGCGGCCGAGATTGCCTTCGCGCTCGGCGCGTTCGACGTCGACGCGCGCGGTTTCCAAATCTTGCTTCGCTTTTTTCAAAGCTTGGATCTCGCGCTTCTCGTCTTCCCACTGGGCGCGCTGGCCGGAGTTTTTTTGGTTGAGTTCTTCAACTTCACGGTCGACGGCGGCTAAACGCTCGCGCGCATGGGTGTCTTTTTCTTTGAGCAGTGCCTCGCGCTCGATTTGCAATTGCATGACCTTGCGCTGGATCTCGTCGATCGACGTGGGCACGCTATTGATCTCGATGCTGAGACGGGACGCGGCTTCGTCGACCAAGTCGATGGCTTTGTCGGGCAGGAAACGGTTGGTGATGTAACGTTGCGAGAGTTTCACCGCGGACACCAGGGCCGAATCGGTCACGCGCACGCCGTGATGCACTTCGTACTTCTCTTTCAGGCCGCGCATAATGGTGATCGCATCGTTGACCGAAGGTTCGCCCACGAACACGGTTTGAAATCTTCGCTCGAGCGCTTTGTCTTTTTCGATGTATTGGCGGTACTCGTCCATCGTGGTCGCGCCGATGCAGCGCAATTCGCCGCGCGCGAGCGCCGGTTTAAGAATTTGGCCCGCGTCCATCGCGCCTTCGCCTTTGCCGGCGCCTACCAACGTGTGGATCTCGTCGATGAACAGAATGATTTGCCCGTCACTGCCGGTCACTTCTTTGACGACCGCTTTCAAACGGTCCTCGAATTCGCCGCGGTATTTCGCGCCCGCGATCAGTGAGCTCAAATCGAGCGACATCAATTTTTTATCAAGCAGCACTTCCGGAACGTCGCGGTTGGTGATCCTTAACGCTAAACCTTCGGCGATCGCGGTTTTACCCACGCCCGGCTCACCGATGAGAACGGGGTTGTTTTTTGTGCGGCGGGAAAGTACCTGGACCACGCGGCGGATTTCTTCCTCACGGCCGATGACGGGATCGAGCTTTCCCTGCGCCGCGAGTTCGGTTAAGTCGCGCGCGTACTTAGAGAGCACGTCGAACTTACCTTCCGGCGAATCGTCGGTTATTTTTTGACCGCCGCGAAGATCATTCAAGGTTGTCTGAAAAGCTTCGGCCTTTACGCGGTTTTTATCAAAGATACGTTGCGTATCTGAATTACCGGCGCGCAAGGCGCCGAGCATGAAGTGTTCGGTTGAGATGTAAGCGTCGCCCATTGCCTTGGCGATTTTCTCGGCTTCGCTAAACACACGTTGCAGACCTTGACCCGCGACCACGCGAACGCCCGAACCGGTGATCGTCGGCATCGACTTCAAACGCGCTTCAAAATCTTGGAGTAAATCTTTTACGGAAACATCCATGCGCGATAAAACACGCGGGACGATGCCGTCGTCTTGGCGGAGCACTTCGTAAATTAAATGTTCGGTTTCGACCGCGGAATGGTGCCGGGCCTCGGCCAACTTGGCCGAGGCTTGCATCGCTTCTTGGCTTTTTTGGGTCATTTTCTCAATGTCGTTCATAGTTCCCTTGACCTCTCGTTATGACCTGTTCAATTTGGAGTTTTATTAAGGATTGTCAATGTCCATGCGAAACCCGACCCCCTCCCGCCGCCGCGCCCTCATCTTGGATTCGATCCATCCGCGCGATTACCGGGAGCTTACCGTAATTCATTACTGCGAACAGTGCAGCCACTTCGCACCTGCGACAAAATCTTGCACCATCGGCTACGAAGCCGACAAACACATGAAGGCCGCGCAAGAACGCAATTACGAACTGACCGGTAAAGTGGCCTTCTGCCGTTTTTGCGAGATTGATTGAACCAGGTTTACGTTTACGCCGGCTTGACCGCGCTCGCCGTTTTCGTCCTGCTTTTTTCCTACTGGCTTTGGCGACGGCTCGGACCACAAGAGTTTCTTCCTTTCGCCGATTTTAAAACCCAGACGCTCGACCTGGGCGAATGGCAGATCCGCTATCACCAATCCGGCGGCGGTCCACACCTGTTATTGCTCCACGGAATCGGCGCCAACTTGTTTTGCTGGCGTTGGTTGATTCCTCTTATATTAAATAAGTATACGGTGACCGCCATCGACCTACCGGGATTCGGGCAAAGTTCGAAACCGCCCGGTGCGGGCTACGGACTCGATGATCAATCCGAACGGCTGGTGGCGATCTTAGATAAATTGAAAATCGCGCAGACATATATTGTAGGAAACTCGATGGGCGCGAACATCGCGTTGTGGTTTGCCCTTAAGAATCCCGATCGCGTCACGAGCCTCGCTCTCATCGCGCCCGCGACGAGTTCCAAACTCATGCCCCTGCCGCTCGAGAAACTTGCGTGGTTGGCGGGGCCGGCCGCGCTCATGCTTAGCCGGCAAGCCATGACATGGGCCCATCGCCGCACCGTAAGCCGCCGCGACCGTGTCGACAAAGACCGGGTTGAAGAAACGTTCGCGACCTACGGCCGCAGTCCGAAAGCCGTGCGCAGTTTTTTGATGGCCACCGCTGCGATTCGCGATGCTCGCTTAATCTCAAGCCTCAAAGATTTTAAAACTTCAGTTTTAATTCTCTGGGGCTCGAACGATCGTTTGGTGGATCGCAAAGTCATCGATGACCTGGAAACCGCACTACCAAAGGCGGAGAGCCTGGTGCACGTCGGTGGCGGACATCATTTACAAGAAGACGAACCCGAGTGGGTCGCAGAAAAACTGACGGAATTTTTTCAAGCCTAACGTCGCCGGACTGGCCTCGCAAACAGGCTGAAAGCCGCGTCTATCAAGACTTTGAGCCCCACGACATTCATCCCTTCCCCGACGATAGGCACTCCACCTTACGGCCAACTTTACACAGTAAACGATTCTTTTAGACTGAAGGCCTGTCAAGAAACAGTGGCCGCGCCCGAAAAGTTTGTTGTAAGCCACACGCCCAAAGCGAAGCGGCTATAAGAAACTAAGAAACACTCACAACCGCTCGAGCGGAAGCTCGCGGGAGAAGAAAGAAGGAGGATCAAGGACGACTGAGTCGTACAAGGAAACTTAGAGAGGTAAGTTTATAGTACCCTTTTTTTTAGTAAATATGTTTTAGGCCTGGATGCCGAGCCCTTTCGAGGGAAAACAAACACGGAGGTAATTTGAATGACACTTAACAATTTTTAACGAAGGAATTTTACAATGGGAATGCGTATTTCAACAAACATCGCGGCCGTCAACGCACAAAGAAATTTGTCGGGCAGCCAATCTAATATCGCCGACTCTTTAGCCAAATTGGCTTCAGGATCGCGCATCAACAAGTCTGCCGATGACGCCGCCGGTTTGGCCATCAGCGAAAACTTGAAAGCACAAATCCGCTCGACTCGCCAAGCTAACCGCAACGCGAACGATGGTATCTCGATGGTACAAACTGCTGAAGGTGGTTTGAACGAAATCGGAAACATCATCGTACGTATGCGTGAATTGGGCATCCAAGCTTCTTCTGATACCGTTTCGAACGTCGAACGCGGTTTCGTAGATAAGGAAGTTCAACAGCTTAAGTCAGAATTGAATCGTATCGCCGCAGTCACTACTTGGGGAAAGACCAAGCTGCTGGATGGTTCGACTCCCACTTTCGACTTCCAAGTCGGTATCTTCAACAGCGAAAACGAAGATCGTATTTCGTTCGATGCTTCGCAAAACGTTGCGACCTTAGATTCTTTGGGCCTCGCTAGCGCAGATTACACGACTAAAGAAGGCGCTCAGATGTCTTTAGAAAATCTGGATAAAGCACAAGAAGGCGTGAACGGCATGCGTTCAAACCTTGGTGCCCTTCAGAACCGTTTGCTCTCGACCACTCAGAACTTGGGTGTTTTCGAAGAGAACATGTCCGCTGCTAACTCGCGTATCCGCGACACGGATATGGCTAACGCATCGTCGGAATTGACCCGCAACTCGATCATGTTGCAAGCGTCGACCGCCGCTCTTTCGCAAGCCAACCAGACTAGCAACGCGGCCCTGTCTTTGATCAAAGGTTAATCTTAAAATTTATAAGTCTTTGTTGAGGTCAGAGAAATCTTGGCCTCGACGATCAGAAACCCAGGTCCTCTCACCTGGGTTTCTTTTTTTGTGCTTTACTCCCTCCCCGTATTCGCGAAAGCCACTCGCCGGACACTCCGGACCCTTGATTGATGCCTCGCGCAATTCTCCCCTTTTCCCGACTTGAAATACAAATTTGTAGACTAAGAATCCGAGCGCCATTACTTTTTTCTGACACGGGTTCGTGCAACGGTTTTATTTAACGGGAGTTCTGAAATGGCGAAAAAGAATAAAGCAAAAAAAGCGACGAAGAAGGCCACCAAAAAAGCCGCTCCGGCGAAATCGGCATCTAAAAAGGCTGCTCCGGCAAAGTCGGCTAAAAAAGCTGCCCCGAAGGCCGCAAAAAAAGCGACCAAAAAAACCGCGAAGAAGGCGACTAAGAAAGCCGCTCCCGCGTCCAAAAAGGCCGCCACTAAAAAAGTCGCCGCGCCGAAGAAAGCCGCCGCCACTAAAAAAGCCGCAGCTCCCAAGGCCGCAAAGGGCAAAACCAGCAAAACTAAACTCGCCGGCGCCGCAATTGCCGGTGCTGTCGTAGGTGCCGCCGCCGGTGCCGCGATCAATCCTTACGCTAAAGCTCCGGCCATGGACGACGAAGAAAGCGGCGATTTCGAATCGATGAGCGAATCGATGGAAGACGACGACAAAGCCGAAGACGAAGCTGAAGATGATGGTTTCACCGAGACCGAAGTTGAGACTTTCGACGACGACGCCGACATCGAAGCCGATGACGACGAAGTTGAAGGCGATGACGACGAAGGTTACTTCTAGTCCCCTTCACCGCTTCGTATTGGTTCAGCGGCGAGAGCCGTTTGATACTGGTTCAGCGGCGAGAACCGCTTCACTGACAAAATAACGGTTATTAGAAAAGGCTTCCGAATTCGGTGGCCTTTTTTATTTTTGGGCCCCGGTTGATGACGCGAGTGAAGAGTCTTTGTTCTTTATGATTGTCGGGACGCCCGGGCTTGGTATTTAATTCTTCTGTGACTCATACAAAATGAATCTACAGGGGGTTTTATGAATAGATTTTTACGCATTCCACTCGTCGCGGCTTTGTTCGCGGCCAACTCGGCGTTCGCCGCCGGTTACGAAAAAGCAATTATGTTTGGTGGCCGTACGGCCGGTGTCGCGGGTATCGCTTCTCCTTATATCCAAGGCCCGCAATCTTTGTACTTTAACCCGGCCGGTCTCGTGTCGGAAAAAATCGGCATGGGCGTCGACGCCAACCTGACCGGTTTGCAATCCCAGTTCAAAGGTCCGATCGATAATACGGGTGGAGCGAGCGAGTCCGACAAAAAACTCCTAACACCTTTCGGCGTTTTCTACGGCATCACGACGGATGAGAAAATGGGTTTCGGTTTTGGCGTTTATAGCTCGGCCGGAAGCCAAGCGAAGTTCGAAAACGTAAAAGTGGGCAACGTCGAAGGCAACAGTGCCGAAACCGATCTCACCGTGATTGAAGTGGCCGGTGGCGCTGCTTATCGCGTGATGCCGGGCCTCAAAGTTGGTCTCGCATACCGCGTGTTGATGACCGATGGAAGCTTTTCGTTCATTCAACGAAACCCGGCCGCGCCCACTAACGCAATTATCAACGCACAAGTTAAAGACTTAAAAGGCCAAGACTATTTGAGCTACAAAATCGGCGCTCAATACGACATCAACGAAAACACTAAAGTAGGTTTGACCTACCGTGGGCAAACCGATTTGGTCTTGAAAGGTAAATTCGGCGGGCAAGTCAATACGCCCGCGACCGACCAAGCCATCGACGAAAATGATGCTACGGTTAAAACGACGCTGCCTCAGGCCGTCACTTTGGGTGCTTCACACAAGTACGGAACGGCTTGGACCTCTTACCTGGAATACGTTTGGACGCAGTACTCGCGAGTTGAACACGTCACGTTAGACGGCACGCTTTCACGTAGCGGTGGCACTGTTATCGCGGCCGACGCCCCCGATCTCGAGCAGCACTGGAAAGATCAACACCAAGTCAAAATCGCCGGAGAGTACGCCGGCCTGATGATGCCCGTTCGTTTGGGTTATATCTGGACTTCGCAAGTGACCGACGATGATTTTGCTCGCGCTTCATTCACCGCACCGGGTAATGCCCACACCTTCACGCTCGGTACCGGTTACGCCATCAACGAAAAAATCTCGGTCGACGGCGGTTTTGATTACACGACTGTTAAAGGTAAAGGAAATGGCTCCGAGGCCGGCGTGACGACCGGTGACATCCGCCAGGGCGAACACGAAACAATCGCTTACGCTTTGCACTTGGGTATGTCGTACTCGTTCTAATTGTTTGGCTGATAAAATTTGTTTCGAGAAAGGCTGCGGAAACGCGGCCTTTTTTTATGTGCGGGTAGCTTCGTCTTTTGGTCCCTCGCACTACTGTATCGTTTGATGATGATAGTATGGTGAGTGCGCTAGGATCTTTGCCGGTTCCGATAAGTCCGGTATTTACATCAAAGTGCCGAGACCAAACGCGCAGCGGTTCTAACTCGGTGTTTAAATTCTGGAAAAGAGACGGTGCGTAAACTTCGGCTTCGAAGCGTTCATCTTCCTATACGTGGATCATCCATCCTTGTGAGTGCGGTCTTTCCGTGGAAAGAAGATTGGGCATTGAGTGCTTTCACTTTACGACGCGCTATCTCCTGTCTGGAAAGGAAAAGGTGCGTTACGTCCCTCCCCGGCTCATCCCCAAAAAACAAAAGGCCCCTTGCGGAGCCTTTTGTTTTTGAAGCTTGGTTTGTCGAGCCGCTTGCGCGGTAATTCCGGTTAGGGAGTTCCCGATTTAACAGGCTTCGAGTGAACGGCGTATTTTTCGAATTCGCCGTACTCGTGCAGTTTATTATAAAGAGTCTTGATCGTGATACCCAAAGCGTTAGCGGCCTGGGTCTTGTTGCCGTCGAAGTAATTCAACGCCTTCAAGATGTAACGTTTCTCAAGCTCGTGCAAAGTCATGGTGGGATCATAATCGTCGATAACGACTTTATGATCGGGGTTACGGATATGATCCGGCAAATCGCCGGGCATAATGACGTGACCTTCCGAAAGAATCTGCAAGCGTTCGCAAACGTTTTGCAATTCACGGATATTTCCCGGCCAATCGTATTTCATCATGATTTTCATCGCGTCTTCGGACATTTGACGACCGCGGTTCAAGAAACCGTTCGTGTTGGTCGACAAGAAATGTTCGATCAAAGCCGGAACGTCTTCTTTACGACGACGTAAGGGCGGCGAGTGAACCATGATCGTATTGATGCGGTAGAAAAGATCTTCGCGGAAATTGCCGCGCAAAACTTCTTTATCTAATTCTTTGTTCGTTGCCGAGATCAAGCGGATATCGACGCGGATGGGGTCTTTGCCACCGACGCGATAGATTTCGCCTTCTTGCAAGAAGCGCAAAAGCTTCGCTTGAATACCGGGAGTTAACTCCCCGATTTCGTCGAGGAACAACGTTCCACCGGTAGCGACTTCAGCCAAACCGATCTTACGCGAGTAAGCGCCGGTGAAGGCACCCTTCTCGTGACCGAAAAGTTCGCTCTCTAATAGAGTTTCGCGAAGTGCGCCGCAGTTGATTGCGACGAAGGGTTTGTGGCGACGATTCGAGCGTTCGTGGATTGCGTTGGCAATCAGCTCTTTACCCGTACCACTTTCACCGAGCACCAACACCGTGGCGTTCGACGGAGCTACACGGTCGACCATGCGCATAAGCTGGCGCATAACTTCCGACTTGTAGACGATTTTTTTCTCAGAAGTCGTGTGACCCTGATTTTGACTATTCACCTGACCCGAAATCGGGTTCGCGGTGGGGAGACTGGTGTGGTCGTTATTTCCTTGCGGAAAAGACGACGGTTTATCCATACCCGACATACGTACTACCCCTTACTTGGGAAAATGCCTGGGCAGGCATTTTCTTACTTTTTGTTTAGTGACCCGGACCCTGCTCCCTCTCCCCTTGGAACAGACTCAGATCACGACGTTCAACTCACTGCGTCTAGACTCGACACACCGTTCTAACAGGTGCTGAAGCTTTACGCAAGTTTATTTTGCAGGGCATCATGTAGGAACTATATCCGGTTTCAAGTAACACTATCCACTCGGAGGGAGCTCCCAATTGTCAGTCCAAAAGCGACCAATTTTGGCCGATTTAGCCTGCAAGTATCTGAAATACTTGAGCCTGCAAAAGACTTCAAGTGTTCATACTTCCATTTCTTATGCCAATGATTTGGGTCAGTTCTTGGGCCCCGCCGGAGTTCAGAAGATCTTATACACCTCGGCAACCTTAGGTCCTTCCTTTCAAATTCAGTGGTCGAAAAGTTCCGCTGGATATTCTTCAGAGGTGGCGCTCGGGGATGAAATAATGAAATTGATTCGGGAATCTCAGAGTTTATGGAAGAATCTTGCGGCCTCATCGCGCGGCCGGAAGACCGCCTGCGTGCGCGGTTTCGTGAAGTGGTTGTTCGCCGAAAAATATGTCGAAGATGATTTTTCGACCCGGCTCGTGGCGCCGAAAATCTCGCAGAAATTACCGCATTTTTTGAGCGTCGATGAAGCTTTGGCGTTGATTCGCGCCTTGCCCGAGGGACCTCAGCGGGCGCTTGTGCTGCTACTTTACGGCGGTGGACTCCGCGTGAGCGAAGCCGGGGGCTTGAGATGGAAAGATCTTTTGGCGGAGTCAAAATCCTTACGGGTTACGGGCAAAGGTGCGAAAGAGCGGGTCATCGCCCTACCCGATCTGGTTTGGCGCGAGGTCAAAGCGCTTGAGCGTAAGAATGAATTTGTTTTCGGCGAGGCTTTGTCGAACCGCAAGGCCTACGAATGGGTGCGCTCCGCCGGGCGTACTGCGAATTTACTTAAGCCGTTGCATCCGCATGCCCTGAGGCATAGTTACGCCACCCATTTGCTCACTTCCGGCGCGGATCTGCGGGTGCTGCAGGAGCTTCTCGGGCACCGCTCGCTCGCGGCGACGCAGAAATACACCCACCTCAGCCTCGACCATTTGGCCCGCGCGATGGAAAAGCATCATCCTCTCTCGGCGTCAAAGCTCAAAAAACCGCGCGACATCGATTAGGCTGTTCGCATGAACAAACTGAATCCTGGAAAACCCGCGGTCATCCTTGATCGTGACGGAACATTAATCGTCGACTTGATTTACCTGAACGACCCGGATGCGATCGAGTATCTGCCCGGCGTGTTCGAAGCTTTGCGCCTGCTGCGCGATCACGGTTACGTGTTCGCGGTGGCGACGAATCAATCCGGCGTACCGCGCGGCTTGGTCGACGTTCGTAACCTCGATGAAATTCATCGCAGGATTCAGGCGAAGTTCGCGGGCGAAGGCGTGGACATCCTTTCCTTCCATAGCGCGCCCTACATGACGGACAACGATCACATCCATCGCAAACCGAATCCCGGGATGCTTGAGGAAGCGGCCGCTTGGTACAATCTTGATTTGTCGAGATCGTGGATGGTAGGCGACCGGATGACCGACGTCGAAGCCGGCCACCGTGCAGGAGCACGCTCGGTTTTGCTCGGGACCAGCGAGGATGTGGCGGGGTCTAGTTTTGATCCACCCGAAATCCACGCGATGAACCTGCTCTTCGCCGCGCGAGAAATGATCGCGCGAGATATTATTAAACCTTAGTTCTATCGCGCGCGCCGAACATCTGCGACCATGAATAGATGAATTGGCAAATCCGCGTTTATAATCCGACGAAACCGAACGAAGCCGTCACGGCATTGTGGAGCGCGCTCGCCCCCGTACGATACTCGCTGGGTAACGACGCCGCTTGTGATTTGCAAATTCCCGCCGGGATGAGTGAGCTCGGTAAGGACACATGGTCCGAGCTGGTCCTGGGTCCGGACCGCGCGCCCCGCTTAGTGTTCGTTAGCGATGCCGCCTACAAACCGCGTGAGCAGTCGTTATTCGAAGGTATCAATTTCTTACTCGAAGAGCAGCTCGTTCTTGAACTGAAGCAGCTCGAATAGACCGTCTCATTCCTGTACTCCCCACGCTCAGATTTCACGGTTAAAATACCGAAAAGAGCAATGAAGCTAATCAAGTGGGGCTCACGATGCACGTATTTTCCAAGTTGATGATTTGCCTAAGCGTATTTTTATTTATGTCCGCGGCCGGTGCGCAAAGCGTGCACGGAGTTTTGCGGGTCGTTAAAGGCGACGTTCAGGTAAAAAACGCCAAGGGTGAGACCGCGAAGGCACGCATCGGCGGCAAGGTCTTCCCGAAGGACACGGTCATCACCGGTAAAGATGCCCGCGCGAAGATCGTGATGGTCGACAATAACGAAATCAACGTTTCGCCCGAATCACAAATTGAAATTCAGTCCTACGAATTCGACCCGAACGGCGGCAAGAAAGACGTCTTGCTCAACGTGATTTACGGAAAAGTACGTTCGAAGGTCGAACAAAAATACGACGGCAAAACTTCTAAGTTCCAAATCAAAACTCCGTCGGCCGTGGCCGGTGTACGCGGAACCGACTTCATGATGGGCTTCAACCGCGCCGACAACACTTCGCAGGTCGTTACCTTCGAAGGCCGCGTTGAGTTTGGGACGCCCGGCCCGGGCGGCACCATCGGCAATCCCGTCATGGTCTCGCCGGGAATGACGGCCGCGGTGAACGCGGGCGCTCCGCCCTCGACGCCCATCGAGATGCCGAAGGAAGAACTCGCGAAAGTGGATCAAGAATCTAAGTCCGAGGGCAACGGCCCCGGCCCCGCCAATGACCGGCGTGCGCCCGCGGGCGACGACGCGAAGGATAAAAAGGGCGGCAAACGTGATCCCGCAAGCTCGAGCTGCACGATGTGCGGCACCGGCGAAGAGCCTGGACCTCCGCCCGTTCCGGTTATGCCGGTCGTGGGCCCGCCCCCGACGCCGAACGTGCAAATCCCCGAGCAATGCGGACTTCTTTGCCGGGACAACGTCACCGGTAACAAAACAAATCTGATCATCAAGGTTAAGGGTCAGTAAAACAAAAACGGTTTCTCTCTGGATGTGACTTCCGGCTATCATAGAGATCTAGCTAGATAGACGCATCCAAGGAGAATCACCGTGCTCGCTCATCTCTTTACGCTCACTCTATTGGTTTTTTGCGCGCCTGCTTTTGGCGGTCCGGTTCAGGCCGGTCGCCTTATGTCGATCACCTACGGCTCCCCTTCTTGGAATACGAATAGCGCAAAAATCGACGCCGCCTATTTAATCATGCGAGACAAAGCGACGGGCCGTATCGTGCAAATCAACTTGGAAGAAACCGAACCCGACTCTTCGCAATTCTCCGGCAGCTTCAGCGTGAACATCGGCGAGAGTGATAAAATATTGCCCGAGATTTTTATCCCGCCCTCTAACCTTCGCGGGACCGATAAGGACAATCGCAAACTTTACGAACAGATCCAGAGCAACAAGCTGCCGCGCAAACCCGTAATCTGGAAGAAGAACGAGCGCGGACAAGCCACCCTCGACGTTTACGACACCCGCGAGCAGGCCGAGGCCGCGCTAAGGGCCTACCAAGCGCAGGTGAACCTGGCTAAAGCGGCCGCGCTGGCGAAGGTCGCCAAGCCGCTTGCCTCGGTAAACGCCAATGTCGTCGCGGCCCAAGTCGAAAAAAATGTCCTGCTTAATCAATTGGCGCGTGAAGCGGCTAAGCGTGAGTCCGATCGCGTACGCTTAGAGCAAATCGAGCGACAAAAAGCCGAGGAGCGCTTACGCGAGATGCGCGCGTTGAACGAACAACAGAAAGCGGATCGCCAGGCGCGTGCCATCGTCAAAGCCGGCGAGGCCATGGCGTTTTTTGAACAAGCTAAGTTTGCCGCCGCCGAAATTAAATTTAAAGAGGCCGTCGAAATAGATCCGGAAAACACTTCGTATTACTTCAAATACGGCGTCACGCTCTACCGAAACGAAAAGTATAACGATGCGCTAGTGATTCTAAATTTGGTCAAAACCGACGGCCGAAATGATTTGGAGCGCGGCTATTTTACCGGGCTTACCCATTATCGTTTGAAAGAATTAGACGCCGCCATGGGACAGTTCGACATCGTCGCGAACGCTGGCGACGCCGTGATGAGCCCGTCGTCGGAGTTTTACCGCGGGGTAATTCTCTTCGCGCAGGAAGAGTACGAAGCGGCGAAGCGGGCGTTCGAAAAGGTGATCGATACTTCGAACGATCCCCGTTTGGATGAACAAGCCGAGACTTACATCGACCGCATCGCGACCGCGATCATCTTTCAGAAACTGCGCGAGAATAAGTTCACCCTGCTCAGCACCGTCGGGGCGATGTACGATTCGAACGTTTTGCTCGCGCCGGACAATGCTCCCGATCAAGGCCGGAGTACCGACATCGCCGACTTTCGTTTACTGACGATCGCCGATCTTGAGTACCGCCCGGTGTACACCGACAACCACGAATTTTTCTTGAGAGGCAGTGCGGGCCTTACAAATTCCTTGAAGAACGAGTCGGCCCCGGCCGATCCCTACCTCTACACGTTCGCGGCTCCCTACAGCTACAAAGGGGCGATGGGTAAAAAAGGCTTTAAGGCGACTCTCAAACCCGGTTACGAAATGCTTTACATGGCGACCGGCGGATCAAGCACGAAGACGGCGGCGCTGATGTCCTACTTTCTTTACGCCGACACGACGATCGTGATGAATCCGACGTGGTTCGCAAATTATAACTTCGAGTATCGCGGTGATGATTCAAAGGTGGTCTCATCGGTCGGCCCCGACGACGCCGACGCCGGCAGATATTCGTTACGCACCAACCAAACTTTTTTCTTAGATAAATCCCGTAAGCGCGCGCTGATCGGAAGTTTAGGCTACGTATTGAACGCGGCCAAGGGTGATAACCGAAAGTACAACCGGGTCGAAGCCGGCGCGGCGTTCACGCGCCCCTGGAAGTGGGAAACGATCTGGAACGTCGGCGTGAATATCTACAAGCTCGACTTTCCCGATGAGACCTTCAAACGCAACGACTTCAACGTTACGGTTTCGAGCGGGATTAGTAAGCCGGTAAAGGAATGGTTGTTGTGGGGATTCTCGGGCTCGTACACGAAAAACGATTCGAACGTAGCGGTGCAGGAGTATTCGAAGTACACGATTCTAACGACCGCGACCTTCCTGACGAACTTCTGAGGTGAATCGTTTAGAACTGCCCTAGGTAGTGGCGCAGGTGATCGTGGGTTTGTTGCTGTAACCAGCGCCAAGCTTGACCCTCGATGCCGATCTTCTCGTGCTGGGCCAGGCTCGTCATAAGCCATTCGTTAAAACTTTCTTCACCGGGCAAGACACCTTGCGCGGCCAATAGCTTCAATTCGAAGTGTACCTTCAACTTTTCGAGCGAGGTGCTTGTCTCGGCGGCTTGCAAGGCGTTGCCGAGCAGATTGAACAGCTCGGGGGAATCATCAACGCCCTGTTGGCTAAGCTTGTGCACAATTTTGAGCAGGTAGAGGGCGGCGTCGAGCCTGTCGTAGTCGGTGCGAAGTTTCGGGAAGTCGCGAATCATTTGTGCTTCAAGCAGCGTGTGTAAGGGATCGGCGTCACTTAAACGGCCGACCTTGTAGGTTACGTCAAGGTAGTGCGTTGCCTCGAGTAGCCCGCCCGCGAACCGTTTGCGACTCTTCATCGCCCCGCGCGCGAAAAAGTTCATGCGCGCCCCGCGCGGGTTAAGCGCGTGGACGATGATGTCGCTCTCGCCGTGCTTGAAGGTTTTGAGAACTAAAATTTTCTCTTTCTCGGTCACTGCAATTCTTTCGGCTTTTTACGTCTTAGGTAAATCACCGCGCCGAGGATTGCCCAGCAGATGACGCTGAGCTGGTAGGCCGTTATCGAGTTCGCGCCGTACTGAGTTTCTTTTTGCATGTAGGCCTGGAAAAGGTAAGCGAACGCCACTTGACCCACGCCGATCCCCGCCGGCGCGATCGGGATTGCGGTGACCAGAAAACCCATCGGCACCGCGAACAAAACCGCGTTGAAGGTTAACGCCGTCTCGCCCGAAACGATGCCCATTTGGTAGAAGAAGGCGCAGGTAATAAGTTGGGTTAACAAGCTGACCAGCACCGAAAGCGCGATCACTTTGCGGTCTTGGCCGAAATGATGAATGCCCTCGACGATGCGATGAACGATAGGAATGCGGCGTTCGAAGAAGCCTAAACCGAATAAGTGCGAAAGCCGGTGCGAGAAGGCGACGGTGAAGAAGCAGGTTAAACCGACGAAAACTAAGAAGCACATCAGCGCGACCCAACGGATTTTTTCGTGCGTGCTGACGAATTCGAAATCTAAAGCCACCGCGACGAGCGTCAGCATAAAAAATGAATAAAGTCCGAGCACGCGGTCGATGATGATCGAAAGAATGGAATCAAGGCGACGGTCGGGATTCTCGGCGACGAGGTAATAACCCCTGACGACGTCCCCGCCGACCGATCCGGGCAAAGCATGGTTGAAGAAGATACCGATCAAGTAAAGTGAAAAACACGAGCGCAAGGTCACCGGGAAACCACGGGCCTGAAGCAGAATGGTCCAACGCCAAGCCGCCATGAGCGTACCGACGCCCGCGATCGCTAACGCCATAAAAACGTTTAACGGCGTCATTAAAGCCCACAACTCTTTTGGATCGAGGTGGCCTTTTTTCACGAGGAAGACGATCAGCCCGACGGCCACACAGATCTTCAATAATAATGTGAGGCGGGCCTTAATTTTGGCGGTCATCGCTTTCCTAATCTCTTTGCTGGTATCTCTTCACTTATATCTTAAGTTTTTCTTAACTTGGGCGGTATTTACCGTTAATTTACGCGCTAGGCAACGTAAGGAGTTATCGATGAATATCGCGGTTTTAGGAACCGGGTACGTAGGTTTAGTCGCGGGCGTCTGCTTTGCCGATGCGGGGCACGAAGTGGCGTGCGTCGATTCAAACACCGATAAGATCAATACCCTGATCGGGGGCAAGGTCCCCTTCTTCGAACCCGGTTTAGACGAGTTATTCACGTTGAGCCGCAAACGTATGTCGTTCACCACCTCGATTGCCGAGGCGGTCCAAAAGTCACAAGTTGTCTTTATAGCCGTTGGTACCCCTGAGTTGCCCGACGGTTCCGCCGACATGGATCCTACTTTTCGCGTGCTCGGAGAAATCTGTAAGGCCGCGCGCGAGGACAAGATCGTAGTTTTAAAAAGCACCGTTCCGATCGGCACTTCCCGTCAGGTTGTTAGCTTTTGCAAAGAAAATTGTAAGTTCAATTTGGATGTCGTTAATAATCCCGAGTTTTTGCGGCAAGGTGCCGCGATCGAAGATTTTCTGAAACCCGATCGCGTTGTCATCGGCTGCGAAAGCGAAAAAGGCCGCGCGGTCATGCAAGAACTTTACGAACCGTTCGTATCGCGTAACGGAAACAAACCTATTTTATTTATGGACAATACCTCCGCCGAGATGACCAAATACGCGGCCAACTCGTTTTTGGCCTTAAAGATTTCGTTCATCAACGAACTCGCATTGTTGTCGGATAAACTCGGCGCCGACATCGATAGCGTTCGCGCGGGCTTTACCTCCGACAATCGTATCAACCCCGCTTTTTTTAGTCCCGGTATCGGTTACGGAGGCTCCTGCTTTCCGAAAGACGTACGCGCGCTGATTCACGCGGGTAAACAAAATGATATTGATCTAAAACTGCTCAAAGCGGCCGACGCGGTCAACGAACGGCAAAAGACGATACTTACCGACCGTTTGCTCGCGCACATGGGCGGCTCGCTAAAAGGCAAAACCGTGGCGCTCTGGGGCTTAGCCTTCAAGCCACGCACCGACGACGTCCGCCGGGCACCTTCGCTTAAAATTATGGAAGAGCTATTCCTCAACGGTGCGCAGGTGCGAGCCTTCGATCCGGTGGCCACCAAAAACGCCGTTGAAGCATCGCGCGTGCCGTTCACCGCCTGCGAATCCCCCATCGAAGCCATCGAAGGGGCCGACGCGCTCCTGATCATCACCGAATGGGCCGAGTTCAAGGCCGTCAACTGGCGCGCCATCCGACCGAAGATGAAAAGTCCGCTCGTGTTTGACGGACGAAATCTCTACGATCCTCTCAAAATGAAAGATGCCGGCATCGAATATTACGGCATCGGCCGACAAATCCGCGGGGCTCCGGTTAAAGATGTCTAACCCGGCGGATCAGGCCATCAAAACGTTCGGCCAGATCCTTAACGGTATTCAATACACCGACCGCCCCGGTGCCTACGCATTCATCATGAATAATAAACGTGAGATCGCTTTGGTAAAAACCTCGTTCGGGTTGTTCTTGCCCGGCGGTGGATTAGATCCCGGTGAAGATGAGCTCACCGCCCTCGCCAGGGAATTGCGTGAAGAAATCGGCTACGAGCTAACGAAGGCCGTTTTCCTTTTCCGCGCGGCCCAGTACCACTGGTCTGAGTTCTATAAGAGTCATTTCAAAAAGATCGGCGCGTTCTTCGAAGTCGAGGCGGTGCCGCCTAAGACCGAAACACTCGCGCCGGGGCATGGCCTCGTGTGGGTGCCGGTCGAACGTGCGGCGGCTGAACTTAGTCAGGAGTTCCAACGTTGGGCCACCGAGCAATTCGCTCGCCAGAATCCTTGAAGTTTTTTGATGGTCAGGCGTTCCGAAAAATGCTTCGATTAGAATAGGTCTGTCTGAGGAGTGCCCGCGTGAATGTCGAACTCGAGATTAAAGCAAGAACGGTCAAGGGCCGTCCCGAAGTTCACGCATATCTTTCGATCACGAACAACTCCCAGCAACATGCCAAATTTGAAATGTACCGGATCGGCATGTCACCCGACCTTTCACCGCCTTCCGAGAATTATTTTGAAGTTCGATTAGGCAAATCGGAAATCCCTTTCGTCGGCGCCGTGAAAAAGCGCGCGAAGGTGACCGAGTCCGACTTCGTCACTCTTAAGCCGGGCCAAACGATCCGCGGCAGCTTCGATTTATCGGAAGCCTACGCATGGCGTGACCCACGCGCGCGCTACACCATCTGGTACGACAACGTTGCGCCCAGCGCCCCTATCCATTTCGAATTTAAATCAGTTTAATCCGCCGCCGCTGAGCTCTTCGATTTTGTTGCAGGCTTGGTTATTGTTGCGACGGCAGGCGTTTTCCATGTGATCTATGGCTTCATCGCGTTTGCCCGCGCCCTCGAGAGCTAAGCCGAGATGCCATTCCAACATATCTTCGGGGAAGCGAACGCCGTAGTTGCCGTTGTCGTCGATGAGTTCCTTAAAGTAGATGACCGCGCCGGGATAATCGCCGCTGTTCATCAAAGCGAGTCCCTTGATGTTGCGGCACTGCGGATCGTTGGGTTCGAGCGCGAGACAATTGTCGGCGGCCGTGAGTTGGTCTTCTTTGGTGCCGCTTTGCAGACTTGCGTTGCCGAGATTGCGGTAGCACGGCCGGCTGCTCGGAAAAACTTCCGTGCATTTTTTTGAGGCCGCGGCGGCGGCGGTCCAATCTTTCACGTAGATAAAGTAATCGCTACTGGTCTCGAGATAGATTTGCGAACCGGGCGCTTTCTTCTCCATGTCTTGCAGAATCAAGAGCGCCTGGCGTGATTCGCCCTTGCCGATTTGCTCGTAATAATCGGCGCGCATCTTTTCAAGTGCGGCGTTCGCATTCGGCGCGGGCGATGTTGAATTTGCGTTCGGTGTAGACGGATTTGATTTTGCATCGGCCGATGGCGCCGTGCCGGTGCCGTTCTCCGCGTGGCGGTCGGTATCGCCGGTCTTTTGCGGGTACGCCGTCACCCCCGGAACTTGCGTTCCCGAGCGCGCGATGTAAACACCACCCGCCAATCCCGCCGCTAAAAAAAGCAGCGGGATCAACAAGCGGCGGTAATCGAGGTCCATTTAAATTCCGGCTTGGTGGCGCTCTTGATCGTCGAGTACCGAAACCACGCCGCCTTTTAATTGCGGGCGGTAGGCCAATTGCTGAATGTCGTAGGCGAACTTCGAGCCGTTGAGACCCGCCGTTTGCCACTCGGGGCCCATGCGAATCGCGTCAACCGGGCAAGCTTCTTCGCAGAAACCACAGTAAACGCAACGGAGCACGTCGATCTCGTAAGAGATCGGAAATTTCTCGACCGTCGGATCGTCGTGCTCGGCGGCCGTGATCTTTATGCACTGGGCGGGGCACGCCGTCGCGCAAAGCATGCACGCCGTGCAACGGATGCTGCCGTCTTTTTTAACCGTGAGTACGTGATTGCCCTTAAAGCGCGGGCCGTATTCGTACTTTTCTTCCGGGTAATTCAGCGTGGGCATCTTTTTGGGATTTAGAATATTCCCGATCATCTTCACGAACGTGAACCACATCCCGGCGAGAATACCCGGCAAGTACCACGAAGCCGCGGCGGAAGGTTTTCTAACTAAACTCATAATTCACCTCTGTCGGATACGGCGTAGTTCGTTTTCGGGCCACCGACGCCGCGCGGACGAAGATTCCAATTGATCTCGCGACCGGCCATCAACTCGACGGCTTCGCTTACGCTGAGCGCTTGCGGAACGATCGTCGTCCCCGCTTTGAAATCCTGCACTTTACCTTGGAAGTTGGTGAAGCTGCCGGCTTTTTCAATGTAGGTCTTCACCGGAATTTGCCAAGTTTCGCCGCCGACGCTGTCGAGTGACTTGTTCGCGCACGCGGTTAACCAGATCAGGTTTTCGGCTTGCGAGAACATTTTGATCTTCTCGTCGAGATCGGGGAACACCGATTGGTCTTCGGGACCAAAAACAATAACGGTTTTGAACTTGCGGCCGTTGATGCCGGCTTGCAAATTGTCCCACGAGCCTTTCGCACCGAAGGATGCAAACGCGTTTTCGAGACCTTTGGTGTTCGGGTTGCGATCACCGCGGAACAAAAGACCGTCGAACTCGTTCACTTTTTCGGGGTTGTTCAACCAGTGGAAGACGTTCTTCACTTTCAATTCTTCTTTGAAAAACTTGAAGGCCGAAGCGTATTCCTCGTTCGTGTACTGGCCGGTGTAAACTACGGCGATGGCGTCGGGGGAAGTCTCGCGCAGTTTCAAACCCGCCGACCGAACGGCGTCTTCGACCGAAACTTCTTGCCACAAATCGCGCTTGCCGACTTTGCCGGACAACAGGCGTGATTTTAAATTCACGTACTTGTAGGTATTGCGACCGACGTCGCACATCCAGTGACCGTTCACTTCCGGGTTCACGCGCGGCTTCACGCGCCAAACGCCCTCTTCGTTGTAATGAACTTTGACCGAGCAGCCCGTGCTGCAACCGGGGCAAATGGAATCGGCTTCTTTGAGATACCACACGCGTTGGCGGAATCTGAAGTCTTTCGAAGTCAGGGCGCCGACGGGACAGATGTCGACCGTGTTGAGCGAGTAATTGTTGTCGAGCGGCTTACCTTGCACGGTGCCGATTTCGGAGCGGTCACCGCGATTGAAGATTCCAAGTTCATTGGTCTTCGAAACTTCGTCGGTGAAGCGCACGCAACGCGAACATAAAATGCAGCGTTCTTTATCGAGCATCACGGTCGGACCGAGGTCGACGGCTTTCGATTTTTTGACCTTAGGCTCGGCCATTTCCGGATCGTAAGAACCGAACTGCATGTACTGATCTTGCAATCCGCACTCGCCGGCCTGATCGCAAATCGGGCAATCCAGCGGGTGATTGATCAAGTGGAAATCGAGTCCCCACTTGACCGTTTCTTTAACGACGTCGGACGTGTTGTTAACCGACATGCCTTCTTTAACTTCGGTGTTACATGCGATCTGAAGTTTGGGCATGCCTTCAACCTGAACCATGCACAGACGGCAAACGCCGGCGATGCTTAGCCCCGGGTGCCAGCAGTAATGGCAAATGTCGACGCCGGCTTGTTTGAACGCCTGGATGACCGTCGACTTTTCGGGAACTTCAATTTCTTGACCGTTAACCTTAATCTTAGGCATGCGCCGCTCCCCCAGCTCCGAGTTGGCCTTTTTTGATGTACGTTTCGAATTCGTCACGGAATTTTGTGACGAACGAGATGGCGGGCATGGCGGCGGCGTCGGATAGCGCGCAGATCGTTTTACCCATCATTTGTTCGGAAACTTTTTTGATTAATTCGATGTCTTTGGACTCACCATGCCCGTGTGCAATCCGGTGCGTGATCTTGTTAAGCCAGCCCGTACCCTCGCGGCAGGGCGTGCACTGCCCGCAAGATTCGTGATGGTAGAAGTGCATGATCGTCGAAAGCATGTCGACCATGCAGTTCGAGTCGTCGATCACGATGACCGCGCCCGAACCGAGCATCGAGCCCATTTGCGCGAGCGCTTCGTAATCCATCGTCACTTTGTTGGCTTCGTCGGCCGTGAGAATCGGCGCGCTGGATCCACCGGGAATAACCGCTTTCAACTTACGACCGGGTTTAAGCCCGCCGCAAATGTCGTTGATCAAAACTTTAAGCGGAAGACCGAGCGGTACTTCGTACGTGCCGGGACGCTGAACGTTGCCGCTGACCGAAAACAATTTGGTGCCGGCCGATTTCTCGGTGCCGTGTTTGCGGTACGAGGCCGCGCCGTCGCGGATGATGTATTTAACCGCGGCGAGAGTTTCGACGTTGTTCACGATCGTGGGCTTACGTAGGTAACCTTGCACGGCCGGGAACGGCGGCTTCAACTTCGGCTGGCCTTTAAGACCTTCGAGGGACGAGATCATGCCCGTCTCTTCACCGCAGATGTAAGCACCCGCGCCGGAGTAGACGTCCATATCGTGATCGAAGCCTGAACCTAAAATGTTTTTGCCGAGGTAACCCGCTTTGTAGGCTTCTTGGATCGCTTTGCCCACGATGCGAAGCGAGTCGGTGTATTCACCGCGAATGTAGATGTAAGACTTTTTGCAGCCGATCGCGAACGAAGACATGATCATGCCTTCGATCAACTGGTGCGGAGCTTTCTCCATCATGACGCGGTCTTTGAACGTGCCGGGCTCGCCTTCGTCGGCGTTGCACAGCAAGTAGCGGGGCTCACCGTTTTTGGGCAAGAACGACCACTTGGTTCCCGTCGGGAAACCGGCACCACCGCGGCCACGCAGGCCGGAAGCTTTGACTTCTTCGATGATCGCGTTCGGATCCATTTTCAGGGCTTTTGCGAGCACGACGTAACCGCCGTGTCTTTCGTAACCGCCGAGCGTTTGGAATTCGGGCTTGTCGTAATGTTCACTGAGCAATTTGACTTGCATGATTATGCGCCCATCTCTTTCAGTTTTTTAATTGCGCTTTCGGGCGTGAGGTTCTCGAGGTAACTGTCGGCGTTAACTTGCATCATGGGCGCCGTATCGCAACTTCCCAAGCACTCCACCTTATTTATGGTCACTTTACCGTCGGCGCTGGTTTGACCGACTTCGACGCCGTAGTGTTTGCACAAAGCTTGCGTAAGTTCACGGCCACCGTTCATCGCGCACGAGATGTTCGTGCACACTTGGATGTGGAATTTACCGACCGGCTTCGTGTTGAACATCGTGTAGAAGTACAGAACTTCGTTGATGTGCGCTTCGGGCAAGTTCAAAGTTTTACCGAGCAGAACGACCGCTTCGGGCGGCACCCAACCGTGTTCGGCTTGCACGCGAAACAACGAAGGTATGATCGCCGAATACGGAGTCTCGTAGCGGGTCAGTTCTTTTTTGATGAAGGCTAAGCCCTCGGCGGACATGCTAAAAGTTGAGGCCATTTTATCGCTCCAATTCACCGGCAATGACGTTTTGGCTACCCAAGATCGAGATAACATCGGCGACCATTCCGCCCGTAATTTGGCGGGGCAGCGACTGATATATAGAGAAGCTGGGCGCGCGGCACTTTAAACGGTACGGCTTGGCGCTGTTGTCGCTGACCAAGTAGAAGCCGAGTTCACCGTTGGCGGCTTCGGTGTAATCGTAGATTTCACCCGCGGGCGGGCGCAAACCTTTGATCACGAGCATGAAGTGATTCATCAAGCCTTCGATGTTGCCGTAAACTTCTTTTTTGTCCGGAAGTACGATGTTCTTATCGCGGATCGTGAAATCGCCCGACGGAATATTTTTAGCGACTTGCTCAACGATCTTCAAAGACTCGCGCATTTCGGCAACGCGTACCAAGTAGCGATCGTAAACGTCGCCGCTAGTGCCGACGGGAACGTCGAAGTCGAGTTGATCGTAGCCGTAGTAAGGCTCGGCCTTGCGCAAATCGAGCCCGACGCCGGCGGCGCGGAGACATGGACCGGTGTAGCCCCATTCGATCGCTTCTTGGCCCGACATCTTACCGACGTCGCGCGTACGCTTGATCCAGATTTTGTTCTCGGTCAGAAGCTTGTCCAGCTCGTCGACGCCGACGCGCATTTCTTTTACGAATTGGAGGACTTCTTTGTACCAGCCTTCGGGGGGATCGTTGGCCATGCCGCCGACCCGGGTCAGCGAGACGGTCAAACGTGCACCGCAAAGTTTTTCGAATAAGGTATAAACCTTTTCGCGATACGTGAACAAGTGGAAGAACGGAGTCAACGCACCTAAATCCAGCGCGTTGGCGGCCACGCAAATGATGTGATCGATTACGCGCGAAAGCTCGTTCAAAATCACGCGAATCGCGATGGCCTTGGGAGGAATTTCGACGCCGAGCAATTTCTCGACCGCTTTGCAGTAGCCGATGTTGTTCATGGGTGCCGAACAGTAGTTCAATCGATCGGTGTACGGAATCACCTGGTTGTACGGGTGAGTCTCGGCCATCTTTTCGAAGCAACGATGGAGGTAACCCATCTCCACGCCGGCGCGATGAATTTTCTCCCCGTCGAGCTGAACCATGACACGCAAAGTTCCGTGCGTCGCGGGATGCGACGGGCCGATGTTGAGCGGGGTTAAATCTTTATTCGGATCTTCGACATAAGCGGGATCGTTATCGAAGTGAATCGGCAGCGAAGTTTTGCAGTGCTGTTGACCGTCGGCGGGATAATCTTTGCGCAACGGAAAACCGACGAATTCGTGGTGCACGAGCAAGCGGCGTAAGTTCGGGTGACCGGCGAACTTGATGCCGTACATGTCCCAAGTTTCACGCTCCAACCAATCGGCCCCGCGCCACAAGTGAATGATGGTGGGAACATCTTCGCCCTCACCGACTTGTGTTTTGAAACGCGCGCGCTCGAAAGTGCGGGTGCTGAAAAGTTCGTAAACGACGTCGAAGCGTTTTGCGCGATTCGGGTAATCGACCGCGGTTACGCACATCAAGAAATCAAAGCGGCCGGTGTCTTTAAGGTGCTTGAGCGTGAGGAAAACATATTCCTTCGGCATCGTGACGACGTTGCCGCCGTAATTGAATTCGAAAGTGAATTTGACGCTCGGGAATTTGATCGCGAGATCGGCGCGCAGAGCTTCGGTGATGTCTTTGGTCGTTTGTGCGTTCATCGAAAAACTCCGGGGTTCCACTGATCTTTCCACGGGCGTGGCGCGAGATCCGCGATCATTTTTTGAATCGTCATTACGCCGTCCAGCACCGCTTCGGGAGTGGGCGGGCAACCGGGAACGTAAACGTCGACCGGAATGACTTTATCCACACCTTGAAGAACGTGGTACGCGCGATAGAAACCGCCGCTGCTCGCGCAAGCGCCCATCGCGATCACGTACTTCGGTTCGAGCATCTGCTGATAAATGCGCAAGATGACCGGCGCCATTTTTTCGGTAATCGTGCCCGCGACGATCATGAGATCGGCTTGCCGCGGAGAGAAGCGCACGACTTCGGCGCCGAAACGCGCGAGATCGTAACGCGGTCCCATGACGGACATCATTTCGATTCCGCAGCACGCGGTTCCGTAGGGCATGGGCCAGAGAGAATTTTTGCGGCCCCACGCGACGATTTTTTGGAGTTGTGTCGTGAAGGCAAACGTTCGGGTGTCTTCGACCAGTTCGCGATCGCTCGTTCTTAATGTTTGGCCCGGATTGTGGACCACTGCTTCCGCCAAGATGCAGCTCCTTACTTTATATGGAAGGGTCATAAGCTTATGACCCGAGATATATTCTCAATAGGTTTTCAAACACCCAGAAGTTAGCAGAGTTAAATGCAAGCGAGAAGCGTTTTAGCTGCACGCGGTGATGGTGCCTCGCGACAAAGAAAGTCCAGTTTTCAAACCAAGGTCTGGTTTCAAATTGAAACTGGACTTAACGGGACTAAGCTTTTTTTGAACGTTCCAAGGGATGGGACCACCTCGGCTAAGGATAGCCGCGCCTCCTCCCTATTCTGAACCACCAAGGGAGGGGTTATATGAAACGGATTCTCATCATCGCCGTCGCGATCTTTACGAACCAAGTTTTTTCCGCCGAAGCACCACGAGATATGCTCGTAAAAATGGCACCGCAAGCTTTGAACGCGAACGTCATGTCGCTACAAACACGTCTGCCCGCGGGAACCAAAATCGAAAATCTTGGCGTGAATGGTTGGACACGTGTTCGGTTGCCCGCGAACAATTCCGCTTTCCCGATGGCGACGATCTTAAATATGCCCGGCGTATTGAGAGTCGAACGCAATGCGAAGCTCGGACTTCTCGAAAACTTCAAAGTCACCAGCCCCCGCGTGCGTGCCGAGATTAAACGTCTCGGTGAGGCCGGCGCTTTGGGCGATGCGCCGACGACCGACAATCCCGCGATTCCTTCCGCCGGCAGCGGCGGCTCGGGCGCCGATCCGATGTTCAGCAAACAATGGGGCATGAACCAGATCGGCGTGCAAACCGCCTGGGGCACTACGAAGGGTCGTCCCGAAGTCATCGTAGGCGTGATCGATACGGGCGTTGATTACACGCACGAGGATCTCGTCGACAACATGTGGCGCAATCCGGGCGAGACCGGGACCGATGCGCAAGGCCGCGACAAAAATTCGAACGGCGTCGATGACGACAATAACGGTTACATCGATGACATCGTCGGCTGGGATTTCCCGAACAACGATAACAAACCTTATGATCTCACGGCCTCGATGATGGACATGCTGTTGAGCGGCGGCAATCCCGGTCACGGCACGCACTGCGCGGGCAACGTTGCCGCACGCGGCGAAAACGGGAAAGGCGTCGCCGGCGTTGCGCCGAACGTCCGCATCATGGGTTTACGTTTCATTACCGAAAAAGGCCAAGGCACGACGGCCGACGCGATCAAAGCGATCAAGTACGGCGTCGACAACGGCGCAAAAGTTTTGTCGAACTCGTGGGGCTCGGTCGGTGATGACGGCGGCGCCGAATCACAAGCTTTACAAGACGCGATCGCCTACTGCGAACAGCGCGGAGTCTTGTTCGTGGCGGCCGCCGGTAACGGCGACTCGGCCGGCAAAGGTTACGACAACGACACCAACGCGAAACCCGCATTCCCCGCGACCTACACCAACGACATCATCGTGAGCGTAGCCGCCATTAACGAAGCCGGCGAGCTCGGCACTTTCTCGAACTGGGGCGCGCGCTCGGTCGACCTCGGCGCTCCCGGAGTAAAAGTGTTTAGCACGGTCACGCAAAGCGAAAAATACAGCGACACCGTGATCGACATTCCCGGTTTGATGACCGCGACTTGGGACGGAACTTCGATGGCCACTCCGCACGTTGCGGGCGCGGCCGCTTTGTACATCAGCGCGCACCCCGAAAAGGACTGGCGCGCAGTTAAGAACGCATTATTGGTGAGCGTAAAGAAAACCCCGATCCTAAGCGGCAAAACCGTCTCGGGCGGTCAGCTGAACGTCACCGATCTAATGCGCTACTAGTCCAAAAGTTTTCTCCAAATAAAGTTTCTCTTCTTTAAGAGGGCCGGCCATAAAAAGCCGGCCTTTTTTTGTGCGCTCCTCCCCTTCCCTCCCAAACAAAAATCCTCCTAAATATCTCGATCTGCCCGCCGCGGACGGCGGGCAGAAAGGCCCTCTCAAGGACGGAAGATCCGACGAGCCAAACCAATCCGCCAATAAAATCCACTTGATTCGGCACCTCATCAATCGTACGTTCCGATCACGCATGAAAAAGCAGCTAGAATTCAAAAAAATAAAAGGCTGGGGCGGGAAAAGAAAAGGCGCCGGCCGTAAGAATAAATCGGGCACGGTCAACCACGGCGCAAGGCCCGTGATGAATGAGCGGAAGCCCGTGCACATCACCATGCGTTTGCAGAGAGGCTTAAAAGGCCTGCGCTCCCCGCGTTTGCTTGAGGAGTTTCAGCAAAGTTTGGGATTGGCTAAGCAGAAGGGCTTGCGTGCGCTTCATTATTCTTTATTAGGAAATCATTTACATCTCGTGGCCGAGTGCCGGGACAACGAGGCCCTCGCGCGAGGCATGAATAGTTTCGCGGCGCGCTTTGGAAAGATGATTCGTAAAAAATTGGGCGGTAAAGGCAAAGTTTTTGGGGGGCGCTACCACGTTAAGGTGATTCACTCCGGGCGGCAAATGCGGCACACGCTGGCTTACGTGATGTTAAATGAATCGAAACACAACAAATTGCAGGCCGAATACGATGATTATTCATCGGCGCGTTTCTTCAAGCGTTGGTACGAGCTGATCGGCGTGCGGGCGAGCCGGTGGTTGGCCGAGGGACGCTCTGATCCTTTGCCCGATCACCTGAGCGCGCCGCAATCATGGCTAGCGCGGCAGGGCTGGCGAAGCGCCGCGTGAGCGTGTTGCGCGCAGGAATAGCGTAAGATAGGCTTCTCGTTATGAAAGCTCTCGCCGATATTCAAAAAGTCCCGCCTTTATTCGTATCGCTGCTCCTCACCACTCTTTCTACCCTCACCGCCCCCGCTTTCGCGAGCACCCAGGCGATTTTTGCGGCCGACGGTTCGAAGGCGACGGTCTTGTTGATGTCCATGATGTCGGGGGATACGGATGCCGCGAAACTTTACGCGGCCGTTAACGTGCCGGAAGAAATCATCAGCGGTAAACGCACGAAGCGGTTGGAATTTAATAACTCAAACAATGTGCGCGCATTTTCCGTCGTCTGCGTGATGTCGGCGTTCATCGACGGCAACGGCACCTGCACGGTCATCATTCACGCGGCCGCGAACTCTTCGATCGACAAAGAAACCTTAACGGCTCGCTTGAGCGTCGACCAACCGGCGGAGCTCGCGACGATCGCACCGCTCTTTGTGATCGCGGCGGGAAGCGAAAGTATCTACGCAACGGCCGACGGGCGCTTTACGGTAAGGGCGGAATACGCCGCGCCGGTCAACGCGGCACCCTTGATGCGGGCCCTCGAAATCAATTACCGCTAAGCGGAGCGCCGACGTGGATGACCGCTCCGAACTTCTTAAAAGTCCGTCTTGGTTTTACATCAAGAAACATAAAGGCACCGTTGCGCTGGGTTCGGCGTGGTTGTTCTTAACTAACCTGATGGATTCGCTCGTGCCGTTTTTGCAGGGCATGACCATCGACAAGATTACCGCCGGTGCACCTTTACGCGAAGTCGGGGGAATGGTCGGCTGGCTATTCGCGGTAATCTTATTCCTTTCCGGATTTCGTTACATGTGGCGCATCGTATGGGCGCGCTTTCATCACACCGTGGCCGAAGATTTGCGCAATCGCTTGTACGACGCCATGGTGGGACTCGGGCCCGGCTTTTTCCGCCCGCGAAAAATCGGTCAGCTCATCACGCTGATTTCAAACGACGTGAACTCGTTTCGCATGGGCATCGGGCCGGGTCTGCTCATCATGCTGGACGGTATTTTCCTTATCGCGCTGATTTTGCCGCAAATGCTTTTCATTTCACCGACGTGGACTTGGCAAACTTTGGCTTTGATGCCGTTAGTGCCGTTCGGGGTAAAAGCAATTCTCGACCGGTTACATATTAACTACCACGCTCGCCAATCGAAATTCGCGGACGTCTCCGGCTCGGCGCAGGAAATCGTAAGCGGAATTCGCGTCATAAAAAGTTTTGCGCAGGAACAAAATCAAACGGCGCAGTTCAATATTCAAAGCGAGAGCTTCCGGCAGGCGTGCGATAAAGTGGCGTGGTGGGATGCGTTCTTCGGTCCGTCGCTCGAGCTGCCGGTAGCCTTGGGCAGCGTGATTCTTTTGTTGCTCGGCACGCAGAACGTGATCGCGGGCGACGTTACGCTCGGCCAGTTCTTTGCGTTCTACCAATATATTCAGCGCATGATCTGGCCGATGTCCGCGATCGGGATCGCGTTCGGGCACATGCAAGAAGGTTCGGCCGCATTCGTTAGAATTCGTGAGGTGCTCGAATACGCGCCCGACGTTCCCGACGAAGGAGACATCGAAATCAGCGAGATTCAATCGATCGAGGTGCGCGGACTCTCGTTCACCTACCCCGGCGCAACTTCCCCGGCTTTGAGCGATGTGTCCTTCAAACTTGAACGCGGACAATGCTTGGGCATCGTCGGAATGACCGGCGCCGGCAAGTCGACGCTTATCGAGTTACTGACCCGGCAATATCGCGTCACGCCCGGCACGATCTTCGTCAATGGTTACCCCGTAGAAAAAATCAAACTCGCGTCGTTGAGGAATATCATCGGCGTCGTGCCGCAAGACGCCTTTCTTTTCTCGCGCATGGTTTCGGAAAATTTGGCGCTCGGCCTAGAGAGCTGGGACGTTGAAGACGTCGAAGCCGCGGCGGCACACGTGCGGCTCGATGAAGAAATCAAAGGCTGGCCGGGCGGTTACGAAGCGCTCGTCGGTGAGCGCGGGGTGAATCTTTCGGGCGGGCAAAAACAACGGATGACGTTAGCCCGCGCGATGATCCGGCGGTCCCCTTTGGTGATCCTCGATGATTCCTTAAGCGCGGTCGACGCAAAAACCGAGAAGATCATCTTATCGCATCTTCGGGATGAATTGCGTAAGACAACTTCGATCATCGTCTCGCATCGTCTCGCGAGCGTCCGCCGGGCCGATCTCATCTTGGTGTTGAAGCACGGGAAGGTCGAGGCACTTGGCCGGCACGAAGAACTGGTACGAACCTCGCCGACCTATCAGGTGTTGAACGAGATGCAAATGGAGGCTCGGTTGTGAGTCATCATTTCTTCACCGAGGACAACGTCGCGATCGAGCTGACCTTTAAAAAACTGTTCCTGAAACTTTGGCCGTATTTGTGGCGTCACAAGGCACGCGTCTTCATGTCGCTTGGTCTAATCCTCGTCTACGTTTTGGTCGGCCGCAGTCTCCCCTTCTTATTCGCGTTCGCGATCGACGAGGGAATTCGTAAGCACAACCACGACATCATTAAATACATAGCCGTGACCTACCTCGTGCTCGAATGCTTGCGAACACTCTTGGCTTTCAAGCAAAGCAACTACATTCAACGCTTCGGGAATTTAGTCTTATTCGAGATTCGCGAAAAACTGATGAGCCACGTGCAGCGATTGCCGGTTACGTATTTTGAGAAGAATCCTTCGGGCCGCACCGTTACCCGCGTAACGAACGACGTCTACGCACTAGGAGAATTGTTCAGCCAAGGCTTCGCCGCCATCTTCGTGAGCACGATCGAAATGCTTTCGATCTTCGTCTCGCTCGCCGTAATCTCCGTGTGGATGACCGGGACGACGGTTTTGATATTGCCGCCGCTTTTCTACGTGTGCATGGTCTTGAGCCGCAAGATCAGGTTTCAATTCGGGGCGACCAAACGCAAGCTTTCGATGATTAACGCGTTCAGTGCCGAATCACTCAGCGGGATGAAGATCCTGCAGCTCTTCGATCGCACGAATGAATCACGCCGCTTTTTTCAAACGCTGTCGGGAGAGTATCGCACGCTCCAGATTTCAACCATCCGCCTATTCGCCACCCTCTGGCCGGTGATCGAAGGTTTCAATTTGTTCTCGCTCGCGATCGCTTTGTTTATGGGCGCGTTCATGGTCGAGCGCTACGGTATGTCGCTCGGAAGCCTAACCGCCTACGTGTTGCTGCTCCAAGGTTTCTTCAAACCGTTAAAAAACATTCTTGAGCGCTATAACCAGCTTCAGAATAGCCTGGCCAGCGCCGACCGCGTTTTTCAACTGCTTGATGAAGTGGAAGAAAACCGCGAAGGCAGCGACGTCGCCAAACCGCGGCTCGAAGGCCGGATTGAAATTCGCAACTTAAGTTTTCGCTACGCCGAAACTTCGCCTTACGTTTTAAAAAATATAAACTTAAGCGTCGAGCCCGGCAGTTCGGTCGCCTTGATCGGCCGCACCGGCAGCGGCAAGACTTCGACGATCTCCCTGCTCCAGAAACTTTACGAGTTCGACGAGGGCGATATTTACATCGACGGCATGTCTTTGAGAACGTTGGCGCCGCAGGCGTTGCGGCCGCGCATCGGCGTCGTTCAGCAAGAGGGCTTCGTTTTCAGCGGTTCGATCTTATCGAACATCACTCTTTTCGATCCTAAAATCTCGCGTGAGCGCGCCGCGTGGGCGGCGGACCAAGCGCAGTGCCACGATATCTTGCGTAAACACGGCGGCCTCGACGGGCACATCCAAGAACGCGGTTCGAACCTCAGCGCGGGCGAACGGCAACTGATCGCTTTCGCGCGCGTTCTCGCCTTCGATACGGACATTTTGATCTTGGACGAGGCGACGGCAAACATCGATTCGGTCAGCGAAAAGCAGATTCAGAAAGCGACCGAGATCGTCACGCGCGGGCGCACGAGTTTAATCATCGCGCACCGGCTCTCGACCATTTTACATTGTGATTTGATCGTGGTGCTGGACAAGGGCGAAATCGTCGAACAAGGCCGACACGCCGAGCTGATAGAAAAACGCGGCAAGTACTACGAACTTTACCGCCTGCAGTTCAGGGACGAAGCTAGCGAAGTTTATACAGATCGACCCGCATCCCGCCCAAGTTCGGATTAATGATTCGCGAAAGTTTTTGCATGACGAGATCAAGCGCTTCGAGATCAATCGCTTCAAGCTCGGCAATTACGGGCAAGTGGCGTGAAAGGGCCGTAAGTAGCGAGTTCATCGTTATCGCATCGGCCTCTTCGATACGGCTCTCTTCGTAAAGATTTAAAACCAACCAACGCACCAACGTCAGATCAGCGGCGTTGCGCACCCGGAGAGACGAGGCCATCGCATATTTTTCGGCCGTCGAGGAACGCTTGCTGTTCACCAGCTTGGCGATCGAACTAACCACCTGTAACGAGTTTCCGATCGTATGGCGAACATCGCCCGGGATATTTTGAAGCTCTTTTGCCAATCGCTTATTTTTCGCATCGTACTTGTGACCTTTGAAATTCTCAGCACGGTTTGCGAGCGGTATGACCTCCACCGAATTCAGGACGGAGATACTACGCTCGCCGACTTTGATTCCGACGAACCGTGTATCTGCGTAGTAGCCGGAGGTTTCGTTCACTTCCGAAAACAAAGGTTTGCCGTTGGCGATGACGAGGCGGCCCTCACCCATCCATAAGATCTGTTTTACTTCCGTATTCGCGATGATCGCGGCCGCGATCGCGCTGTGGACCGAACCGGCGTAGGGGCTTGTGCCCAAGATGAGCGAACCGTCGGTGGTTTCGGCCAACACGCCGATGGCAAGCCGGAAGGCCGGATCGCCCGACCGCAAATCAGCAACGCAGGTATGGATGAACGGGTTTGCAGGTAATTCGGTGGCGCTAGCGGGCAGTACGAATCCGCACAACAAACCAAGGCTAACTAAAAAACTCATGGGGCTTTTAATCCTAGGGCACGGGGGGTCGCGATCGAGGCCTTCTACATACACCAATTCAAGTTCACTGAGCAAGCCCGGGACCAAATCTTAATCACCCTACCGCCTAGACTCCCGTCCCAAATTGATGCAATTCCCAGTTTGCGGCGGTCATTCGGCCAGGCTTAGATAGACTGTTAATAGGCATTGTCCCGGGGGTACGTCTTATGAAAACAGGTCTACGTTCCAAGCTAATGATATTTTTATCCGCAACCGCCGTTCTCATCGGCTTCCAAAACTGCGGTAACGACGTCGCCTTTACCGAAAAAATCTCGAACCTCGGCAGCCTGGGCGTTTGTTCGGGCGTGTCTTGTGACCTTACTCCCCTTACGGCCACCCCCGCGGTGGTTACCATATTGATGGCGTTGGGCGATCAGGCGAATTCCCAGTTGGTCGTTAAGGGTGCTTCGGCGCAATTGATCGCCGAAACCGTCGTCCGCTACGCCTCCCCGGAAAATGATCCCAAGGTGCTTTTGGTTAAAGATCGGGCCCGCGGCACGGAAAGCGCTTCGGATTCCGACTACGCCAAAGACGTTTTGCTCGCGCGCTATCAGGTAACACAAATTGAGGAGCCGGTCGGCGGTTTGCTCGACTCCGATGTGTCCGGATATGACCTGATCTGGTTCAACAACCCGGGTACCCCGATGGGTCTCGCGGTTAGCCGGGATACGCTGATCCGTTTTCGCGGTGGCGTGATTATGCAAGGTGATGATTTAGCTCACGGGAGCACGAGCGGCACCGCGTTCAGTATGGAAGCGTTAACGGGCCTTCGCTTCATCGACAACGGTACGGACGTCACTTGCGCCGGCGTAAAATATAATCACAACGACAACAACGGCGAAAAGTTCCGCGTCAGCCTCGATCCGACTAAAATTCCGGGCGCAAATGCCGCCACGATTGCCTTTGAATACGGCAATGACATCGACACCACGGAAGTTTCGCGTCCCGGTTTAGAAGTTGTCGCGTACGCGCAAGGCGGCCCCGCAGCTTGCACCGAAAAGCGCCCGGCAATCGTTCGCTATTTAAAAAATTAATCAGCCGAGTTCATTCGCGAGATTAAATCCAAATTTAGACACGCCATATCCGGGTCTTGGCACCACCGTTGCTTTCAGTAACGGTGGAGGCTATTTTTATGACTGATAAACGACCTGATGAGCCCAAAGAAAAAATCAAAGAACCACCTAAGAAAGACAAAGCCGAGCGTGATTTACCACCTAAGAACGACAACCCAGAAACGCCCCGTATCGTGGATCCGGGCCCCGTATAAAGTCATATGAGTCCAGAAACGTTCATCGCCGACGGTACGCATTTTTTCGACAACGCCCAGCTTTGGAATAGCCTAATGGCCTTGGGCGCGGCGGTTGTGCTCACGCTTGTTCTAAAAAGTGTTTTGCATTTTTTGATCGCGCGTCTTCAACGCTTGGCTGATCATACACACAGCGACTGGGATGACATTCTCTTACACGCTTTAGCCGGCACGAAGATGTGGGTCATTTTCGTATGGCTATGCGCGGTCGCCGTTCCTCTGCTTAAATTCCACCCGAGCGTGAATACAACGTCCCGCCAAATTGCGGTCGTCGCGACGGCGATGCAGATCGTGATTTGGGGATTGCGCGCGATTGGAAAGTGGCGCGATTGCTTTCTTGAGCGGCGAATGGGCAATGACACTTCCTCGGTCGCGGCGATCGGACTGCTGGGAACCTTTTTGCAGGCCTTCTTGGTTGTCGTCGTTATTTTGCTTGGTTTGTCGAATCTAGGCATCGATGTCGGGGCCCTGATCGCCGGTCTTGGAATCGGAGGTATCGCGATCGCCCTTGCCGCGCAGAATGTGCTGGGCGATTTGTTGGCTTCGCTCTCGATCGTACTCGATAAACCGTTCGTCGTTGGCGACGCGATCAGCGTCGGTGACAAGAACGGGACGGTCGAGCATATCGGCGTAAAGACGACCCGCGTGCGGGCTCTCTCGGGTGAGCAGCTGGTATTTTCGAACAAAAGCTTACTTGAAAGCCAGATTCAGAATTTCAAACGTATGGAAGAGCGGCGCGCGGTTATAAAGATCGGCGTCACCTATTCAACCGCGCAAGATAAGCTCAAGGCCATCCCGGGTTGGATTAAGGGCTTCATCAACGCTGATCAGCATTTACGGTTTGACCGCTGCCACCTCTCGGGGCTTGGCGCTTCTTCGATTGATTTTGAATTGGTCTTCAAGGTGCTCTCGAGCGACTACAATATTTTTATGGACAGTCAGCAGGCTTTTTTACTGAACCTTAACGAAAAGTTTGCCGCCGAGAAGGTTGAGTTCGCATTTCCCTCGACGTCGGTTTACATCGAAAAAGGCATGCCGGAAGCGGCGACGCAAACGCCCGCCGCCCCGTTCGTAAACGCTTAGTCTTTTAATTTATCGAACTTCACGCGGGCTTGTTCGGCCACTTGGGATTCTTTTTCCCACTTGGCCGATTCGCCGCGGTAGCCCTTACGTTTCTCAATCCACTTTTCACGCTCGGTCATGGCTTTAGCTTCCTTCACGTCCAATTCTTTTTGGATAGAAGCGAAGGCTTGGTGCTGTTCTTGCCAGTCGGTCTTCTCTTTATCGACTTCCGCAATCTTCTCACCGTAAGAAACGATGTTTTGTTCGCGCTTGGCCTTGTTGGCTTCGAGCTTCTCTAACTGATTTTTGAGCTGGGCAATTTGCGATTCTTCTTTTTTCATCGCGGTTTGCTCTTCTTTGTTGAAGGTCTGCAAGCGCTCTTTCATCTTTTCGAGGATGGCCAAATTTTTGTTCAGGTTGGCCGCGCTGCTGGTGAGCTGATTCTTTTGGTCGCGCAATGCTTTAATGGCCGCCGTGACTTCAACGATGTTCTTCGAAGCGATTTCGGCGTTGTCTTCGTACTGTTTGAAGTTCGACTTCGCGTTGTCTTCGTTAGTCTTCAGTTGGCCCAAAGCGCCGGGGACGTCCGTCTTTGCCGAAGCCGCGAAGGACATCGCGGTGAGCGCGATCAGCGTGATGAGGTGTGCGTGTTTCATAAAAATCTCCTGCTAAGCAATTGCTAGTTAAGTTTAAAAATTAATCTTCGTGTAATTTAGCCTGGTCACCCTGTGGACGAGGCTGGCTGTCGGCCGACTGCGCACAGTTATTCTGTAAGGACGAGCGGTAGCTACCGATTTCGTCTTCCCAGTATTCACCGTCGAAGTTCCAGTTCATCATTTTCGTCGGCTTGATGCTGGCCGGAACGCGGTTCACTTGACCCGACACTTCGCCGCCGGCGACTTGGTAACGGATATTTTCACCTGAACCCGCGAAAACTTCGTAGCGCAAGAATTCGTTGTTCTCGAGCACGCGGGCCATTTCGGTCTTCATCTGATTCGCGCGCTTCAACAAGACCTTGCCGGCGTCGGTGCTCAGCGAAACCGTCTCGACGTCGAGTTTGCCCTGTGATTTCTTTTGGAAATCAAGGTAAC
The DNA here is from genome assembly GCA_947444305.1 of Pseudobdellovibrionaceae bacterium. Classification (GTDB taxonomy): domain Bacteria; phylum Bdellovibrionota; class Bdellovibrionia; order Bdellovibrionales; family UBA1609; genus JALHOQ01. The sequence goes on along the minus strand of CANEZP010000012.1, from coordinate 45,983 downwards.
CCTGGCGGCTTTGCTCAAGAATCGCGAGCTTAAAGCGGTAACCGACCGTGCGGTCCTTTTCCAATTTCAAGTTCGCCGCGTACTGGCTCGAATTCTTTTGCTGACCTTTGTCGGCTTTGATCGAAGCGATCTTCGCTTTCCAACCGTCAAATTGCTTTTTAGACTGCTCGGCGTGGTAACGGATCGAAGCTTTTTCGGTCTTGATCTTTTCGTTAACGCCTTCGTAACGTTTTGCTTCGTCCTGCTTTTCGTTCAATGCCGATTGCAAATTTAAGAAGTCTTTGCGGCGGGCCATCTCACGCCAAACTTGGAACGGGACACCGTCGACGCTCTGATCCGATTTTCCGCGGATGTACGTCTTGACGGTATTGTAAATCGCCAAGGGCTCGGACTTGTTCTTCAAGTATTCGAGCGTCTTGTCGTTCCAATCGCGGTAGTCTTTTTCCATCCACGTTAAGGTTTTGTAAGCATCGCCGTATTGGCAGATGTTGATGTAACCGATCGAGCGGACGACGAAGCTTTCGGGTTGGTAGACGGCTTTGAAGTACGGGCTGTGCAGCGAGTACATGTTGCCGATCGCGCCGGAGTAATCTTCAAGGGCGAGCTGTGTCCATCCTTGTTCGATCAAAGCTTGCACCCACAATGCGTGGTCTTTCGGAACCTGCATGTAATGCTCAAGCGCTTTGTCGTACTTCTTCGAAGCGAAATTCATACGCGCGAGATTCACGGCGGTCAGCGCGCGAATGTTATTGTTCGGCGTCTTGCGGGCTTCGAGATTGGCCCAGAGTTCCTGCAATTTTTTAAGAGCCGCCGCCTTATCGCCGAGCGCGAAGCTGTTCATCGCGATCAGGAAGCGCGCATCATCGAAGTAATCGGCTTTTTCCGAAACCTGGCCGGCGTAGACCGCCGAAGTTTTGAAATCGCCTGCGCGGTAAGCGCCCTTAGCCATGCGGTAAGTCACGTTGTCGCGTGATTCGTCGGTGATCAGGCTTTTCGGGGCCTTGGCCGTCTTCATCATCTTATAGAAAGGGACTTCGTAAATGCCGGGCAAATCTTTAGCCAACAAATTCAAAGCATCTTTAGCGTATTCTTTATCTTCTTTCGCAACAAGGTCCGACAGGTGATCGAACGCGGCTTGGTGCATGCCGAGCGAGTCGGCGCACGCGCCCAAGTGGTACGTGGCTTCGGCTTTCGTCGCTTCGGTTTGCGCAAGTTGGTTGAACAAGCCCATGATCATGTGGCAATGATTGCCTTTTTCAAACAGGATCAAGGCCGCGACCATCTTCAGCGTTTCTTCGGCGACGGGCTTGTAAGGTAGCGGCTTCACTTCGGGGGTCGGGTTCATCGTGTACTGAATGAGATCGACGACGTCGCGGGTGACGGGTTTACCGGCCGGGCGAAGATTCGCCTGCATTCCGCGCGTGCCTAAGGCTTTGACAACGGGGGCTAATAGACCGTTGATCTCTTTATCGTTCAACGCCGTGGGTGACGGCAAACGTTTAAGGTCTGAAGGTTTTTGTAAACCCCAGTTGAGTTTTGAAACTTGGAAATCGTTGCGTGAGATTTGATCTTCGACGCCGATGTCCAGGCGCGGAATATTCTTCGTCACTTTCATTTTTTTAAAATCAATAACCGGCACGCCTTCTTTGCTTTTCGCAAGCTTGCTGGTGCCCGCGCGGCCCGCTTTTGCAACGCCTAGGACCGACGCTGCTTTCAATGAGTTACGCAAACTTTTGACATCTTCGAGCGTTGAACCGGCGGTCTTTTCGGTGAAGAGCGCTTGCTCACGCAATTCTTTTTGTGCGGCACTCGCATCCGGTTTGACCGGCTTCGCGGGGGCTGCGGTCGCCGTTACGGCTTGTGGTGCCGGTGCCGGCGTGGCCTCGGTTGCGGTGGGCGCGGGCTTTTCGGAAGCCATGGTGGCCGTGCCCTTTGCCTTTTGCGGATTGGGCGTCGGCGCGGGTGCCGGCTGAGCCGTTCCCGTCCCGTACCAATAATCCAAAACGTTCTGCACCGTTACTTTTACGGTCGTTTTTACTTTTTCGATCGCGGTTTGATCGGTCACGACGTTGCCGATATCGGTGTAAGCCGCGTAGGCCTGCGCCGTAGTTAGTACCGTCAACATTGCTAAGACCACTCTGCTAGACTTCATAAGTCTTTCCTGACATAGGGAGTTTGGTCTGCCCAAACCCCTCACGTTGCGGAGCCGCCTTCGCGGCCCCTAGTTAACAAAACGAACTAGAAATAAAATTCAGCGCCTAACAAGAACGTCGTATCTTGGATGTCCTTGTCTTTTACTTTTTGGCCCTTGGTGTACGGAGCCGTGTTGCGGAACTTAACGACTTCTTGTTTGTAGAAGTTGTTTTTCAAATCCGCGCGGATGGCGAACCAACGCGAGAAGAAGAAATACTGGGTCACGTCGAGACCGTACGTGAAGGCCGATTTGCCTTTGTTGCCGCCTTCGATTTGCTGGTCGTACTGGGTCATCCCGATCGTGGGCGTGAAAGCCATATCGAAGTAAATGATCCGTTTGCCCCAGAAGCTCATCTTTGCGTAAAACGGAACGATGTTGAAACCGACGCCGTAGTATCCGGTGAGTTTACCGTGATCAGGCGTCGCGCCCGCGGTCGCCGACAACTTGCCGATGTCGTTGGTCGCGTCGTTGTTTTTCATGTCCGCTTTCATCCAAGTCGCTTGCACGCCCATACGTTCCGACCAAAAATAGTTGGCCGTTGCGCCGTACACGTTACCTTCGCTGTAAGGATCGTTGATCACGGTACCGAATTGCGGCGCGATCATGAAACGCTTCTCTTTCGAGTAAGTGCGATTCTGAACGACCGAGAAATCGGTATCCTTCGGAGCCCAATATTTGCTCTCGAGGTCCGAAATATCGACCTTATCCCCGCCCGCCGTTGCCGGAGGCGTAGGAGCCTTTGATTGCGCGTTTGCGTTCAACGTTAGTGTTAACGCCGCTAAGGCGATAACGATGTAGCTTCTCGATACGTTCTTCTGTTGCCCCATTAGATCACTCCTTTAGAGATCTATTGCATGGGCGGCGTATTACAGATTAGTTCCCCGATTGTGCTCGTTCACTTACCTCGTGCTCTTAAATAAGAACGGGTAAGTGACTAGCACGTTCGTTCCACCCTTTGGGGTGGGGAACTGCCAACCTGCAACGCGCCTCAGAATACATCCCTCTACCATGGCGTTGTTTAATGATGTGTTACCAATCGCTTGGGCCACCACTGATCCGGCGGCACCAATCGTAAACTTAATCATAATCTTACCGTACAAGTCGGGGCTCGCGCTTAACTGCCGTTCGTAGCAGTAGCGAATCTGGCCCAACTGCGAGCGAATGACTCGTGCGATGGCTTCTTTATCTAAGCCGCCGTCGATTTCGCTCTCTTCTTCCAGGACTCCGACTTCGGCATTACCGATGTTTCCGAGCGACAACGCGCCCGAACCTTTGAAGCCGGACGATCCGCCGCCTTTGCCGGCCGTACCTAGACCCCCGACCTTCATCGTTTCGCCACCGGTGCCGCCACCGCCGCCGCCCAACTTATCAAGCGACGAACCGCCGCCCAATCCGAGAGCCCGACCGCTGGCTTGATCGGCGGAGACACCCGCCGATTGCACGAGTTGCGCATTCTTGCCGGCGCGCGCGGCAACTTTGCCGATCAAGGCGCCCAGGCCTGCGTTTTTCAAATTCATGACGACTTTAGCGCCGGGCGGTTGCTTGCTGCCGCCGGGATTCTTCGAGCCTGCGTCTCCACCGGGCGTCGTCTTAGCGATCCCCGACTGCGATTGGCCTTGAATATTTTTGCGCATCTTTTGCGAAGCTTCTTTTTGCTTACGAACTTTTTTACCGTCGAAGATCATGCGCGTGTACTGGTTCTGTACGTCCGGCGTCAGCGTTTTCATATCGCCGTCCGGTTTTTGCGGAACGAGTACGGCAACGCCGACCATAACGGCAACCATCAGCAACGCGCCGATGACCGGTGCGGGGCGTTTCCAATCGGCGGCAACTTGCTCACCGAAAGTTTCGTGCAAAACATCAGAACGGGTCAGGCGTTGCTTGATCGTAAATTCGCCGGCTTCCGTAACGGTCCAGTCGAAACCGGTAGGCGCGCTAAGGCGGCCGACGTCGGCAAAACCGGTTTCGAAGGCGTGCGCTTTTTCGAACAGGAAAGACTTATACAACAAACCTTTTTTGAGGATGACGGCTTGATGATAAGTGAATTTGCCCGCGGACTCCGCTAAGTCTTTCGCGAACAAATCGCGTTCGACGATGTGCGGGGTGGCTTTGATCTGGTGATTACCGATGTGAATAACGGTCGCGCCGTCGATCAAGGTTTCGATAACGGGCTTTTTATTAATCCAAGTCCCCGTCTCGCTGCCGAGATCGCAAAGCGTCCACTTACCTTCGGTTAAATCGAAGGCGGCGTGCAAGCCCGCGACTTCGTCACCGAGCAAACGGATGTCCGCCGAACGGCTTGAACCGAGCGTCGTGAGGTTTGAGCGTTCGCCAACCATGTGGTTACCCACGATGCGGTTTTTGAATTTATGTTCGATCTGTAACGCTATTTTTCTCATCTCAGCCTCACTTCAAATACTCAACGGATTCAAGGATGTTCTTTTCAAACTGATTATTCACTTTGTAGAGCGGAAGGAACTGAACGCCGCGCTTTTGCAGCAGGTAGGCTCCGTCCGGCGTGCGCACTTGTCCGTCGATGTCGGTCTCGTCGAAGTTGTGCTCTTGCGTTTTACGAAAGCTAACGTTTTTCTTAGCCGCTTTAGCGTCTTCCGCAGCCGACGCGTTTTGCGCGACGGCGCCCATGGCCGTTACCGCAAATACGAATGCCATAAGGGTGATTAGGTTTCTCATTGTTTTACCTGTCCTTCCGCGGTCGGCTTACGAACGACTTCTTTGCCCTTTGAAACTTGGGCGAGGTTTTTTTCGATGTTCACAATCTTTTCGTCGAGGTTAAGCGAGACCGGCTCGTCCAACTTTTTGGCCATCGATTGACTGCGCAATTCTTTATAAGCGCTAAGTGCTTCGGGCAGGTTCTTCAGTTGCGTTTCCTGCAGTTGGGCCAAAGCTAAACGGGTCTTTGCGCTGCGCGGATTTTGGCGGATGCCGTCTTCAAGGAAGGCGACCGCTTCGGTCCAATCCGAGCTTTTCATTTTAACCGTAGCCATGCCCATCATCGAGGGCCAGTGTTTGCCGTCCGCCGCCAAAGCTTTGCGGAAGTACTTATCGGCTTCCGAATAGCTTTCTTTTTGCAGAGCCATCGTGCCCATAATGTAGTGGGCTTCGGTCAACGCGCCGTTGAGATCCGATGCGGCTTTCAATTCTTTGAGGGCGGCTTGGTCTTGGCCCTGTTCCCAATGCAAACGACCCAATTGATAATGAAACAAGCCTTCGTTCGGGGCTTTTTTCAAAGCCAATTCAATCATCCATTGGGCGCGCGGGTAATTTTTGCGATTTTGCGCGGCTAGGCTCATGAAGTAAGGACCCCACGGGGTCAGGTGCGCGCTGATCGCGAGGTAGTTACCGATCATCTCGACTTTGCGCCAGTCTTTGGTTTTCACGCAGGCGTTGGCCGCGCCCACGACTTTACGCCAGTCGGGACCTTCCCACTTACTATCGGCCGGGCAGTTCACGCTTTTAAAATCGTTAACACCGATCGCGCCGACTTTCTCGTTATAGGTGGGCACCGGCACGACTTCCGCGGTTTTTACCTTGGGGCCGCCCGCGCACGCGGTCAGAAACAATAATACGGCGCTGAGTAGAAGATTCGTTTTCATTAGTTTGCCCCCGCCAATACCGGCAAAGCGAGCTCAGGTTGTTCAACCTTCGGCACGAGATTCGTTTGTTGCTGTTGATTCAATTTAGCCAGTTCGCCTTCGAGGCGCGCGGTTGTCCCGTCCAAGAATTGCTGTTGGCGCGAAAACTTCACTGCCTGCGCCAAAGTATCGACGCTCTTCTCTTCGAGCGGTACCACGAGATTCGCGATTTCACCGCGGAAGGCGGCATCGTCTTCTTTGGTCAAACCCGCCGGCGTCGGCATTTCTTTCAACGCTTTCACGTACGAGGCGTAACAACCGTAGAGGCGTTCGAAAGCTTCGACCGAAACACGGGGATCACCGTACTTAATCGCGCTTTGCAAAGCTTCTTGGGTTTTCTGTAACTTTTCGGTTTTGATGGCAAGCACGGTACCTACGCGTTCGGCGCGGGCTTTGATGCTAGCTTTCATAAATTCTTGCTCGAGAATTTTCGCTTGGACTAAGCGCAAACGGGCTTTCTGGTTTGCGTTCATACCGGCGCCTAGATAGCGGCGGGCTTGGTTGAAGGCTTCTTCGTTATGGCCCTTCTCAAGTTCTTTTTCGACCATGGCCACTTTAGCCAAGTTGGCTTGTGGTTGCACGTTTTGGTCGATCAAAGTTTTCAAGATAGCGGCGTGCGTGTCGGGCGAACCGTGGAATTTTTCGAGAGATTCCATTTTGTTCAGCATACGAATGCGAACTTCGGCGTTGTTAGGCTGTTTCAACTCACCGTACAACCGGCGTGCGTTCGCCGCGTTGTTGTCCATTGCGTAGAAGTCGGCGGCCAATTCTTTCCAGCGTGCGGCCGATTTTTCATCGCGAACGCTGAGGATTTCGAGCACGCGGGCAGCTTCGTTCAACTGACCCATCTGTTCAAAAGTTTGGGCGGATCTAAGCAACGCGTTCGTCGCGTTGGATGATTTCGAATACTTCGTCGCGAATTCTTCACCGGCTTTAGCGCCGTTCCACGCGTCGTTCAGCTTGTAGTGAAGCTGCATCGAGTTGTACATCGCTTTTTCGGTCAGCTCCGAGTTCGGATTGATTTTGGCGAAGGCCTGGTACTCAGACAATGCGCCTTTGAAATCCTGCTTTTCTTCGAGGCCTTGGACTTCGAGGAAATAGGCTTGCTCATAGAGCTTACGCATTTTTACTTCACGCGCCGGCTCGAAGTTTAGCTTCAGAAGATCTTGCGCGTAATTACGTACGCCGCGGAAATCTTTTTTGATGTTCAAGATATCCAAGTATAGATCCTGCGCCTTTTGACCCTTTTCGGCCATCGGGAACTCTTTGCCCAAGCGAAGGAACAACGGAGCCGCTTCTTCGAAACGCTCTTTTTCGTAAGCCAACAAGCCCATCTTGTATTCAACGTCGAGGCGGTATTGACCCTTAGGATTTTTCGCTACGTAAGCCGACGCCAATTCGCGGAAAGCTTTTTCGTCGTCGTTTGACCACTTCTCGCCCACCGCTTTTTCGAGCGACAAGACAGCCGCGTACGAAGCGTTGTGGGTCAATTCACTGGACTCACCGGTTTTAGCAACCAACGCGTACTGCGCCGAAGCCTCGCGGAATTTGTTACGCGAAAACAAGAGCTCAGCGTAGTTGAAGCGCGATTGACGGTAGTCGTCGCCTTCGCCCGGAACGGCTAAGTAAATCTGAAAGGCTTTTTCCGAAGCGTCGGCGTACGAAACATCCGACGGCAACTTCTTCCAAGCTTTAAGCCATTTCTTAGCTAAACGGCCCGAGGTATCGCTTAAGCTGGCCGTGCACTCGCCACCGATCTTAGCGGTTTCTTCCGCGTTTTTGCCCTGTGCCTTCGCCCAGTCGCTGTTCGGCCGGCAAAGCTCGCTGAATTTCGCGAGGCGCTGAACGGATTTGTCCTTTTCACGCAAGTGATCGTAAGCCAACACGAGGTCGTTGTGAACTTTGGGTAAAAGCGGCGATTTGGGCAGCTCTTCGATAAATTTATCTAAAACGACGCGTTGGTCGTTGAAGCGTGAGTGGCGTTCGTAAAGCGTGCCCATTCTTAATAAAATCGGCCCGACTTCTTGATCGCCCGCTTGTTCTTTGAAATAAGCGAACGCGTCTTTCGACGGATAAACGTCTTCGAAGAATAAGGTCATGTCATTCAAAGCTTCTTTACGAAGATCCAAACGCGCATCGATTCTGTTCGCGGCGACGTACTTACCGAACGCGACGACTTCTTCAAGCTTCTTCAAGCCTTTTGCGGCGTCGCGCATGTTGTACTGGGTCCACGCGGCTTTGTATAAGCCGTAAGGGTAAACGCGCGATTTAGGGTAAGCACGGATGGCGTCGAAGTGAGCCAACGCTCCGGCGAACTGATTGCGGCCGAAGGCGATTTCACCGAGCGCTAAGTGCGCATCGGGAACGAGGATCGAGTTCGGGTATTTTGCGACGAGCTGCAGGTACAAGTTTTCCGATTCTTTTTCTTGGCCGAGCGTTTGGCGGGCGAAGGCGTGGTTATAGATAACCAAATCCATCGAACCAAACTCGGGGAATCTCTTTTGGATCATGCCGTAGGTTTCGGCGGCTTTCGTGATCGTAGCGCGGCTCGAGGCTTCCTTCGCGATGCGCGGAGCTAGCTTAACGATCGTCTCCGATTCGCGGTGAACTTCGAAGAAACGGTCTGTTTTTGAGCGGCGCATATACATTTCGGCTAAGCGGAAATGCAGGTCAGGCTCCATCGGAGTGCCCGCGTGCTTTCTTAGCAGCATTTGCGCTTGCTTCACGGCTTGCGCTTCGGCGCGGGCAACCATCATCTCGGCTTTCAAAGATTTGAGATCGTTCCCTTTTTCATCGCCTTCAACCAATTTCAATTCGGCTAGCGGCAAATTGCCTTTGCCTTTAGCCGCGGGCTTAGCGCTGGAGAGCGCGGTGGGCTTTTTCGTGGGCTGAGCTTTCGCCTTTACCTTAGAATCGGCCGCGCCCACGGGCATGGAAGTCACCACGAGGAGGATCGCGAGATGTTTATTCATAGTGTGGAGCTTCGATGCCATAACTATTAAGTCACTTTCTTATAGAATTCGTCCTGCACTTCTTGAGTGAGGCTCAAAAAGCGAAGTCCGTATTGCACAGGAGTGTCGTCGTTTACGAATTTTTTGCTGACCACTTCGCAAACGGCGTTGAACGCAGGGAACTCGGCTTCGCCTTTGAAATGCACGAAGACCTGTTGGCCAGGCACGACTAACGAATTCTTCATCGTTACGCCGACGCCGCCTTTGCTGATCTCGAAGCCCTCACCTTTCCACAACGTCATATTGTCGTGGACGATGACTTTGCCTTCGAACTTCTTGCGTGCGTGTTGGCGCTCGGCGAAGACTTCTTTCTTCTTCGTTCCGGAGCCGGCGAACAATTGGCGAATGTTTTCTTCGGTGAAATCGTTAAGCTCGGCTACGCGCTTCCAACCATCCATGCCCGTGTGCCAGATGAAATCGAAAGGGAAGACCACTTTTTGCTGGAGCATCTTTACGACGTCGGTATAGCTGAACGGGCCGAATTTGTTTTCGCCCTTCAATACAAACCATTCCGAGATCGCGTGGGCATCTTTGACCGGCATCGGAACGACGACCGATGTCGGAGCGGCGACCGCGGCGGGTTGCGCCTGGGGCTGCACCGTGACCGGCGCTTGCGCCTGGGCCGAAGCTTGCGCTTGCGGGGGGCGCGGGGGTTTGTTGCTCTTTAATTGCGACGCCAACTCGGCGTGCTCCATAAGGAGGACCCAGTCTTGTTTCGTCTCGTCGAAAATATAATCGAAGAGCTCGATCTCTTTAGTGCGGACCTTCCCGACGATTTCATCGAGTGAGTACGGTCCACTTTCTTGTCCTTGATGCGATACCAAATATTTCATCTAGATATCCTTCCTTAACAACAGTCCATCGGACCGATGTGGGCCGCACAATAGCCCCGACCCCTCAAATCATTAGGGATTACGGAAGGATGATCTAGTTCGAGTCACTCGCTCCGAAGTTGCAAAAAACTGTCAAAAGAGTGACCGCGGCCCGTGTAGAAGGGTTCAACGCTTTTCGAAAACTTGGCGTCTCAATTTGAGACGGAGTCGCAAGCTTCACCGTTCGCGAGAAGTTGCGCTTTCAAATTTTGGAGCAGGTCCTGCTGCCCGCCGCCGTCGAAAATGTCCGTTTGGACGTGCAGCAAAGCGGGCCGGGCGGGGTTATCGACGGTAATCGAGGCCCCGACGAAGTCGTTAATTTGCCCGCCGGAAGCATAGAGACTAGTCAGCGTTCCGTACAAGCGGCAGGTGAAGGTTAGCTTCGGATCTTGGGCCTCGTAAGCCGCGACCGCGGCGTCGAGCACTCCCGGCTGCAATCCCCCACCCGTCACGACAAAGTTTTCGCCCCGGCGTGCGCCGCAGTCCGGGATCGAACAACCGTCGCGGCCGATCACGTAATCTATGTTCCCGTCGGGCGTGACGGCAAGGAACCGGTAGGCGTGGTAATCGGCGGCATCGCATTGCGCTTTTACCCGGGCCACGACTTCGGGCGCGCTCAATCCCTGCTCGAAGAAAATTCGTGGCGTAGCTTCTTTGCACAGGCCGTAATTTTGCGCACCGGCTAGGCCTTTGCCCTTCACGAGCGTCTGCCAAAAGTTGCCGCCGCTCGACGAATACACGAGGGCCGTTTGCCCGGTGGCGCGATCGAAAGCCGCGAAGTACATGGTCGCGAAGGCCGCGCATGAAAATTGGGATAGAGCTAAGCAAAGGACGAATTTGAAATACGGCATGATCCCCCCCGGGTTCGTTGCCGAAACTTTTCCCGCTTAGCGGGTCGTGGTCAAACAATTCGTGACCTGGACGCGGGCGTTCGCATACATTCGCCCCATGTCGGATCCATTGGTCGAAGTTGCCGAGTTTGTCCGCGCCCAAGCCAAAGGCTCGCGCGTCGCGGTGATATTTGATTTAGACTCCACCTTGTTTTGCGTAAGTCCTCGCACGCAAAATATTTTGCGCCGGCTGAGCGGTGAAGAAGATTTTCGCGCGCAGTTTAGCGACGCCGCCGAGATTTTGCGTAACGTTGAAGTTCTGCCTACCGACTGGGGCATCAAAGCAGTCCTTGAACGTCACGTTTTTAAAACGCGCGTTACTCCCGAGACCATCACCGAAGCGCAGGAGAAATTGTTTCTTCACGCGCGCGAGTACTGGCACAAATATTTTTTCAGCAGTCACGATTTGGATCAGGACAAGATTTATCCGTCGGCCAACGAATACGTTCGCCACTTGCACACGCTCGGCGCCGACATTCTGTACCTTACCGGCCGCGAAGAAGGCCCGATGCGACCGGGCACCATCAAAGCCTTGCACGCCTGGGGCTTTCCCTATCTCGCCGACGAGAAATTAATCATGAAGCCGAGCGAAGGCCAAACCGACGAAAGCTTCAAAGCTTTGATTTTGAAGGACCTCGCCCTTAAATACGATCACATTTGGTTTTTCGAAAACGAACCCGTCATCATCGCGTTGGTGCGCCCGCTCGTGCCCACGGTACGCATCGTGTTCATGAACACGGTGAACGCCGGCCGCGAACCCAACCCGACCGATTTGCCGACGGTCACCGGTGATTTCACAACGGGCTTGAAGAAGAAGTAAATTGCTTGGGTGGGATTTTTGCAATCGAGAATCGTCGTGCCGGAGACGACGGGCGAGCGTGAGTTTAAAGCGGAACGGCGCGGGTTCGCGCGCGCTTAGAAACGGAACGGCTGAATTTTGGCCGGCGTTCGGAAAGGCCGTCCGGAAATTTACTCGGCCCGGCGCGGGTAATAAAATTTGTTTAGTTGGATTTGCGAGCGGTAATGCGCCGCGCTGCCGCGACGGAAGCGCGCTGCGTTCTAGAGCAATCCTCGCTCGCGGAGTCTTTTCAGCGTGCGGCTGAACGAAGCCGAGATGATCGAGTGAAGGAACTCGCCGTCTTCCCATTTACGGTGAGCTTCAGTTAAGGGCATCGTGCGCACTTGTAAATCTTCGAAGGGATCGAGATCGGGTTCGGCCACTTTCTCGCAATCGAGCGCGAGGAATGTGTGCATGCGGTTCGATTGCAGCGCGGGGTTCGGGTAATGGGGGCCGCAGTCGATCATTTCGGCGGGCCGGTAGCCGGTTTCTTCCAACAGTTCGCGCGCGCCGGCCGCGCCCGGATCTTCGGTGCGCGAATCGAGCGTACCGCCGGGTAATTCTAAAAACATTTCGCCCGCGGCGTGCCGGTACTGCTCAACTAAAATAATTTGTTTGTCTTTGGTCACCGCGATGACGTTGACCCAATCGTTGAATTCCATAACGTAGTATTTGGGCATCACGCGCTTGTCGGGCAGTTCACATTCATCGACGCGCAGGCGGAACCAGCCGGCGGTAAACAATTCGGTCGATTTTAAAGTTTTCCAGCGCGACATGCTTCCCCGTCCAGAAGGAGTGTGGTAGCGACATTACATGCCCCTTTATGTCGTCGCAACCCCAATTGGAAACCCGCAAGACATCTCGCTGCACGCGCTCGAGATTTTAAAGACGGCCGATCTCATCATCGGCGAAGAACTTAAAGCGCTTCGCCAAATCTTGAAAGCCGCGGGCGTTCAGGCCAAGGCGATGGATCAACTGAATGAACATTCAAAACCTGCCGACGTTGAATTCCTAATGAACGAATGCCGCACCAAGAAGGTCGCGTTGGTCAGCGATTGCGGCACTCCGGGCTTTTGTGATCCGGGTTCGCTCCTGGCCAAGGCCTGTCATGATGAACAGATTAAGGTCCACCCGGTGCCGGGCGCTTCGAGCCTCATGGCCTTACTCAGCGTGTGCGGCGTGCGCCTCGATCAATTTTTGTTTTTTGGCTTTTTACCGGCGAAAAATGAATTACGGGACCAGGCCTGGAATCAAGTTATACGTGAGACGAAACCCGTGATCCTCATGGAAACGCCGTACCGCTCTTCGAAATTGCTGGATGAACTGAGCCAGAAAGTGCCGACGCGTTTGTGCGTGATCGGAATGAATCTTACCCAGCCGGATGAGCGTCTCGTGCGGGCGAAAGCCCAAGATTTGAAAAAGCTCGAACCTTTGGCCGAAGGCGAGCCGATCGTGTTGATCTGCCCGGCGGGCTTCAAGGACTAATTATTTTTTCGTGGATGCGGGTGCGCGCTGCTCGACCGCGGACTCGGGGCTCATCTTCATCGCTTCGAAGTACGCGGGCCGCACTTTTGTTTCGGGCTCCGCGATTTGGCTCTTCGCCGTGAAGTGATTGGCTTCGGGTGACTTGCCTACGGAAGTGGAAAGCATGACCGCCACGACGCCCGAGAAAATAACCACGCCCGCTAAAAGATAATATTTCATTTTTGCCTCCGGAAAAAATCCAAGTAAAAATACCGTTCAAAGCCGGGATGGTAGTGACTCCACTTTTCGGTGGGCGGCACGCTTTCGACCTCGGTCTTCAAAAAATGGAATAAGGTGTTCATGCGGCTATCGAGGTCGTCGATCATCGCGACGACGATGGCTTCCGCGATCATCGGTAGCTTCGGTGAGCCGTACTCAAGTTTGCCGTGGTGCGAGAGCACAATGTGCTTCAAGATATCGCGCAAATCTTCCGGAAAATCTTTGATCGCGTCCGCGCGTTTGACGATCATCTCGCACGCTAAGACCATGTGCCCGACCAGGCGGCCGCTCTGCGTGTAGTGTATACCGTGCGCGAGATCGAGTTCGAAAACTTTGCCGAGGTCGTGGTAGATCGCGCCGAAAACCAAAAGCGAGCGATCAAGAAACGGATAATGCTTCGCGAGCGATTCCATCACTTGCACGATGCTATGGATATGCTCGATCAAACCACCGCGGTACGCATGGTGAATGGTTTTCGCCGCCGGCGTCTTGAGCAGCAACGGCTGCAATTCGGGATCTTGTAACGTCGACAAAAGAAGTTCACGAACGAACGGATTCGCCAACGACTCGCTAATCTTTATTAAGCTGGCCAAATGCTCGCGCGGGTCTCCGCCGAGATCGGCGATCAGCTCGGGCATCGCGTACTCACCTTCGCTCGCCTTACGGATCTCGCTAACGATCATTTGCTTACGATTTTGGAAAAGCTGTACGAAGCCTTTCACCCAGACGACGTCGCCCGGCTCGAAACCCGCCGCCGATTCATCGACCTTCTCGAACATGCGGCCGTTCACCTGGCCGGTGGAGTCGGCTAACGCCAGGCTCATGAACGCTTTGCCGTTACGGTCGACGCCGGTGTTCTTCTCGGTGACGAGGAAAACCGATTGCACATGTTCTTTTTCTTTTAAGTCGCGGATAAATTTTTTCATAGTCACTCGCACATCACTTCCGGGTAGCGCGAGTCTATAAAACTAACGCTGCCCACTTGCAAGGCTTCGCGGGTGAAAGCGGCCAACACGAAGGTTCCGCCGATCACCGAGAGGTAGCGTTGCCCGGCCGTGTACAACTCAAGCCCGGCCTTCGCCATTTTTTTATCGAGGAACTTAGTCACTTCGACCAATTTGCCGCAACCGGCCCCGAAATCTTCGCCGTCGATCACGCGGGCTTTCGCACGGCTGATGTAGAAAACGCGAATGCCCGGAATCTGCTCATCCCGCTCGCTCCGCGCTTTGATCTTCATTTGGAATGCACCACGCAGCGGGGTTAGGAAATCGGCCAGGTCTATGACGCCGCCGCCGATCGGGGTATTGATGCGGGTCTCTTCGTGCAGGGCCGCCGCGCGCTTTTGCCGCAACTCGACCGACACGTTTATCAATTTCCGTTTCAAACTTTCTTGCGCGGGGAACTGATTATGCAGCAGGTATTCGCGATATTCTTTTTCTAAGCGTGCGACTAAGGCACGGGGGATCTTTACGTCACGGCTACTTTGTTTGGCGGACTTCAGCGCGAGCGAAGGATCAACTTCTTCGACCGGTCCGGCTTCGACGGGAGCCGCGGGCGCACCGCCCCCGCCGCCGCCATGCTCACTCGCCCACGCGGGCGAAGCGATGATCAGCGCCAATGCTAGCGCTTCAATTGGCCGCATACCAGCCCTCGCGCTCGGCCCTTTGACGGAGTTCAAGCAACGGAATGTAATCTTCGGAAATGTGGCGGCCCTTTTCGATCAGTTTCAACGCCTCGGCGTAAGATTTCTTTTGGCCGTGGACCCAAGCTAAGCCCGCAACGGCGGGCAGGTATTCCATGTCAAACTCGTAAATTTTTTGCCACGATTCACGCGCGCATTCGACGTCGGAATTGTTTTGGCAAAAGCGCGCTTGCAACAGCACCGGCAAAACGAATTCACCGCGGCGGTTATACTCGGTGGCACGTCCTAGGATGACGCTGGCTTGCTCAGGCTCGCCGCTTTCTTTCGAGATGAAGGATGACCATGCTTGCACTAACGGATCGCGCGGTGACTGGTTCACCGCTTTCTCGATCTGACGGCGGGCATTGTCCCACCGGCCTTCGCGCGCGTAGCACGAAGCGATGAACGTTGCGACGCGCGGTCCTTCACCGATTTTTTCGGCCATCTGTTCACAAATGCGGCTTAGATTTTTCCACTGCGCGCGGCCGCGGAAGATAAAAACATTGTGCCGGTGATCATTCGTCAGGTTCGGATCGCGGTCGAGGTAGACGCGTAATTTATCATCTATATTCTTATCGTTGCGTAAGAAGTCGAAATACAAAGAGTAAAGACCAAGCTCGGCTTTGTAATCCCAGTTCTTGGCGGTAAAACTTTTTACCGATTTGTTAATCGCGTCGAGTTCGCGCACGTTATTATTCACTTTGAACAAATACAATTGCGACTCGGCGATGCTGAGTAAAGCCTCACCCTGTTGCGGGGAAGCCTGAAGCGCCTTGGTCGCGACTTGCTTCGCGCGGTTGTAATCACCCTTTTGTAAATACACGGCCGCCATATTCACCAGCGCCGGCACGTAGCCACCGTCGTAGCTCAACGCTTTTTGGAAGTTCTCTTGCGCGGAATCGAGTTGCCCGTCGACAAGATCGGCCACGCCGAGCCCCGTGTAGGCCTGTTTGGTTTCGGGACGGCGGGAGGTCAGCACTTGATTGAGCAAACGACGACCCAGCACGGTCTGCCCCTCGACTTGAATCAATAAAGAACCGTAATAGATCGCGAGCTCGCCGGCTTGCGAAGGGTCCGAGAAGAACGACTTCATCTCTTTGAGCGCTTGCGCGTAGTGGCCCACTTGAACTTGCGCGATCACGCTTTGTTTGAGGCCGGCCGCCGTCGGTCTTAATTCGTAAGTGCCTTGCGAGCCGCCGAAGCGTTTGTGCGCGATAAAGGCCGCGACCGCCAGCAGGATCAGTGAAGTCACGACCCACAAGCCGCGCGTCGTTTTCTCGACCTGACGTTGGATCGCCGTGTTCTGACCTTGCGCCGTTTGGAAGCGACTGTTTACCGCCCCGGGTTGCTGGATGCGGTCGTGCTCCGGCAAATTGTGAATGACGATTTCTTTCTGGGTCGACGAACTTAAGAACCCGTCGTCGTGAATCTCTTCGGTCAACTCACTGTCGGAAAGATCGGTCAGCGTCTGGGTGATGCCCGTCGCGCCCGAAGGCGTCCAGGTGACTTCGGTGCGCTCGCTAAGCGAAGTCTTGCGCATGTTATCGACGATCTCGCGAAATTGTTCGTGATACTGAATCGTTTGCCAACGCCGGTTGGGCGGCGAAATTTCGTCGAGGACCGAAATCTCACGTCCGCGAATCAGCTCGGCGATTTTCGCGCTTGGATAAGGGCCTAAAATACGGCCGCTGCTTTTTACCAGCCAGGTTGATTCGTCTCTAGCGCTCATCCATTAATCGTTACCTAAGCGCGCGAAACTGTCACGTTTAATGACGAAAGTGCCTTTGTCCAGTTAGCACCATATTTACACCAAGTTCTTTGGCTTTCGCGAAGACTTCTTCATCACGCATCGAGCCTCCGGGCTGAATAACCCACTTTATCCCCGCGCCGGCGATCAACTCCACCGAGTCCGCGAAAGGAAAAAAAGCGTCGCTGGCCAGGACCGGAGTCGAGGTTTTTTTAGCCTCGTGGAACTTAGTCATGCGCTGAATAGCGAGTTCAACGGAATCCACCCGGTTCACCTGCCCCATGCCCAAGCCCAGCGACTGCAAACCGCCGGCGATGGCGATGGCGTTGCTTTTCAAATGCGCGCACGTGGCCCACGCGAAGCTCAGGTCCGCACGGATTTCGGGGGTCGGTGATTGCCCGATGATCTTCCACTCCGGATTCCAAACGTGAACACGGTCCGGCTCCTGGATGAGGAAACCGCCTTGGATGGTCGTCAATTTCCAGAAGTCGTCGCGAATGCCGAGCTCTTTCCATTCGAGCAGGCGCAGGTTCTTCTTCTTCGAAAAAACCTCGAGTGCTTCTTTCGAAAACTTCGGGGCGACGATGCATTCTAAAAAGATTTTGTTTAGCGCCTCGGCCGCTTTGGCACTCACCTCTTGGTTGAGCGCAACGATACCGCCGAACACGCTGACGGGATCACTTTCTAAACACTTTACCACCGCGTCTTCGAGGTGATCTGAGCTCGCGGCGCCGCAAGGATTGTTATGTTTCACGGCGACCGCAGAAGGATGCGTGAATTCACGCAAGAGTCCTAGCGCCGACTCCAAATCGAGCAGATTGTTGTACGAAAGTTCTTTGCCCTGAAGAATTTTGGCGTCTTGCCAGCCCACCTGGGCGCCCCGGCGTTTATACCAAAAAGCTTTTTGATGCGGGTTTTCGCCGTAGCGAAGCTCTTGCAGTTTAGTTCCGCCCAGGCCGAAATTAGGGAATGCTTCCCCCATGCCTAAGGTTTGCGAGATCATGCCGTCGTAGGAGCTGGAATGCGCGAACGCTTTCGCCGCTAATCGCAGTTTTTGTGCCTTAGTCGGTGCGGGCCCGGTGGCCAGCTCTTTGTAATCTGCGGGGTCAACGACCACCGCAACCTGTTCGAAATTCTTGGCCGCCGCGCGAATCATCGAAGGACCGCCGATGTCGATGTTTTTGATGAGCTCGGCTTGCCCCGCTTTGGTCGCGAGCGTTTGCTCAAAGGGGTAAAGGTTAACGATGACCATGTCGAACGCTTCGATCTCTTCTTGTTTAAGCAGCTTAGCGTCTTCTTCGTGACCGGCGCGCGCGAGCAGCGCCATGTGCACGCGGGGGTGCAGAGTTTTGACCCGGCCATCCATGCACTCGGGGTAACCCGTTTGCTCGGAGACATCGACCACTTTGCAACCGGCATCGCGAAGGACCTTGGCGGTCCCACCCGTCGACACGATTCGTGTGCCTTCATCGTGGAGGGGCTTAAGAAATTCAACGAGGCCCGTTTTGTCTGAAACGCTTACTAGAACATTTTTAAATCTTGGCATGCAGGGGGATCTAGCACGATATTGCGCCAGGTTCAAACGAGCCGGGAGTTAGATTTTGCGCATTTTAATACCGTTTCTTATTGCGATAAGCGTTGTTCTACCGGCAGCGAACGCGGCGAAGTTACCCGTGCCTTTCAGCCCTGAGCCGGCGAAGGCCGACGAAGGTTGCGGACGAGATCTCAGGGCCGGGGCAGCCGTGCCCTTTGCCGAGTTCGCCGGTTTACGTGATTTCCGAGTGGATTGGTTCCGCCTTACCTTTAAAAACGAAGCTTACGAATACAAGATCGCGCAGCGCCCGAACGGAGAATATTTTATCGATGCGTTCTTCGCCGGCCAACCGGTGGGTTTGGACGCCCTTGAGCATTGGCAGCCACCGCAGAGAAACTCACGCATTGAACTTTTATCGGCGCGAGAGAACAGCGCATTCCAGATATTTACTTTTAAAATCTCCGAGCAAGCGTTCAGGGAGTGGGATAATTCCGAGCCCCACTTAGTGGTATGGAAATGTTACGGCGTTATCATTTCTAAAAGCCCCGGCAAAAAAAGCGTGGTCGTTCGTTTTGAATTGAACGCCGCGACCGGCCTGATCATGGACGCCACGAGCAGCGTTTTCTACGGCGACTCCCGGCAGGAAATCGGCGAAGTTTTAAGTTTCGATTATTCTCGTTAAGCGCGCCGCCGGGTTAACGCGCGAGCCGTAGCAAGTAAGATCAAATCCCCGCGCTCATTTAGCTATTTGTTTTTTTGTAAGTCGGCACCGATAGCTATAAGAGCGGAATCGTCGATGGACGTGAGATTTACGGCCGTGTTGGCATACTTAGAATCGTAATTCCTTAAGATTTCCGGCGTCGGATTAAACGAACCGGTCTGGATTCCGAGATAAAATAATTGTCCACCTTCACCTTCATAAAAGATTGGACTGCCCGACTGCCCCGGACTTAATGCGCAATCATTGAGAATAGTTCCCGCAGCGAGCGGAATATTGTATGAGCTATATGCGCTACAGCTGCGGTGGGCCCACAACTGGTCAGGCTGCTTATCGTCAAACTTTCGGCCCGGATATCCGGCAGTTTTTAGTTTACCTGCGGGTAGGTCGTGAATTGATATTTTTGGAAACTGCAGCCAACCCAATTCCTTACCAAGACAATCGCCCGCAGCGACGCTCAGTAGGGTCCAATCATCGGCCGGTCGCCCGGAACTTTCGCGAGGTCCCCAAGCAACGGGCGTAGCCAAGACGGAGCGGTGTGCGTGAAAAGTAACCGTAAAATCTTTCGCGTTCGGATGTTTCGAATTGCCGAAAACGGAATGATAACTCGTCATGATTAAACACGGCGACACAAGAAATCCGGTACTTTCGAAACTTTGCGCGAATCCAGTCGGATTTTTGCTCCATGGGACAGGTTGATTCGCGACGATGCGACCGATGGCCGCGTACGTCCCACTTTTAGTTTGTTTAACAAGAGGGTCTTTTCCGCTCTTATTAAAGACATTGGCACTGCCCGTTGTTGCAAAAAAAACGAGATGGCTCACGGCAACCAGGCAGGCCATGTGTTTAACCGAGCGCATTTGGTTCCCTTCGTGCCGTTTTTAGTCGTTTAAGCATGAGCGGGAGCTCTTGATAGCCGTTTAAACGCTTTGGTTGAGTCTCATCAAGCATCATTTTGTTTAAGCAAAGACAAGACCAAATATGGCTAAGCGCAAGCCAGAATGACTAGGCAAACCGCTCCCACTAGAACGAGAAACGTGCCGCCAGCATTTTTAGATCGTCGTTGGTGATGAAGAGGCCCGCGCCCACGAAGACGGAAGCGTTTTCGTTTTCCGCGCCCATGAGGTTGTCGCCGCCCGCGATGACGTAAGCGCCCTTAAAGAAATTGTAGCGTGCGAACGTACGGATTTGCAGATCTTCGAAATTGAAGAACTCGGCCGATAAACGAAGCTGGCGGCCGAGGAAGAAGTAATCGAGCCCGATCCCGCCGGCGTTTTCGATGATACCGCCTTTGATGGTGAGATCCCAAAAATTCTTGGCGAAGATGGCCGTGATCTTGAGTTTGTTGCGGTACGAAGTCGTCTCTTCGAACGTTTGATCCGGCCCGCCGTTCGTGGACGTCGTGGTCAATGTGGAACGTACCGTTCCCTCGGGATCGTCGATCGCCTGAATTTCGTAATAACGATCTAAGCCCGGCTGCAGCCGCAAACCGATGAAGGATTTCGAAGTCGAATTGTTAGCCAAAAATTCGGTGTGGAAGTCGATCGAGGTTTCGAGTTTGTCTGCGCCGCCGAGGAATTTATTTACCGATGAAATCGCGGTGTTCAGCTCTTCAACCGTTTGTTCGTCGTTGATCAAGCGGCCCAGCGTGCCTTCGCCCTTGTTGATCTTGGCCGTGACCTCTTCGATATTTTTGAGCGAGCGATCGACGCGGCTAAGCGTTTCTTCGTTGATGTACGTGTCGACGTTCTTGGAGAGATTGCGAATACGTTCCAAGATTTCGGTCAATTTGCCTTTGTTCTCGCCGGTGATCTCGCTTAGGTCGGCGGTGACGTCCTCGATGTTGCCCATGATGCGACCGATGGCCGTCGAGTCATCGGCGTCCTTGGCGGCTTTGTTCAACATGTCGAGCAGATCGTTCATGGATTTAGCGACGCGTGAGACATCCGCCATCACGTCGTCCATCCCGCCTTTGCCGGTGGCGAGTTTAAGTTCACTGCCCGACGGCAAAACGGCGGCGTCGGGTTTACCGGGTTCGACTTCTACGTGCTTATCGCCCAAGATACCGTCGGACTTCAGCGTGACCGTTGAGCCTTCGGTAATTTTGGCGTCGCCGTCCAAAGCGATGACGATGCGGGCGCGGCCTTCTTCTAAAATGATGTCGTCGATGATCCCGATTTTTATGCCGGCCATTTTTACGGCGCTATTTGGAATCAAGCCGCCGGCGGAATCGGCGCGGAAGAAATAATTTTTGGTGCTGGTGAACATGCCCGGGCCCTCGGCCAACTTCATGGCCATGCCGCCGACCAGCGTGCTGACCACGACGACGAGGAAACCGACTTTAAATTCTGGAGTGCCCAGCCACGATATCACTACTGCTGCCTTATCCTTACGTTGCGCTGCGCTTTACGTTGCGCTTCACTTGTACGTTGCCATGCCTAGGCAAATGATTACCCTTGCTTTAGTCCTTTGGACAGAAACTTCTTAATCAGTTCATTTTCAGATTTTAAAAATTCATCGGGCTTGCCCGCCAGTAACACGCCGCCCTTATCCAGCATAACTATATGATCCGAGATTCGAAAAGCCGCAAAAAGGTCGTGGGAAATGACCACCGACGTAGAACCCGCATGGGCCTTGTGAGTTTCGACAATCAGATCATCCACAACTTCCGTTAAAATAGGGTCTAGTCCAGTCGTCGGCTCATCGTAGAGGATGATTTCAGGATCAAGGGCCAGTGCACGGGCTAAGCCGACCCGTTTACGCATACCGCCTGATAGTTCCGACGGAAGCTTATGAAAATGCTTCGGATCCAACCCGACCTGCGCGAGTTTCTTTTTCGCGATCTCTTCCATGTCGTGCAATTTTAATTCTTTACGGTGCTCCCGCAGCGGGAAGATGACGTTGTCCATGACCGACATGTCGTCGAATAGCGCTGCGTACTGGAACAAAACTCCGAGCCGGGTCCGCATCTTGATGAGCTGATCCATGTTCATGCCCGAAAGATCGTTACCAAGAATTTCGACGGTACCCGAAGTGGGTTTCATTAATCCAAGAATATGTTTGAGCAAGACGCTCTTACCGGTCCCCGAAAAACCGATGATGCACGTGACGACACCCTTAGGAATTTCAAGATTAACGCCGTTTAAGACGAAATCTTTGCCGCCGTCGAAAGACTTACGCAGGTCCTTGATGTGTATTGCCGTGCCGGTGGAGGGCGTCTGATCTGGATTCGCTTCGCTCATCGCCAGCCCATCGCCACGTAAAAGAAGCGGATGAAATTTGTGAGAAAGAAATTTAACACGATGATCAGAACCATCGAGTTGACGACGCCTTGATTGGTCGCCTCGCCCACGCCTTTCGCGCCCCCGCTGGCATTGAAGCCGCGGTTCGAACAAATGGTCGCGAAACAAACGCCGAAGACGGCCGCTTTAAACAAACCTTGATACACGTCGCCTGGATTTAGCCACAACGAAATTTTATCCCAGAAGATGGCTTCGTCTTGGCGCAAGACCGTGATCGTTAAAAAATGCGAGCCCATCATCGCCATGAAATCAAAGATCGCGCAGAGCATGGGTACGGTGATCACCGCGGCCAGAATACGTGGGGCTACCAAATATTGTTTTGAGTCGATGCCCATGACTTCCAGCGCATCGATCTGCTCGCTTACGCGCATGGTTCCGAGGCGAGCCGCCATCGCACCACCCGCGCGCGCGGCCACCATCAACCCGGTAAGCACCGGGCCGAGTTCGCGCAAAATTCCCATGCCGACCGTTGGACCCACCAAATTAGTCGCATTCACTTTTACGAAGCCGAGAAAGATTTGGTACGAAAGTGCCATCCCCGTGAACACCGAGGTCATCGCGATGATCAACACCGAACGGTTTCCGATGAATTCCATGTGCCGAATGATTTCATCCCAACGGAATGGACCTTTAAAAATCAAAACCACGCTTTGCGCGAAGAAGATGCAGGCTTTGCCGCAGTCGACGAAAAATTTGCCGAGGCCATTAAATATGCGTCCCGCAAAGTCGTCGATCGCGGTATTGATGCGCTCGCGATTATCGGTCCAAACGCGAATCATACGGCCTCACGGGGGACGCGCGCGGAAATGTTCGTCACGATCTCGTACGAAATGGTGCCCGCGATCTCGGCGAGATCGGCGGCGCTCACTTCCTGATTTCCTTGCCGTCCTAAAACCACGACCGGTTCTCCCGCTTTGATTTCCGCCGCCGGATTGGCGATTGCGATGTCGGTTAGATCCAACAAGGTGTAATCCATGCACACGCTGCCGACAACAGGAACTCTCATCCCGCGGCAAAGCATAAAGCCCTTGTTCGAAAGGGCGCGAAGATAGCCGTCGCCGTACCCCAACGGTACGACCCCGATCAAAGAATTGCGTTGCGCGGTCCAGCGACCCGAGTAAGAAGCGGTCTCCCCTTTTTCGACCGTATGAACATTTACTAATTCGCTAACCCAAGTCATGACCGGCCTCAAATCCGCGCCCACCAAACGACCGTCGTGGGGCAAACCGTACACGCCGATCCCGGGCCGGGCGCCAAGACCGTCGTCGGCTTTCTCGCCCGCGAGCACGGCGAGCGAAGCGCTCTTGTGCGCATGACGTACCCCCGGCCACCCGTTCGTCATCGCGGCAAATTTTTCGAGTTGCAAATGGGTCGGCCCGCCGGTTTGCGCGGCCTCTTCGCCATGCGTGAGATGCGTGCACAAGCCTTCGATCGTTAGCCATGACCTGGCCGCGAGTTCGGTTTTAAGTTGCGCTAAACCTGCGACGTCGAAGCCGAGCCGCTGCATTCCGGTATTAAACTTAAGATGAACGGCGACCGAAGCACCATTATGAACGCGATCAAGTGCGAGCAGGTCTTCGAACCGCCCGAGCACCGGGGTGATTCGGTTTTTGATGACCGCCGCGGCCCCGTCCACGCTTAACGGTGCGAAGGCGAGGATCGGACCTTTCAAGCCCGCTTCGCGAAGCGCGACGCCTTCTTCGACTAAGGCTACCCCGAGCGCCGAACAGCCGTTGTCTTCGGCAATCCGCGCGACCATTTCGGCACCGTGGCCGTAGGCGTTTGCTTTCACCATCGGGCAAAAAAACGCCGGACCGTTCCACTTTTTAAGTAGATTCAAGTTATGACGTAAAGCCGAGTTGTCGATGCGCAGTTGAGTTCGTCGTAACATTTTTCTTCAAGTACCTTTTGAGTGCACCTCAAAATCGGCGACGAAGTTTTCGGGAGGCTTCGCCACGCAGGTTTTATTGCCTAGCTTACGGACTTGGAACAACGCCTCGTCCGCGGCCTGCATCAATTCTTCGGCATCGTGGGCCATCGACGGGTATTCGGCGACGCCTAATGAGATCGTAATGTTCGGAAATGACTTAACCACGCGTGAGAAATCGGCGCTCTCGATGATGCGTCTTAACCTCTCGGCTTTGATCAGCGCGCCCTGCTTATGGGTATGCGAAAGGATTAATCCGAACTCGTCGGCACCGGTGCGGCCGATCACGTCGTTCACGCGGGAATGCTTTTCGAAAATACGCGCCGCCATTTTTAAGACGGTCTGCGCTTCTTCTTGCCCGGCTTCATTTACGATTTGTCCGTACTGATCGATCGTGATCAAAGCCAAGCTCACCGGCAGCGACGTGCGCCGCGAGCGGCTGATTTCATCGCGCACCTTTACCAAAAAGTTTTGGCGGTTGAGCAGGTCGGTCGCGGGATCTTTTACGGCCATGACGTGCAAGCGCTTTTCGGATTCTTGCAACGACAATGCGCGGTTCAGAAGCGTCGTCCATTCCTGGACGATGTGGCTGAGGCCGGGACTTGGATCGGCCCTTAGGAAGAGCATCACGCCTTGAATCTCGTTCAATGCTTCGATGGGTAACGCGAAGTAATCATCGGTGTTGAAGATTTCTTTGGCCAGTGACGCGATCTCGGGGATGCTCTGCGGATCACGCAGTTGCGAGGTGCGAAAGCCGCCCGCCGTTTCGTTGAAGTTGACGCCTAATCCATTCAAGTCAAAATCTTCTAGCCGCTCGCTCACGTTCGCGAGCAGAACACGCCGGTTCGCGATGTACTTAAGATAAAGTACCGGGCAACCGTCAAGCGCCGCGGAAACGGCTTTCAAATAAACCGAGACCGCTTCGTCCGGAGATTTTTGCGCGAAAACATTGGTCGCGTACGTAAGGTGCATGTCGTCGCCCGCCGGCGCACCGGCCGACGCGCCGGTCGGGGCCGGCGCTATGGCGGGTACACCCGTTTGCATCGGCGCTGCGGAAGCGGCGGCTTGTTGCGCTTCGGTTAAACGCTCGTTCATGTACATGAAATAATCGCGCTCGGCCGCGCGGTCGAGTTTGCGCACCAATTCCGTTTGGCTCGCGAGCGGGGTTAAGATCAAATCGTAAACGCCTTGTTCAAGCATCGGCGCCGCGGTTTCGCGCTCGGCGGCGGGGGTGACCAGATAAACGTGGCTTTCGGGCAGCTGCACGACGACTTGTTTGATCGCTTTTTTTAACGAGAACTTCGTCTCCATCGCGTCGAACAAAAGGAAATGCGGAGGGTTCGAATAGACTTCCGAAATCGCGGCCGTGAGTTCATTGAAGTTTGCCACCATGTAACCGGCCATGCCCAGCGAATCCGAAATGCCTTCGAGCCGGCTTAGTTCGCTCGCGATTAGGTAGACGGTAAATGACGGCCGGGCCTCTTCAATCTTCATCAGGTATTCATATCCAAATTCGGTTTGCGAACGACGGGTTTGCGGATGGGCACGCCCGAATTTTCTTGGGGCCGCTTCACGCTCGCGGTGGGGATCAGCGGTGCTTGCATAATTAGCGTTGAAAAATCGTCGTCTTCATCCAACTCGAACGCTTCTAAATCGTTAAGAGCATTTTTTGCCATCGAAGCCGCCGACGAAACGCTGGTCGAACGTTCGGGAGCCGGCTTTTCAATCACCGGCGCAACCGTTTTTTCGACCGGCCATTCCATCTCGGCGACGGTGCCGGGAGTGTCTTTACGCGCTTTGATCTTTACCGAGCCGCCCATCTCTTCAAGCACGCGGCGAACGACGTTCAGCCCTAACCCACGCGAGACCCCTTCGGAATCTTTCGTGGAGAAGAACGGATCGAAAACCTTTTCAAGATTTTCCCCCGATATACCCGTGCCCGTATCCTCGATCGTGAGGAAAGCTTGGTCGCCCCTACGCTCGGCCATGACCGATAACCAATTGGTTTCACCGCCGGCCATCGCCTCGATCGAATTCTTCATGATCTCTTCGAGCGCCGTCTGCAGTTGCAAAGCATCGCCGGTCAGGAACACATCTTCCAGGCCCGTTTGTTGGACGCGTACATTGTGTTCTTTCAACTTGGGATCGAGCGAACGGATCGCCGCGGCGACGATCTTGGCGAGCGGGACACGTGCATTCTCGGCAATGACGGGCTGTTCGGGCACCTCGTCGATAAACGAAAGTTCCTCAAGCTCGGGCAGATTCATCGCGGGCTTAACGTTAACCTGGCCCGCGGCGCTCGCGTTGACCGCGGCGGCGGGTTGTTCACTGCGCGCCCGTTTAAGCTGCTCGATAACGGTATCCGATTGCGAGATCTGCGCGAGCAGCGGTTGCACGATGCTGTTGAGTACGTACCAATTCAAACCGATCGCACCGAGGCCGCAAAGTACGAGGTAAAGCCAAGACTGCCAAATCCACGCGCTGCCGAAGTTGACGGGCGATTCGATCGCGACCGAAAGATTGCTGTCGCTCATCCTGGTCGCCACCCCGGCCATCGCGGCACCGGTTTCATTTTTCCATTCGGAGCGTGCGCTTACCTCGCCGCCTTCAAGAATCAAATCGATTAACGGATTGGTTTTTAACGAAGCGCCGAGGTAAGCCGGCCGCGAGAGCGCCATCGCGAATCCGAGATCGTCGAACACTTGGACTTCGCGCGTACGATCGGCCGAGAAAATCAAACCGAATTGCGACGCAGGAAAAACTCCGATGCCCACCATCGGTATACCGTTTGGTTTACGAACGGGAACGACCACCGCGAAGTGCGCTTGACCCGCTTCGTCGGCCACCTTCACGAAAAAAACTTCGCCGCTATTTAGTTTAGCGAGGGGCCAAGTCTTCACCCATTCTTTAAATTGAGTGATCTGGAAACCCTCTTTGGATTTTGAAGAGTGCCACAGCGGCTTCCAGTAATTTTGATCCCACTCGACCAGCGAAGCCGCGACGAAAATTGAATCTTGGAACGCCCGCGTCGGCTTGTCGTTGCCCTCGGCCTTGAGAATATCGAGGAGCTTAAAACGAAGCGCTTGGGTCGACGAACGCACGGCGCTCGACAAGGTGATCAACTCTTGCTCGAGAGAATTTTTGAGCGACCTTTCGGCAAGCGCGGTCGTGGAAGGAATATTTTTGAAACCCCACGCGAGCGTCAATCCGACGATGGCGATGGAACTGTACAGAAAGAGACGAACCGTTTGATTGCGCATAGCTTCCCTGCTCGATTGAAAAATGGGTGGCTCACTTTCGCGAACCGTCTTTGGTCCCGTCCCCCCGCGCGGACGATGTAACGCTAACTTCCTTGTCGTTCGTGTGGACCCAAACCCCTGACTTTATTCTAGTTTTATTTTCGACTTAGGGCCAACAACGATTTTCATCCCACTACGCATATGCTAAGACGCCGTCATGCCGAAAAAGCCGCCGTTCTCATTGGACACCGACGCCCTAGTATTAGGTTCAGGCCTTGCCGGATTAGTGCTCGCATTAAAGGTCGCGGACCGGTCTAAAGTCCTGCTTTGCACCAAAACGGATTTGAAAACAACCAATTCGGCGATGGCGCAAGGGGGAATCGCGGCGGTGATGTCCACCGAAGACAGTTTTGACCGGCACGTGGACGACACGCTCAATGCCGGGGCCGGCCTCTGCGATCCCGAAGTCGTTCGAAAAATCATCGAAGCGGGTCCCGAGCGCATTCAAGACTTAGTCGGCTGGGGCGTAAAGTTCGACCTCGGCGCCGACGAACGGGTAGATCTCACCCGCGAAGGCGGTCATTCGATGCGCCGGATTCTGCACATTGCCGACCACACCGGTCAGGAACTCCACGCGCAGGTTTTACAAAAAGTTTTGGCTCATCCGAATATCAAGGTCCTCGAGAATCACTACGCGCTGGATTTAATCGTGGATGCCGGACGCTGCGTGGGTGCCTACGTGTTGGACCGAATCGGCGGCAAGGTCTTCCCGGTTCTTGCCCGGTCCACGTTCGTCGCCACGGGCGGCGCGGGTAAAGTATATTTATATACATCAAATTGGAGTGGCGCCACCGGTGACGGTATCGCGATGGCCTACCGCGCGGGGGCGCGAGTCGCCAATATGGAGTTCATGCAGTTTCACCCCACGTGCCTGTTCCATCCCTCGGCGCGCAACTTCTTAATTACGGAAGCCTTGCGCGGCGAAGGCGCTGAGTTAGTCGATCGCTCGGGACGCGCGTTCATGAAAGAGCATCACCCGATGGGTTCACTCGCGCCGCGGGATATCGTCGCGCGTTCCATCGACGCGGAAATGAAACGTACCGGGGCCGAGTGCGTCTACCTCGACATCACCTTTGAGCCGCGCGAGTTTTTAGAGAAGCGCTTTCCGGGTATATATAAAAAATGTTTTGAGCTTGGCATTGATATGGCGAAGCAGCCGATTCCGGTCGTACCGGCCGCGCATTACCTCTGCGGCGGCGTGGTCACGGATATCGACGGCGCCACCGGCGTGCCGGGATTGTACGCCCTCGGTGAGACCGCCTGCACCGGTTTGCACGGCGCCAACCGCTTGGCCTCGAATTCTTTGCTTGAATGTTTGGTCATCTCGCACAACGCGGCCGTTAATTTTTTGGCGTCGGATTTAAAGCGCGCGGCCGGCTTGCAAGTCGCCGCCTGGCCGCAGTCGGAGATGGAGAACGCCGACGAGATGATCGTGATCCACCACATGTGGGACGAAATTCGCCGCCTGATGTGGAATTACGTCGGCATCGTACGCACCGACCGCCGTTTGCACCGCGCTCTTACCCGTCTTCAACTTATCCAAAAAGAAATCTCCGAGTACTACGCTTCGTTCAAGACTCACTCGGACATTGAAGAATTACGTAACATTGCGACCGTCGCCGAACTGACCGTGCGTTGCGCTTTGATGCGTAAAGAATCGCGCGGCATCCATTACAACACCGACTACCCCGACCTTTTGCCGAAGGCGGCCGATTCGGTCATTTCGGGTACTTAAACTTCCCTTGTCCTATGTCCCGTTTGCCTTCCGACGCGGGGTCGGGCCGCTTTAAATCTGCTAATCTAAGAAAATGAAACTCATACTCATTTTATTGGCCGCGCTCGTCTCGCGCGCCCATGCCGACTGCTCGATTCAGCGACGCGCCCCACGCTGCGAAGGTGCGGAATGCGCGCCGGCAATGCTGGATGCTTTCGAGAACTACAAAAAAAGTAATATGGATTGCGGTGTGTTCGCCGAGGCCGCGCCTTACGTGTTGCGCTCAACCG
This sequence comes from Pseudobdellovibrionaceae bacterium, assembly GCA_947444305.1. Lineage (GTDB taxonomy): Bacteria > Bdellovibrionota > Bdellovibrionia > Bdellovibrionales > UBA1609 > JALHOQ01. The sequence goes on along the minus strand of CANEZP010000012.1, from coordinate 16,570 downwards.
GTAAAGAGGCGAAGGGTACGGTGGTTTTGGTGCACGGACTTGCCGCCAGCCCCGCGCACTTGCGTCAGATCGCCGAGAAACTTCAAGCTTCGGGTTACGATGTCGTCGCGCCCATTTTGAAAGGCCACGGCGGTTACGATGAGCTGTTAAAGAAGGCCGACTTCAAAGAATGGACCGAAGACGTCAAGTTCGCGGGAGATATCGCTTCCGGACTGACGAAACCGACCTTCCTCATGGGGCATTCGACCGGTGGATTGTTGGCCGCGTACGAAGCCAGCGAACGTCCCGGTAAATACAACGCGATCGTCGGCTGGGATCCGGCGCTGAACTTAGACGGTCCCAAAGGACCCGGGGTTCAGAAGGCTTGCATCGCCAAGCACGTGCCCGGCTGGAATTTTCTTTCGGACCTGCCTACGTTCTTGCAAGGTGATGACGAGGAACATCCCGAAGGCCCCGCCTGCAACCATCACCAAGCGAGTTTGCGAAGTGCGCGCGATTTGCAGGCGGCCATCAAACGGCTTTGCGGTTTAGACGATGCCGCACCCATCATGAATTTTGAATTCACGCTGACTTCGCTCTGCGCCTTGTCCGAAGCCACGCAGGCGATGACGGCCGAGCGGATGAAGAAGCTCCCGCCTTCGCTAGCGATTCTATCCAAGGATAAAAAAACGTTCGGTTATATTTCGCAAGATCACCTGAAAGACGCCGTCCTCGCCAAGGCGTCCAATAAAGTGATCGACTCAGATTCGAAAGATCACCGCATCATGCCGACGGGCTGCTCCCCAAGCTTCGCGACGGATTACAAACGCGCCGAAGAATGGCTGAAGAAACATCCCGGCGTTGGTTCGTAAATCAAATCGCCCGGCGTTGGTTCGTAATCAACTCGCCCGGCGCCAACCCACCCGCGCGAGCCATGATTCGGCCCCGCTTAAATAGTCGGGAATGTCTTCGGCCGGCAGCTTACGATATCGACCACCCAACAAAGCGTTCCATTCTGAAAAATAAGCGGCCGACGATTTATCATCGCGGTAAGGGGCCACGCCTTCGTGCTTGGAGTGATTTAGTAACACGTAAGCAAGCGCGTTCTTAGTTTCGCGCGGAGTTTTTAGAACCCGCGAATGATAACGGCCATTGAAGACCGAACCTCGCCCACCGCTTAATTTCCTGATGACCCTGCCGTAACGACCCGCCAGGCTAGCCATCCCGGCCCGTAATTTTCGATTATTATTCGTCTCGGCAAATAGATGAACATGATTGGATTCTACCGCAAAGTGAATCACCCTGAGGCCTTTCACCTTCGCTTGTTCCAGACTTTTTTGAAAAGCGCTCATCATCTTTGGCCCCCGCAGAGAAATTAAACCGCGCCGAAGCTTTAGCGTGATGTGCATCGGATATTGCGGCCGGGCTTGATCACGTTTCATATGATTCAACGTGCCGCTTTTATTTTTACGGCCCGCACCTCTTCTCTTCCCGCCCCAGCCTTTTACTTTCTTAAACTCTAACTGTTTCATTCATGTAAATTAATTTAGTAACATTGCCGATTCAAGATTTGGTTTGTCGTTGAGTAATCTGTCGTCACGTCGGCCGGACGCACTTTCTTTTTTTCGGTTTGCGAATGTCGAGCTTCGTTCGGTGGATTGAGTTCTCTATATTAGGAATTGAGATGGGTTGGGATTTGAGATGGTTTGGGAATTGGTATGGTGTGGGAATTTGTATGGTTGTGAATCGGTGGTCTAAGATTCTAGTGATGATTTGGCTTCGGTGATTCTTTGCTTTGGGTTGTTCTTGCTTGGGTCGTTTTACTCTGGGTGGTGCATGGGTCGGTGGCTTGATGGCCCCATCTGTTTGGGTGCGGGGATTTAGCGTCCTGGCAGTGGCGTTCCTACGCCGTCCGCGGCGTAGGAAATTGTGGAGTTTGGGAGGATTTTTCTTTTTGGATAGGAGAGATGGGTATGGCTTCAGGGCGGCTCAGGGGTGACGTTTTTTGGGTTGTAGGTGATCAGGGGTTGTCCTTGGTGCAGTTGGGGGGCGTTGTGGATGGTATTGAAATTGTAAGGTGTTGGGGATGAACTTTAAAATTTTGGCTCTTCTTTTTGTTTTTGTGTCGCCCTATGCGTTTGCGGCTGGGCAGGCTACGCCCTTGACGATCGTTTGGACTTCGCGGGCGATTCCCGACAATTCGGTGATTGAGGCGGATTTTGCTCATCTGCAGTCGATGCTGAAGCAGCTGCGGGATGAAGGTGCGGTCATCGTTAGCGAAGAGTACGAAGAAGATACCGGTTGGATGCCGTTCGAGAAGGAAGCCGGGCAAGATCTTGCGCAGGTCATCACGAAGCAAACTCTGGGTTGCCGGGTCATCGACGAGAACTGCAAAAAATTAATTTCATTCTATAATCGCAGCAAGTCCGACGAAATGTTCGACTTAAATTTTAGCGGCTCGCTGATGATCCCGGTCCGTCAATTGGACGGTAAGATCGTCGTGGACGTGGGCAATCGGCACCGGACCGAAAAAGAAGGCCGCGTCAGCACGACGTACATCGACCGCAAGATTGAGAACATCATCAAACAGGCACCGCGGAATATTCCTAGCCGGATCACGCGCGTTTGTGATTTTTTGCGCAATATTTGCTGGGACTCGAAGGTCGTGATCGAAGAAGAAATACCCTCCTTCTAAAATCCGCTCGCTTTGTAATCGAAAATGATCTAACTCTCGTGCACCCAATAACAGAGGTTTACGAGATGTTAAAGTTTGCCGCCGTGATCATCGGCTTTGCCGCGATTATAACTCCCCCCGCCCACGCGTTGATTCAGTTCAGCGCCGCCGAGAAGGCCGAGCATCAGCAAAAGCTGCCGGTCATCTTACAAACCGCGGCTAAGTGCTTAGATGATACTTACGCCGATCACGTTAAATTCCATGATCGCTACCGGGCTTCGAAATATTACGGCAATCGCCGCAAAGATTACCGTACACTTGAACAGCGCGCGACGGCCTTGCGTGGCGCCGGATTTAGCGAGGTGCAAGCGTACGAGATCGCGCGGCAACAAGTCGGTACGGCTTGCATCACCATGGCGATGCAGTGTCTTGAGCAGGGCTTCCAAAAAGCCGGCGGGCTGAGCCTGACCTCTTGGAATAAGATTAACGCGCACATGCGGTCGGTCGATTATCTCGGGACCGATTTGCAGATCGCGCTGCAGGATTTAGGTTGGAAAATCTATTACTGGAATCCTTCGAATAGCGTTGAGCAGATGAAGCAGTGGGACCTCGATGATCGCAGGATCGCTCCGTTGAAACCTTCTGAAGTTGCCGCGGGCCGCCGGCACAATGCCGTTTGGGGCAACCACGCCGCCCACTACTCGAACGTAACTCGCGGCGGAAAGTATTATCGCACGACCGTCGACAACGCGACGGCGCTCGTGGGTTTCGGTGATCAGCCGCCCGCGGCTTTTGCGCGCGTCCCTTTTTTCTTAGGGACTGCCCACGTGGGCTATCATGTTTTCCCGGGACGCTTCGGCGACGTGATCGAAGCGCACAGCATGCGTAATCTCGCCTCACGCGACAACATGGAATTTAGTAAATTCAACCCGCTCGGTTCGGGCGGCGGGCCCAAGTGGACTGCGACCGAAAAATACCGCTCGGGGTTGGTCGCCGTTCCCTACGATTTTTAGTTAGCTCTCGAAATCAGTTCGTGCCTGAACCTAGCCGGAAGACCAGCCCCGCGCCGATGTAAAGCGATGCGCCGGGGCTGAAACTGAATTTCATATCCGCGCGGAACCAGGCCGTCCCACCGAGGTGAGCCATGATGCCGCCGCCCGCGTGTCCGCCGAAGATTAGCTTTTGCGCGTGCCCGACTCCTTGAAAATAAACACTATCGGCACCGACGTAGGCCAACGCCAAAAGGTTTTCGATCGGAATGTCCATGCGGATATCAACGTGCGCGTTTTTCCAGCGCACACCTTCGCCGTTCCCTGAGATAAATCCCGCTTCGGCGTAAGACCCTCCGGCAAGGCGGTAGCCCGCGCGCACACCACCCAGCGCCATGATTTCTTCCACGCCGGAAATCTGGTTGGGCAGCAAATTGCCCAAGTGTAAGCCGAATTCGTAGGGCGCATCGGAGCCTTGGGGGCGGCTCCCGGTGGAGTCTTGCGCCCACGCCGAAGCGCCACCCGCGCCGAGCAAAATGAAAATAACGGACGACCACATTGAAGTCATAAAATTATGGTAGCCGAAAGACTTCGCGCCCACAACCGAACCTTGACCCCTCCCCCAATTAGACTAAAGATAGGTCCATGCCACAACGCTTCGAAGGGCAATTCAAAGGCCCGGATCAAACCGAACTCTTTTTCCAAACTTGGAACCCCGAAAAATCTCCCGCGCGCGGGGTGATGATTATTACGCATGGACTTGCCGAACATAGTGAATGTTACGGGACGCTAGCAAAAACTTTGAGCGAAGACGGCTGGCAAGTTTACGCCTGGGATATGCGCGGGCACGGTCGCTCCGAAGGTAAACGCGGGTTCGTCAAAAATCTCTCGTACTACGTCGACGATCTTGAAGTTTTCTACAACATGGTTGCGAAAGAGGCCGGCGGTAAGAACATCGTGATGTTCGGGCATAGCATGGGTGGTTTGGTTACCCTCCGCTACTTGCAAAGCAAACGCGTGAAATACGCGGCGCTGGTGCTGAGCTCGCCGCTCTTAGGCTTAAAGATCAAAGTCCCCGTACTGAAGGAATCGGCCGCACGGATCGCCGTGAAATGGCTGCCCAACTTAACGATGTATAACGAGATCAAATATTCGGATCTCACCCGCGATGCCGAAATGATTAAGTCCTACACCCGCGATAATCTTCGCCACGACAAAATCTCACCGGGTCTATTCTTAAGCATGCTTGAGAACTTCCCGCTCGCGATGCAAAACGCGGGCGAGATCCAAGCGCCCGTGCTGATGCAAATCGCCGGCGAAGATAAGATCGTAAGCCCCGAGGCCGAGCGCGAGTTCTACGACAAGCTTCCCGGCAAAAAAAATCAGCTCGAAATTTATCCGGACAGTTATCACGAAACTTACAACGATCTCGATCGCGAGAAAGTCGTTGAAGATTTAAAGCGATTCCTCAATCCCTACTTAGGAGCCTAACGGTGGCGCGTCTTTTGTTCGTAACTTTTGCGATCGCCGTTGCCGGTTGTACCGCGGCCCCTTTGAAGAACTCGAGCGGCGTCGAGGCCATGAGCCCTTCGAGCTACGCCTCTTTGATTTCAAAGCACACGGTAAAAACGAATCAATATTCCGGGTTTTATCAAACCTTTCAGGCCGACGTGACGATTCTAAGCTCGGACCTTCAGACCGAGATTCTGAAGCAGCGTGCGCAGTTCTCGCAGTGGGATCAAAGCGCCTACCAAAGCGAGCGCGATAAGGTCATGCAGGAGTCGGGCGCGTATTCGAAATTCTTCCTGCGCTTTTTTAGTCCCGAAAATGAATACAACGATTTGAATAAAGCTAAAACGATTTGGAAAGTGTACTTGGACTACGGCGGTACCCGCTTCGAAGGCAAAGTTCGCAAAGTCGATGAAAAATACGTCGAACTCCGCACGGTTTACCCGCACGTCGATAACTTTAGCACTCCCTACGAAGTGACCTTCAACGTTCCCATGACCACCGTTGAAGGTGGTCAATCGAAGGTCACGCTAACCTCAAGCCTGGGCTCCGCTGAATTTAGTTTCCCAGTCGGAAAATAGTTTCTCATCGAAGCTTTGGATCTCGACTTTGCCGGCGAGCGGATAGATGACGACCAACACCATCGGCTCGCGATGCCCGAATTTTCTTAAAGCCCAGCCATAAAGTCCGAGCTGTTCGAAGGCTTTCTCTTTACCTTTAGGTGAACCCGACTTGTAATCGACGACGTAGATCTTGTTGCCTAGTTTTCCCCACAGATCAATTTGACCCTCGACGGTTTGGGTCGGCGTCTGAACTTGAAAACCCCATTCGACTTCACCTTCGAGGATCAGTTTTTCCATCGGCGGCTCGCGCAGGCTGAGGACGTAGTGCACGGCCTCTTCGCTTTCGTCGTCAATGTGGCGCCCGTACTTCACGGCTTCGAGCGCACGGTGAATGCGGGTACCCAGATTCTGCGCCCGCCAACGTCTTAAGAAATCTTCGCGCCCGCCGGTCGACGGTGCTTTCGCGCTGATCAAATCGGTGACGGCCTTGCGTTCTTCCACGTGGCCGGCGGCGGACTGCCAAGGCACACGCAGTTCGCGCTGCGGCTGTTCGGCCGGCACGAAATCCGTGGCGGCCATGTCGGCTTTTAAAATTTCGTAAGAGTAGCAGGTCTTGGCGTATACGCCCGGCTCTTGCGCAAACATCGGGCTGCGGGCCGCCCAAGAATCGCGACCGACTTCGGACCAACTTAGAGTTAACGTAGTTTGCGCGCGCGTGACGGCAACGTAAAGCCAGCGGTCGAACTCGCGTAACTCACGTTCCCGTTGGTCGCGGACTTTGACGTAGTCCAGCGGGCTAGGCACGAACGGCGAAGCGCCCGGCGCATCGTTGGCCTCTTCACTAAATACCGGAAAGAAGAAAACTCCGTCTTGCGCGTCGAGCACCGGCGTGTGCGAAGTGCGCGGCGATTCACCCATGCGCGGAACGATTACGTGTTCAAACTGTAACCCTTTCGAACCATGAATCGTCATGAGGTTAATGCAATTCGGTTCTTGCGCCGAGGTCGCATCACCTTCCGTAACGTCGAGCATGTCGGCGCCCGCCTCACGCTCTAAGAAATCAAGTATGCTTTGCCCGCCCTCTTGTTCAAGCGCGCGCGCCTTATGGATCAGCTTCCAGAGGTTGGACTCTTTACGGCCCGCGGGATCGTTGATCAAGCTAAGATCGAGGTATGCGGCCGAGGCCAAGCCTTCTTCGAACGCGCGCGCGAGACCGCATTCGACCTGGCGGATCTGCGCCTGGCGTAAGCGCGTGATGCTTTCGGGAGTATTTTCACCGAGCGCTTCGAGCTTGCGCCAAAGTGAATGAGGTCTTTCGCTCATCCATTCGCGGAGCTTTGCATCTTCAACGTAAAACCACGGCGAGCGTAGCAGGATCATCAAGTTCAAATTGTCGTGCGGATTAACGAGGAACTTCCATAAGGCTTGCGCATCGACGACTTCACGCCGTAACGAAAAGCCGCGTGAGGCGTGAACGTGCGTGGGAAAGCCGCGCTCGCGCAACGCACGGGAAACTTCGATCAACGTGCGGTGGGTACGGCCAAGGATGCATATCTTTTCGAGCGATGCACCGTCGGTGATTAATCGCTGCACCCTATCGACGATGGCGTTCAATTCTTGCGCTTCGTCCGCGGCCTTTAGTAGCTGCACGCAAGAGCGCGACGGAGAGCGGGCGGCTTCGCGCGGCTCCATCGCGTTGAATTGCGGGCTGACCGAAGTCATAAAGTCGTTGATCCAATGTAAGAGATCCGGTTGCGAACGGTAATTGCGCAGCAGGATCTTTTGTTCACCGCCGAGATCCATCACGGCACGCTCGGCTTGCTCGAAAACGCGAACTTCGGCGCCGCGAAAGAGGTAAATACTTTGTTGAGGATCGCCGACGTAATAAGTCGGTTTGCCGCCGATCAAAGCCTCGAGGCACGCCACCTGGAGCGGCGACGTATCCTGGTACTCATCGATCATCCAAAAATCCCAATTGTCGGCGAACAACGCGCCCAAGAAGGGCTTCGCCCGCACGATCTCCATGGCTTTTAATTCGAGATCGGACAACTCGTAGCGTGCGCCGGATTCTTTATGCTCGCCCAAGCGCCGGCTGAAATCTTCGGCCAGTTCGGCAAATTGTTCCCAGGTCGTGGCCATCTCTTGCCAGATGGCGCGGTTCCAGCAAGGTTTTTTCATTTCCTTTTTAAAATCATCGAGCGCGTCTTTCGCGCGCTCGTGCCATGTTTCGAAAGCGGCTTGGGTTTTCGAATTGCGCGGCTTCGACGGCAAATTTTCGACCTGCGCGGCGTCCCCCGTCCAAGTTGAAACAAAATCTTTGAGGGCGTGGCCGAAGTCATTCCATTTAGGATCATCGACTTCTTCGAGAATATTCGCGGCGAGTTCTTTCAATTCTTTTTTCCAGTTCGCGATTTCACCGGCGGCCGCGTGCTCCATATCTTCGAGCGTTGCCGGCCGAAGCCCGCCCTGCTCGCGGCTCGCGATATCGTAGCGCCGGCACATCGCCAGCGTGCGGTCGAAACCGTAGGCTTCGAGCCAGCGCAGACCCTCGGGTTGCGCGAGCATCGCTTCGCGCAACGCAAGACGTGCCATCGTGTTGCTTTCGCCGCCGCCGACAAGTTGAAAGCCAGCGTCCATACCCGCGAGGTGGCCGAACTGCCGCAGGAAAATATTGAGAAGTCCATGAATGGTGGAGATGTGGAGTTTGCTCGGATCAGTTACGAATTGGAGTAAGGCGGAGTCTTGTTCTTTGCAGGCGTGCTCGGTCAGCCGCTCTTTCAACTCTTGCGTTGCCTTGCGGGTAAAGGTGGTCACCACCAACCGGGGCGCGAGCCCTTCCTTTTGAAACATGCGGAAAATCTCGACGACCTTCTCGACTAATCCGCGCGTCTTACCGGCGCCGGCCCCGGCGCGCACGATGTGAAATTTTAATTCAGGTGCGGTGCCCTGCATAGGGACCTCCATGAGCAACCGTCGCAGATTTTTAGATCTTCCGGTGCGGGATTCAATTTGCCGGCCGAAATATCGGTGACGGCGCGGTCGATGGTTTGCCTCATCGCTTCGAACAATCCCATTTTTTCGAACTCGCCGATGAAGTTGCGGTGTTTGTCGGCGGCGGAATAGAGCTCGGCGGTATCGTCTTTGGTGTGAAAGCCTTTACGGCGATCCATATCTTTAATCACGTAATAGTTTGCGGCCACGACGGGCGCGGCGGGAAGCGAAGTGCGACCCTCTTCCACGAGCATGGCGTAAAGGGAAAGCTGAAGATCATGATTAGCGAGCCACGACCCCCAGTTACGGGTGTTCGAAGCGCTCGCTTTGTAATCGATAAGCGCGTACCTGCCGTGCGAGTCCGCATCAACGCGGTCGACCCGGCCCGAAAGCGGAATCCCGTTCCAATCGGCCGCGAAATCAAGTTCGCGCGCGATCGTTTTGGTTTCGGGAAAACGCGCGCGCCAAGCCGTTTCGAAAGTCAGAAACTGCCGGCATAATCTCAAGTGCTGCGCGCGGATCGCGGGCCACAGTCTTTCCTCACCGAGGATGATTTCTTCTTTGCCGCGTGTCTCATCGATCAGTTCGCACAACTCCTCGTCGGTCCAATCGGGACGAAAAGGCTCTTGCCCCAAGAAGTCGACCAGCGCGTGCAGCAATTTACCGCGCGTGCGGCGGTCTAAATCCAAATCAAGCGCGGGCTCGTCGGCCAGTTTGAGCTGGCGCTGGCTCGCGAAAATAAACGGACAGCGAAAAAAACTTTCGAGCGAAGAGGCCGACAGCCGATCCGGCGGCGCGGCTCCCCAACTGTTCACCGTGTTGTCCACGTCCCGCGCGAGCGCGGTCTGGAGCGCCGTGATTCTTTCCGGCGTAAAACCCCGCGCTTCGCCTAACTCAGCAACCGGCTTGATCTGCATCTCATCCCAACGTGTTAAGCGCGGCGCCTCGGGATCTTTTTTGAGCTGACCGCTGACGAAGCCGGACCACATCCATAACTTCGAAGGCGTAAGGACGGCACCTTGAAAATCGGTGGTCGAAAAGCAAAGCCTCAAAGACGTCCATCTCTTTTGCAAGAACCATAAGAATTCAAATTCAAGTTCTTGCCGGTCGGTGGTGCCGACCGCAAAACCGGTGTCGGTAAATATTTTTTGTGCTTCGCCCGCGCTAACGGGTGAGTTCATGAAAGACCTTAGCGCACCTTCGTTGAGATTCATGAAAACCGCGTGCGTGACCGGCAGCCAATCGGCGCTGGTCAAAGAGATGCACCAAATTCCGTTTTCATTCGCGGGTTCTAAATTGATTTCACGGCGGGCAAAGATGCCTTCGAGATAGCTCAACCACTGCGCGGGTTTCAAAGTCATCGCACGCGGCACTTCTTTGCCGATGACCTGCAGGAAGGCCTCCAATCTTTCGATGGGCGCACCGCCGTCCCAGAACTTCAACGACCACGCGAGAAAATCTCCGGCGCTCAACGCTTCGTCGTAAGGCGGGGCCTTATCCGTCGAGAACAAGTACGCCGCCCGTTTGAGATCGCCGGCGTCATATATGCGGCTGAACAAAACTTTAAAGTCGTCGAATGAGAGCCGCGGCTTTTCAGCACGCGAGAATAAGTGAACTTCAAGATCGTTCGAACTCACCTTCGACATGGTCGTCCGCAACGTCGAGAGCCATTGCGCCGTTTCAAGAAAACCGCCGATCTTTGCGACCGAGGGTTTACAAACCGGGATGCCCTCCTCTTTTAGGAACAGCCGGAGCGAAGGCCAATATTCTTCGATGTCGGGCGCGACGAGCGCGATGCTTTGCGGATCTACGCCTTCCTCGAGCCACTCACGCACTTGCGCGACGGCATCCTTCACTTCCGCCAGCTGGGTTGAAAATCGCCCGAACGCGATATGCTCTTCGACCTCGGGCTGCCAGTCGGGATCGATCTGCGTATTTTCGGTCAACAGCGTTTCGTATGGCCGAAGCGTGTTCTTCATCAGGCCCAGCCACGGCGCATCCGGGTAGATCACCCGAACATCCATGTACGCGGAAAGCTCTTTGATCAGCTGCCCTTCGACCTGACTGATTTGCGGGCCGAGATCAAACGTTAGCGAACGATTCCATCTTAGGCGCGACAAATCCTCACTCAATAAAACTGCCGGTAACCAGGACACCATCACGTAGTTCAGCTCGCGACAGCGATTCCAGATCTCGGAACACAATTCAAACCAATGGCCCCACTTCACGTAGGATTCTTGATTTTCGGCGAACCATTCGCTCATGACATCTTCGTGGTTCGGATCCGAGAAGATGCTCATCCACATTTGCATCTGGGTCAGCACGACGCTCACCGCTTGCGGCGACCGTGCCCACGGTAAATTTTTATCTTTGATCCAGTCCCAAAATAACGTTTGCGCAAGTTCAACCGGGAGTGGATGCAGTTGCGGCGCAACTTGAAAACACAAACGCTGCCAGAGTTCAGTCGCGCGCAAAACGGCGGTCTGTTCAAGCACGCCGCGCTTAGCGATCAATTCTTTTTGTAAGTGCCATTTGGACTGAAGATCGGAAACAATCCAGGTTCCGTGATCGGGGTCGGCTTCTTTGAACAGCTCGCGTTTTTCTTCGGGGCTTGAGCGACGGATCACTTCAAGCATGTTGAAGTCCTGCCGCGCGCGACCGGAATCCGTTAGCGTCGCTGCTTAAGTCTGCGCCCACCGAAAAAAGATTTGCTGCGTCCCGTACCCGAGCCGCCGTCGGCGCCGCCCTTTGATCCTTCGACTTTTGCGCCGGAAAATAAACTGGTCGCGGTGAAGCCGCCCACGCCGAGCTCCATCGTAACTTCAAGAACGTATCTGCGGTCTTCGATCTGCCCAGGGTAAGCTCCCAATTCGACACCGTAGGTCGCCGCGTCCACTTGGAAGAGGCCTAAATTCACGCCGAGTCCCGCGGTGTAATATCCCTCGTGAAATCCTCCGCGAATATCCAACAACGGAACTCCGATTTCAATTCCGAAGTTTAATTTGCGCGAGAGCTGCAGGTCTTCGCGATTCAGGTAACGGAAATCCACCGCCGGCGCGATGCTCAACAGTGGCGTGTCAAAGTTCAACGCGAGCCCGAGCGACATGTCATTTTTCTCGGAAGGAATATTTGCGTTAGGATCGTCGGATTTAAAGCTCATTCCGCCTACGTTTTTCCAAACGCCCGAGAACACCGCGCTAAATAACGGAGCCGGAATAACAAAGTTCGCACCGAGATCAACGCCGTAACCTTTGCCCCAACCGGTCACGTTGCTGTAGAGCTCGTCGGAATCGAGATCGGCAACGACGCTCGCCCCGTAAGGCACGCGCGCTCCCGTGCGCTTGATGTATTTAAAATTTGCACCGACGTGGAAGACCGGCGCGAGCGGAAGACCTATCCCGAGCACGTAGCCGTAATCGTTAATCACGCTCGTGTCGATTTCTGGATACACGGGATTGTGCACCTGAACGAGTGCATCGAGATGATTGTAAACCGAGAACCCGAGCATCGGCATCGTGAACGCCGCGGATCCGCCCACGCCCGACCAAACGTGCTCACCGTAAAGTTGCTTCAGCGCTTCGGCGTAGGCTTCGTCGTCCGAACCGTTGAGGTCCTTAATCTTATCGTAAGCCTCGACCCCGCTCGCACCGGCCCTTAACGAAAATAATTTTAGATTGATGCCGCTGACGCGCGCGAGACCTGCGGGATTGTAAAACAACGCCGAGGAATCGTCGGCTAGTCCTAGAAAAGCATCGCCCATCCCGAGCGCGCGAACATTCGAATTGATCGTCATCATTTCGGCTTGCGCAGTACCCGCGGCGACCGCGAAGATCGCGCAAATGGCGCAGATGACTCCGATCATTTTCTTTTGAACTGAGGGTTGATGTACCTTTAGAAACATCGGCACGACGCGGAGCCGCTGACGCTCCCCCCGGCACAACCGTTAAGATCCAAACCGAAGGCACTGCCCTCCCGGATGAAACTGCGGATCGCGAGCAGTTCGTTCGCGGTAAAGTCCGCGGCGGTGGTTTTCGTACAGAAGTTATAACCGGCCGGCGCGCTCGAACACGCGGACGCGAGGGAGTCGAGCGAACCCGAACCCAAATCGATTTGACCCGCGACCGCCGTTAAGCTTTCCATCGCGACCGTTAAACCCGTACCGACTTCTCGCGCGTCTTCGTCGGGCATCGTCGCGCCGGCCGTGCGGGTGCCGGCGGTCGCGATCGTGCAAACATCGTAGGCCGGGGTAGCCGTTCCGTTTTGATCGGCATCGGCGTAGAAACTTAAGATTTGTCCGACTTTCGTGAAGCTTACCAAGAGCAGCAATAGATTTTCATCGAGGCTTCGCGCGCCGACCGCGCCTAGGCCTTTGATCAACGACTCGGCGGTTACGCAGTGATCGAACTTGGTCGTAACCGCTCCGCTACGAAAGTTCGTGACCAAAAACTGCAGCATCTTTTGCGATCCCAAATTTCTGAGCGCCAAAACGAAATCAAAGAAATTGAGACCGCACAATCCCGCGTGCGCCTGCGCTTTGAGCGTCGTGATCCCGCGGCCCGCTTCGAAGTCATCCGTCATCAAATCGATCTTCGCCAACGCCGCCGTGTAGTCGCCGCCGTCGATGAGTTTTTTTGCGTCGAAATAAAGCGCGTCGTTCGACGTCTTCTCCGCAAAGTTCTCCAAAATATTTACGGAGCAGCTCACGTTGAGGAGCAAAACAACCGCAACCAAAACTCTCATCCCCAACTCCAACTGCTGAAAGCGCTCTCACCATGGGAGACCGCTGTTCCGCCACTCCAAGAGAAATGCGAGAGTGACTATAAATTCGTACTCAATATTCGTACTCAATATTCAGTTTAGAAGAGGAATGCCCCGCAAGCCACGGGCCGCGGGTCCAGATCTGATTTTACGTCGCTTTCGCTGGACCTAAGGATTGCACTTACCGGTCGTAGCGTTGTAGGTCTTGTTGCCGAGAAAGCACATCAGCGCGTCGCCGACTTTAGAATTGTCGCCGTTCGAAGCGTCTACGGCCGCGTTGATGTTTTCGCAAACTTCCGAATCCGCGTTATCGGCGCTGCAATACCCTTCGGAAAGAACGGCCGCGCTTTCACCGATCGCGGCGAGGTCGCCCGCGCACTCGGTCGGTCGCGGATCGGTGTTGCACTTAGTAACAAGATCATTCACCGCAACCGTAACGGCCGCGGTGTCATTGAAGTCGATCGTCGAATTAAAACTCGCGATAGTTTTGGCCATGAAGCTGCCGATTTTCACAATGCCCGAAATGTATTGCAGACCGGGTACGCCCGTCTTCTGGCAGTAAGTGTCGGCGATGACCGCCGTGTCGTAACCGGAATTCACGTTCGGCTTATTCAAGGCAAGAATCGACATGAACGCGGCTTCGCGGTTGTTGTTGGCTTTGTCTTCAACCGCTTTGTAGGCCGCGACCATTTTGGTTTCTACCAAACCACCCGATGTCATGTAGATCGAGCACTTCAAGATATCCGCTTGCTGCGAATCGTACTTCAATACGTAGGGCAGGCAGGCGTTCGCGGCTTCGGGGTTTGCTTGCGGAACCTCGTCTAAGCATTTCTGCGCTTTCGCGAGATCATTCATCTCATCTTGTTTACACGAGACGAGCGTTAGGCAAAGGCCTAGCAGCAAGAATATCGAAGTCCGTTTCATATTCATGATCCCCATTTGCGGTGCGTTCGTGGGTTGAAGGGCGCCGAAGTGACGGCGCTTTTAACCCTCGCTCCATTTTCGCCTGATCCCGCCCCGCCGACAACTCAGGTCCCGCGAAACGCTTCGTTCCCGGACGACAGTCCTGAAGAAGGCCGGATGTCTCAAGATGAGCCGCGGTCTGGTCGATATGGATAGCATGAAGATTTGCATTCTCACCTTAGCTCTAATTTTTTTGGCCTCGGCGGCGCACGCGGGTGAACGTTACGAATACTACAACGGCGTGCGCATGCTCGGAATGGGCGGCGCGGGCGTGGCGATCGTCAACGATGAGACCGCCTTGCTCGTAAACCCGGCCGGTCTCGGCAAACTTCGCGATTTCTTTTTGACCATCGCCGACCCGGAAGTTGACGTCAGCGCGCAGGCCGAACAAATCGCCGGCACCAAAATCATGAGCGCCGCTAAGCCGCAAGAGACGCTTCAACTCACCAACGCCAATTTGGACCGCCATCTCCACACCCGAGCGCAAGTGTTTCCCTCGTTCGTCGTCCCCAATTTCGGCTTAGGCGTGTTCGGAAAATATGAAGTCAACGCGGAGACCGTTTCGGGTACCCCGAACAAATTCAAATATCATTACACCAACGATTGGGCCGGCGTGTTCGGCGCCAATGCGAAGTTGTTCAGCGGAATCGTCAAACTGGGGATCAACGCTCGCGTCACTAACCGCGCGGAAGTTCGCCGTGATGACATCGACGTTAATTCGACCGATCTCAGCCTGAAAAGCTTGGCCGCCGAAGGAATCGGAATCGGCAGTGACATCGGGTTGCTCGCGACCGCGCCCGTTAAGTGGCTCCCCACTTTCGGCGCCGTTTACCGCGACGCCGGCCGCACGAGTTACAATTACGACAAAGGCATGTTCATGGACACGACGGAGCGTCCCGTCGCGACGCCCTCGAGCTTGGACGTGGCTTTGGCGATCTACCCGATCGCCGGCAAACGGGTGCGCAGCACTTGGACCATCGAATATCAAGACGTCCTCACCGCGGGCAAAGAAGACAAACAAATGCGGCGCCTGCACGGCGGGGCCGAATTCAACTTCGGCGACGCCTTCTTCGTGCGCGCCGGCGTGAACCAAGCCTATTGGACCGCGGGTCTCGAGCTCTCCATGTTCAGCTACCAAATCCAGGTCGCCAGCTACGGCGAAGACATCGGCACCACCACCACCCCACGCGAAGACCGCCGCTACGTAGTAAAATTCGCCTTCCGTTTCTAAAGGCGCTCCCCACTGCTGGAGGCGCTCCCCACTCCTGAAGTCGGGGGCCGACTTCGGACGGCATTCCGGAAAACGAACTCACAGGCTCCACTCATTTGAAATCACGTTGACTCCCGTTTTGCATCTGAACGTGGTATGCCACGCAAAAGATATCGAGCCGTAGCCGAATTTCCGTACCACGTATCCGCACGCTCTAATAATCGTGATTGGTTCGAACTACCGATGCCTGTTATGTGGAGGATTTTTAGTGAACAACTTTACTTTGTAAGCCATGCGTTTAACTGGAGGATCTTAAGCTTTGTCCTTATGGATAATCACTATCACATGCTAGTTCGAACACCGGACGCAAACTTGGCGGAGGGTATGAACTTCTTCCAGTCTAACACGAGCCGCGAGATTGGACGAGAAGCCGGGCGGATCAACCGTATTTTCGGAGGTCCTTACGGAGGCTCCATCGTAAATTCGTATCCGTATTATTTAAATGCTTACAAATACGTCTACCGAAATCCGGTGGAGCCCGGATTGAGTAGCAAAGTTGAAAACTACCCCTACTCCACCCTCCGTGGTCTCCTAGGGCTTTCCCATCTTTTAATTCCAATTGAGGAAGACACGACCCTTTTCTCGGATGTGGAGGGCATACTTGCGTGGCTCAACAACCCGTTCCCATCTACGGAGCTCAGAGATGCCATTGGACGAGCCTTCAAACGACCCGAATTCAAGATACCGATTAAGTTTGGAGAGGTCCCCACTCCTGGGAGTGGGGGGCGCCCCCAGCAGTGGGGAGCGCCTTCAGAAATCGAGGGCGAGTTCTAGCATGTAGCGGCGGCTTTCGACCGGGGCGGATTTGGTGCCGACTTGTTCACCGAAGGAGGCGACGTCGAGTTGGAACCAGGCGAGGCGGGCGCCGAAGCCG